>NZ_CP046103.1:3748804-4061205 GCF_009707325.1 Pseudomonas sp. IB20 | reverse complement strand
TGTTGAGCGCGTGACGTTCGACGTGCAAGTGACCGGGTTCAAAGGTGGCCATAGGCGTTTCTCCTCTACTTCACAGGTAGGTGATGCCAGGTTTTGCCGTGCTGATGCGCGTGCCGGCGCTGCCCTGGACGATGGCTTCGATGTCCGAGAGTGAACCGATGACGGCAGTTTTGCCAGTCTGGCGGGCGAACTCGCAGGCGGCTTGCACCTTCGGGCCCATGGAGCCGGCGGCGAACCCGAGTTTTTCCATTTCGTCGGGGTGGGCCTGGCCGATGGCCTTTTGGGTCGGCTTGCCGAAGTCGATAAACGCAGCGTTGACGTCGGTGGCGATCACCAGCAAATCGGCGTCCAGTTGCGCGGCCAGCAGCGATGAACACAGGTCCTTGTCGATCACCGCTTCAATGCCGCGCAGCTTGCCGTCTTCGCCATACAGGGTTGGAATCCCGCCGCCACCGGCGCAGATAACAATGGCGCTTTTTTCCAGCAGCCACTTGATCGGGCGAATTTCAAAGATGCGTTTCGGGCGTGGGCTGGCAACCACGCGGCGGTATTTATCGCCGTCCGGGGCGATGGCCCAGCCTTTTTCGGCGGCGAGTTTTTCGGCTTCGGCTTTGGAATACACCGGGCCGATGGGCTTGGTCGGGTTCTGGAAGGCCGGGTCCTTGGGGTCCACTTCTACCTGGGTCAGCAAGGTCGCGAACGGCACTTCGAAGTCCAGCAGGTTGCCCAGTTCCTGTTCGATGATGTAGCCGATCATGCCTTCGGTTTCGGCGCCCAGCACGTCAAGCGGGTAGGGCGACACGCTGGTGTAGGCCGCCGCCTGCAACGACAGCAGGCCGACTTGCGGGCCATTGCCGTGGGCGATCACCAGCTCGTTGCCGGGGTGGATCTTGGCGATCTGTTCGGTGGCGATTCGGATGTTGGTGCGTTGGTTGTCCGCAGTCATGGGTTCACCACGGCGGAGCAGGGCGTTACCGCCCAGTGCAACGACGATACGCATAATGCAATCCTTCTAGAATTTAGCTTTGTGACCACAGGACAAAATGTGGGAGCGGGCTTGTGTGGGAGCCGGGCTTGCCCGCGATGGAATCACCTCGGTACATCTGAACTACCTAGGCGTCTGCATCGCAGGCAAGCCAGCTCCCACATTGACCGTGTTCCAACAGTGGGAGCGGTGTTGAGTTAGATATCCGCGAGCGCCGACACCAGAATCGCCTTGATGGTATGCATGCGGTTTTCCGCCTGCTCAAACGCGATGTTGGCCGGCGACTCGAACACGTCTTCGGTCACTTCCACGCCATTGGCCAGGTTCGGATAACGCGCGGCGATGTCCTTGCCGACCTTGGTTTCGCTGTTATGAAACGCCGGTAGGCAGTGCATGAATTTCACTCGAGGGTTGCCCGAGGCTTTCATCATCTTGGCGTTGACCTGGTACGGCAGCAGTTGCTCGATTCGTTCGTCCCACGCTTCCACCGGCTCGCCCATCGACACCCAGATGTCGGTGTGGATGAAGTCCACGCCTTTCACCGCTTCTTTCGGGTCTTCGGTGATGGTGATGCGCGCGCCGCTTTCGATGGCAAACGCCTGGCACTGCTTGATGAAGTCTTCATGCGGCCACAGCGCTTTTGGCGCGCCGATGCGCACGTCCATGCCCAGCTTGGCGCCGATCATCAACAGCGAGTTGCCCATGTTGTAGCGCGCGTCGCCCAGGTAGGCGTAGCTGATGTCGTGCAGCGGCTTGTCGCTGTGCTCGCGCATGGTCAGGGTGTCGGCGATCATTTGGGTTGGGTGGAATTCGGCGGTGAGGCCGTTGAACACCGGCACACCGGCGAACTTGGCCAGCTCTTCGACGATTTCCTGCTCAAAGCCACGGTATTCAATCGCATCGAACATGCGGCCGAGTACGCGGGCGGTGTCTTTCATGCTTTCTTTGTGGCCGATCTGCGACGACACCGGGTCGATGTAGGTGACGTGGGCGCCTTGGTCATGGGCCGCCACTTCGAACGCGCAACGGGTGCGGGTCGAGGTTTTTTCGAAGATCAGCGCGATGTTTTTGCCCTGCAGGTGCGGACGCTCGGTGCCGGTGTATTTGGCGCGCTTGAGGTCGCGGGACAGGTCCAGCAGGTAGTTCAGCTCGCGCGTGGTGTGGTGCATCAGCGAGAGCAGGCTGCGGTTGCGCATGTTAAAAGCCATGGTGGATCTCCTTCTGTTTAGGTTATCCCCTTGGCCGGCGCCTTGTGAGCGGCGGCCAAGGCCTGAAAGTTAGTAGTCGATTGGGTCGGTTGCGCATGTTAAAAGCCATGGTGGATCTCCTTCTGTTTAGGTTATCCCCTTGGCCGGCGCCTTGTGAGCGGCGGCCAAGGCCTGAAAGTTAGTAGTCGATTGGGTCGCGGATGATCGGGCAGGTCATGCAGTGGCCGCCGCCACGGCCGCGGCCGAGTTCACCGGCGCTGATGGTGATGACTTCCACACCGGCCTTGCGCAGCAAGGTGTTGGTGTAGGTGTTGCGGTCGTAGCCGATCACCACGCCTGGCTCCAGGGCGACCACGTTGTTGCCGTCGTCCCACTGCTCGCGTTCGGCGGCGAAGCTGTTGCCGCCGGTTTCGACGACACGCAGGGCCTTGAGGTTGAGTGCGGCGGCCACGGTTTCGAGGAAGTTGGTTTTCTCCCGTTGAATATCGATGCCGTGTGGCTTGCTTTCATCAGGGCGCAGAGTGAAGGGCACGATCTGGTTGACCACTTCGGGGAAGATGGTGACCAGGTCGCGGTCGCAGAAGCTGAACACGGTGTCCAGGTGCATCGCCGCGCGGGATTTCGGCAGGCCGGCAACGATCACGCGTTCCACGGCTTTGTTTTTGAACAGGTTACGCGCCAGTTGGCCAATGGCCTGGTGGGACGAGCGTTCACCCATGCCGATCAACACGACGCCATTGCCGATAGGCATCACGTCGCCGCCTTCCAGCGTGGCGGCACCGTGTTCCTGGTCGGGGTCGCCGTACCAGATCTGGAAGTCCGCGTTGGTGAACTCGGGGTGGAATTTGTAGATGGCCGAGGCCAGCAGGGTTTCCTGACGTCGCGCCGGCCAGTACATCGGGTTGAGCGTCACGCCGCCATAGATCCAGCAGGTGGTGTCGCGGGTGAACTGGGTGTTGGGCAGAGGCGGCAGAATGAAACTTGAGTGGCCGAGGAAGTCGCGGAACATCTCGATGGTTTTGCCACCGAAGCTGCTCGGCAGGTCATCGGCCGACACGCCACCAATCAGGTACTCGCTGATTTTGCGCGGTTCCAGGCTGCGCAACCAGGAGCCGACTTCATCGACCAGGCCCAGGCCCACCGTATTCGCGGTGATCTTGCGTTCCAGGATCCAGTCCAGGGCTTCGGGGATGGCGACGATATCGGTCAGCAGGTTGTGCATTTCCAGCACATCAATGTCCCGCTCGCGCATCTTGGTGACGAAGTCGAAATGGTCGCGCTTGGCCTGGGCCACCCACAGCACGTCATCGAACAGCAGTTCATCGCAGTTGTTGGGGGTCAGCCGCTGGTGGGCCAAACCTGGGGAGCACACCATGACTTTGCGCAGTTTGCCGGCTTCGGAATGTACGCCGTACTTCACTTTTTCCGTGGTCATTACAGATCCTCCAGTGAAAGCTAGAAGCCGTCGTAGAGGCCATAAGCAGCCACCAGGGCGCCAATGACGACGGCGGCGAAAATCAGCTTCTCGACGTTGGTGAAAATCGGTTTGCCCAGTTCATGCTTGGCCTTGGCGAACAGGATCACGCCGGGGGCGTAGAGCAGGGCGGAGAGCAGCAGGTATTTGGTGCCGCCGGCGTAGAGCAGCCAGACCGCATAGATCAACGCGATGGCGCCGATGAACAGGTCTTTCTTGCGTTCGCGCAGGGCGTTTTCGTAGGTCTCACCGCGCACCGCCAGCAGCAGGGCGTAAGCCGCCGACCACAGGTAAGGCACCAGGATCATCGAGGTGGCGAGGTAGATCAGCGACAGGTAAGTGCTGGCGGAGAACAGCGTAATCACCAAGAAAATCTGCACCATGGCGTTGGTCAGCCACAGGGCGTTGGCCGGCACATGGTTGGCGTTCTCGCGGCGCAAAAACTCCGGCATGGTGTGGTCTTTGGCAGCGGCGAACATGATCTCCGCACACAGCAACACCCACGACAGCAGTGCGCCGAGCAGCGAGATGATCAAGCCGACGCTGATCAACACCGCGCCCCAGTGGCCGACCACATGCTCAAGCACGGCCGCCATCGACGGGTTCTGCAGCTTGGCCAGTTCCGGCTGGGTCATGATCCCCAGGGACAATACGTTCACCAGCATCAGGAACAGCAGCACGGTGATAAAGCCGATCACGGTGGCCTTGCCCACGTCACTGCGTTTTTCCGCACGGGAGGAGAAGATGCTCGCGCCTTCGATGCCGATGAACACCCACACGGTGACCAGCATCATGTTGCGCACCTGGTTCATCACACTGCCCAGGTCCGGGTTTTTCACGCCCCAGATGTCAGCGGTGAAGATATCCAGCTTGAACGCGAACAGCGCGATCAACACGAACAGCACCAGCGGCACGATCTTGGCGACGGTGGTCACCAGGTTGATGAACGCGGCTTCCTTGATCCCGCGCAGCACCAGAAAATGCACGGCCCACAGCAACACCGAGGCGCCAATCACTGCCGCCGGCGTGTTGCCTTCGCCAAAGATCGGAAAGAAGTAACCGAGGGTGCTGAACAGCAACACGAAGTAACCGACGTTGCCCAACCAGGCGCTGATCCAGTAGCCCCAGGCGGACGAGAAACCCATGTAGTCGCCGAAGCCGGCCTTGGCGTAGGCGTACACGCCGCCGTCGAGGTCAGGTTTGCGGTTGGCCAGGGTCTGGAACACGAAGGCGAGGGTCAGCATGCCGATGGCGGTAATCACCCAACCGATCAACACCGCACCCACGTCGGCGCTGGCGGCCATGTTTTGCGGCAGTGAGAAGATTCCGCCACCAATCATTGAGCCCACGACCAGTGCAACCAGTGCGCCTAATCGAAGTTTTCCGGGAGATTCAGACATTGCATGACTCCAATGCAGGAGAAGAGAGACCACAGAATAATTCCGTGCGCTGTTCGAACAGCTGACTTAGATCAGGTCATTGGCACATTCCATTGTGAATTAATGACTTAGGAGTAAAATCCTGGGGCGATACTTTTCCTCGCAAAAGCGCGTTCCAGAGCGCTTCTGCGTTGCAGTGATCATGTCGTCAAGAGAGTGGACTGTTGAAACTAGCCCTTTCTGCTGAATGTGCAATCTATTTCGGGACGGGTTACCAAATAGTCAGAGGCTGGCAAAGTGCCTGCCTTATTTAAAATCTAAATAAACCTAAACTTCATAAACAGTCATACCAATGCGTTATGAGCTTGACGGTTTTATCGCTGTCTTTAATAAACGCTACACTCGCTGAATTAATTAGTTGAGTGCACGCTTGTTAGCTCAATTGTTATTTATTCAGGAGTTTGCATGTCTCAACCGGCCCCAAAGCTCAAACTCAGCGCGCTGATCGCGCTGGTGGTGGGTTCGATGATCGGCGGGGGGATTTTCTCTTTGCCGCAGAACATGGCCGCGCGCGCGGAGGTGGGCGCCGTGTTGATCGGCTGGGTGATCACCGCCGTGGGCATGCTGACCCTGGCGTTCGTGTTCCAGACCCTGGCCAACCGTAAACCCGAGTTGGATTCCGGGGTGTATGCCTACGCCAAGGCCGGGTTTGGCGATTACATGGGGTTCTCGTCGGCCTGGGGTTATTGGATCAGCGCGTGGATGGGCAATGTCGGTTACTTCGTGTTGCTGTTCAGCACCCTCGGCTACTTTTTCCCAGTGTTCGGCCAGGGCAATACGCCGGTTGCCATCGGCTGCGCGTCGCTGTTGCTGTGGGCTGTGCATTTTCTGGTGATGCGCGGGATCAAGGAGGCGGCGTTCATCAACCAGATCACTACCGTGGCGAAGATTGTGCCGTTGGTGATGTTTGTGGTCATCGCCGCCGTGGCGTTCAAAGCCGATATCTTCACTCGCGATATCTGGGGCCTGGGCAACCCGCAATTCGGCAGCGTGGTTGATCAAGTGCGCAACATGATGCTGGTCACCGTATTTGTATTTATTGGTATCGAGGGCGCCAGCGTGTATTCGGCGCGGGCCGAGAAACGTTCGGACGTCGGCCGGGCCACGGTTATAGGATTTCTTGGGGTGCTGGCGCTGCTGGTGCTGGTGAATGTGTTGTCCCTGGGGATCATGAGCCAGCCGGAGTTGGCGCAATTGCAAAACCCGTCCCTGGCGGGTGTGCTGGAACATATCGTCGGGCCGTGGGGCGCGATGGCGATCAGCATCGGCCTGGCGGTTTCGTTGCTCGGCGCCTTGCTGTCCTGGGCGCTGCTGTGTGCGGAAATCCTCTACGCCACCGCCCATGACAAGACCATGCCGGCCTTCCTGAAGAAGGAAAACGCCAACCAGGTACCGGTCAACGCGCTGTGGCTGACCAATGTAATGATCCAGATCTTTCTGGTGATCACGCTGTTTTCCCACAGCACCTACACCACGCTGATTTACCTGGCCTCGTCGATGATTCTGGTGCCGTACCTGTGGTCGGCGGCGTATGCGGTGCTGCTCAGCGGGCGCGGCGAAACCTACGAAGGCGCCCGGCGCCAGCGCATGCAGGACTTGCTGGTGGGCCTGATCGCGCTGGTTTATGCGCTGTGGCTGCTCTACGCGGGGGGCCTGAAGTACCTGATGCTCTCGGCGCTGCTGTATGCGCCCGGTGTGATCCTGTTTGCCCTGGCCAAGCGCGAGCAGGGCCAGCCCTTGTTTACCCACGTGGAAAAAGGCATTTTCAGCTGCGTGGTCGCGGGCGCGGGGCTGGCGGCGTATGGGCTGTATAGCGGGGTGTTGTCGTTGTGAGACTGGCGTATCAGGCGCCCTATGACTGGGCGGCGATGGTGGGCTTTTTGTCGGCGCGGGCGATCACGGGGTTGGAGACTGTTGAGGCTGGCGTCTATCGGCGCAGTATCAGCGTGAATGGGCTGCTCGGCTGGATCAGCGTGGCGCCGGGCGCGGGCGACTGGCTGGAAGTGGATGTTGAGTTTCCTGACGCTGCGGCGCTGCCCGAGATCGAGCGGCGCCTGAGGGCTATGTTCGATCTGGATGCCCAGCCCGAGTTGATCAATGCGCAATTGGCTGTTGACCCGCTGATGGCGCAGTTGGTTGCGGCCCGCCCCGGCCTGCGCGTGCCAGGCACTTGGGACGGGTTGGAACTGGCAATTCGCGCAGTCCTGGGCCAGCAGATCACGGTGGTCGCGGCGATTCGCCTGGCGGGCAAGTTGGTGGCCCAGTATGGCCAGCCATTGCAAACCCCATACGCCGGTATCACGCACGTTTTCCCGACGGCTGAAGTTTTGGCAGCGGCGGATTTGGCCACGCTGGGCATGCCGAAAGCACGGGGGCGCACCTTGTCCGGGGTGGCCCAGGCGTTGTTGGATGATTCGCAGCTGTTTGAGCCCAAGGCCAGCCTCCAGGAAGGCGTGGCGCGGTTGGTGGCCTTGCCGGGGATTGGTGACTGGACGGCGCAGTACATCGCCATGCGCCAGTTGCGTGAGCCGGATGCGTTTGCGTCAGGGGATATTGGCTTGATCAATGCGTTGGCGGCGCTGGAGGGTGGGCCGGTCAGTGCTCGACAGTTGCTGGCGCGGGCTGAGGCGTGGCGGCCGTTGAGGGCGTATGCGGCGCAGCATTTGTGGACGTCGTTGAGCCGGGTGGATTAGTGGCGTCTGGGAGGGCCTTATCGCGGGCAAGCCCGGCTCCCACCGTTGACCGAGTTGTCTGAACGGTACTCGGTCAACGGTGGGAGCTGGCTTGCCTGCGATAGCGGACTTCAAGTCACCACTGAGCCCGATGTGAACCCAATTCCCCCGCCGGCAAATCCCACTGCAACGGCGTACCACTGATGCTCACCGGCGCCAGCAACCGATGGGCCAGGCCCCACGCCGTCTGCTCCTCCACCACACCTTGATCACTCGGTTCTTCGGCCCGCAACGCCGGCTGCTCCGGCACTTGCCCGGCCTCCACCAGCAACTTCGCCGTACGTGCCAATGATAACCGCGCCGCGCCGCCACGCCCGGTGTTCAAGCGTTCGCTCAACGCCTGAATCGCACTGGCCGCCATCAAATACCCAGTGGCATGATCCAACGCCTGCAACGGCAGCGGCACCGGTTTGTCCGCGTGTTTCCAGGCCATGCCCGCGTCGGCAATCCCGCTGCTCATCTGCACTAGGCTGTCGAAGCCGCGCCGATTGCGCCACGGGCCGCTCCAGCCATAGGCGTTGAGGCTTACGTCGATCAGGCCGGGGGCGAGGGTTTGCAGTTTAGCGGCGGTGTAGCCCAGTTGCTCAAGGGCGTCGGCGCGGTAGCCGTGGAACAGAATGTCGGCGGACTTGAGCAAGCTTTCAAACACTTGTCGGCCTTTGGGGCTTTTCAGGTCGAGGCGTGCGCAGCGTTTGCCCAGGGTCATTTCCGGCACTACGCCGGGTTCGTTCCAGGTCGGTGAGTCGATGCGCAGCACATCGGCGCCCAGCCCCGCGAGGAAACGACTGGCCACGGGGCCGGCCAGCACGCGGGTCAAGTCCAGCACTTTAATGCCCGCCAGCGGGCGCGCTACCGAGCCGAGCCAGGGTTTGTCGGTGGTGGGGTCGAAGGTCTGGCGCTGCACCAGCGCTTCGGTATTCACCGCCAACCCTTGGGGATGGGTTTGCCAGGCCTGCCATGAACGCATCTGCGCCGCGCAGCCGCCGGCCTCGACAATCGCCTGTTCCAGTTCGGCGGCGTTCCATGTCGCAACGTTGCTGGCCATCTCGGCGCGGTCATTGACCTTGCCCAATACGCGCTCGGCGGCGGCTCGGTGGTGCGGCGCATTGGTGTGTAAACGAATCCAGCCATCGGCGCTGGCGTAGTCACCGGCTACCGGGTCCCATAACGGCGGCGTTTGCCAGCCCACGGGGCGAATCGAGGACGAGAACCAGAAGGAGGCGAGGCGCCGGTCCACACTGACGCTGGGCAAACGCCCGGTCTGTTGGCGGATCAATTCGGCGATGGCCTGGCCGGCAGCGCCGAGGCTGGCACTGGCCAGTTCGGTCACGGCAAAGGCCGAGGGCAAGGCGCCAGCCTCTGTGAAGGTCAATGGGGTGTGTGGTAGGTCGAGTGCGGCTTGGATGGGAGTCAGCAGGTCAGTCATCAAAGGCCCTCCGTAAGAGAAGGGCCACTATAGAAGATCCTCACACCGGTGTGACAACCCCCGGCGCCAACGGCAGGTCGATGCTGGCGATAAAACCACCGTCGGGGTGGTTGGCCAGGATCAGGCTGCCGCCATGGCGTTCCGCCGCGCGCCTGGCAATCGCCAGCCCCAGGCCGTGGCCTTGGGCCGTTTGGCCGGGGGCGCGGTAAAACGGCTCGCCCAGTTGGTTCAGGTGTTCGGCGTCGACACCGGGGCCATGGTCACGCACGCTGATCAGAATTCGCTCGCCTTGGCACTGCGCGCGTAACTCGATCGGCAAGCCCTGCGGGTTGAAGCGCTGGGCGTTGCGCAGCAGGTTATCCACCGCGCGTTCGATCATGGTCGGCCAGCCCTTGAGTAGCAGTTCGTTGTCGGCGGTCAGTTGCACCGTCTGGTCGGGCGCGCTCAGCTGGGCATCCTTTTGCAGGGTCTTGAGCAGCGTGTTGAGGTCCACGTCTTCGGCACTGGCGTTGTCGGCATCGACGCGGGCCAGCACCAGGATTTCGCTGATCAAGGCTTCCAGGCGATCACATTCACGGGTCAGGCGTGGCCAGAGTCTTTCGCGTTCTTCGGGGCTGGCGCGTTCGGCCAACGCCAGGGCGATGCGCAAACGGGCCAGGGGCGAGCGCAGTTCATGGGACACGTCGCGCAGCAACTGGCGCTGGCTGCCGATCAGGCTTTGCAGGCGTGCGCCCATGCGGTTGAAGTCGGTGGCCAAGACGCCGAACTCATCGCGCCGGTTGGCCAGGCGCGCCAGGCTGTTTTGCTGGTAGGTGGTCTGGCCCAAGTCATGCACCGCGCCGCGCAGGCGGCTGAGTGGGCGGGTGATGGACAGCGTCACCAGCAGGCTGAACAGGGTCAGTACCACCAGCGCAATCGCCAGCGCGCTCAGCGGCCAGAGCAGGCTGCTGCGGTGCCAGGCGTCCAGTTCCGGGTGTGGGATGCGGTAGATCAGCAGGTAGGTGTCGCCGGTTTTCTCGCTGGTGTACTCGGCGGTCAAGCGGCGCCAGGGCAGGTGGCCGTCCTGGCTGTCATTCTGGCGCGCCTCGAAGGCTGCGGCGCGCCGGGGGAAGGTGCCGCGCACCACCGGCTCGCCGCTTTCATTCAGCACTTGCACGTCGATGTGATACTGGCGTTTGCGTTGTTGCAGCAAATCCTGGGCAGCGTCCTCGCCCTGGGCTTCGTAGAGTTGCGTCCACTCTTGCGCCAGGTTGTTGAGGCCGGGGTGGCGGCTGAGAATCCAGGCGTCCTGGTTGAGCATGTGCCCAAGCAGGATCGACAGCCCGGCAACCAGGGCGATGGCCAGCCAGAAACTGGCCAGGATGCGCCAGAACAATGAACGCACAGGAAACCCTCAAACAGGAAAAGCCCAGCGGCGTGAGCCACTGGGCTGGGGGAGTTAACGCTCGCGCATTATTGCGCTTTTTGCGGCTGCTGGGCTTTCCAGGCTTGGAATTCCTTCCACTCGGCGCGACGTTCGGCTTGTTTCTTGACGATCTCGTCGAATTTCTTCTGTTGATCGGGTTTCAGCACGGCGCGGATGTCGGCCTGGGTTTTTTGCTTGCCAGCGGCGATTTCGTCCTGCATGGCTTTCTGGTCTGCGGCTGGGAGTTTGTCCAGGTACTTTTTGACCAGGTCTTTGCGAGCGTGCCATTGGTCGCCCATCAGTTTGCCGATTTGCTGGCGTTGTTCGCGGCTCAGGTCGAGCTGGCTGAAGGGGCCGCCTTTGCCACGCGGACCGTGTTCGCCGCCGTGGCCTGGGCCACCCATCATGTGGCCTTCAGGGCCGCCCATCGGGCCTGGGCCTTCTGGCATGGCGGCCATGGCGATGGTTGGCAGGGCAGCGGCGAACATCAAAGCGATAAGGGTCTTGCGCATGGTGATTCTCCTGTCTCTATTCCGGTGAGTCCGGATGTGAGTAGGTTACGCAGATCAAGGTCAGCGGCGGTCAGGTGAGGGTAAAGCTTGGGTAAAGAGGGTTTTGGTGGGGGCTGACAAAACCATTGAGGGTTGCGTTCAGAGGCTGTAGTAGTACCCGCGACTACGCAACGCCACGATCCGTGGCCGGCCATCCGGGTGTGGGCCGATCTTCTTGCGCAGGTTGCTGACGTGCATGTCCAGGCTGCGATCGTAAAGGGTCAGCTTGCGGCCCAGGGCGATCTGCGCCAGTTCCTGCTTGTCCAGCGGCTCGCCGGGCTGGCGCAGCAAGGCTTCGAGCAGGCGGCTTTCGGAGACGGTGAGGGCGAATTCCTGTTCATCGATGGTGACCACACCGCGCACTGGGCTAAAGCACAGGTCGCCCAGTTCCAGCTGGGTCGACACGGCGGTCGGGTGGCTGCGGCGCAGCACGGCACGTAGGCGCGCAGTCAGTTCGCGCGGGTCGCAGGGCTTGGCCAGGTAATCATCGGCACCCAGTTCCAGGCCGAGGATGCGGTCCAGCGGCTCGCCACGGGCCGAGAGCATCAGCACCGGCAAGTCCGGGTGGTCGTTACGCAGCTGTTTGAGCAACTCCAGGCCACTGCCGTCTGGCAGCATCACGTCAAGCACCACCGCCGCCGGGGCGCTGTCGGCCAAGGCTTTGCGCGCGCTCAAGCCGTCGTGGCAGGCGCGCACCTGGAAACCTTCCTGGCTCAGCCAACTGGTCAGCAGCTCACAGAGCTCCTGGTCATCATCTATCAGTAACAGCTCGCTCATGACTCACTCAATTTAGCCATTGTCGACGGCGACGGTGCCCACCGCTGGCGAAGATCCCGCACAGCAACGCGATCAGTGCGACGGCCCCACCAGTGACAAACCACTGCTGTTGCTCGGTCAGCCAGCGGGTCAAGGCGCCGCCCTGTGTTTCTTTGAGTTGCTGGGCCAGGCGTTGGTTCTCCTGGCGCAAGCGATTCAGTTGGGCGCTTTCGCGAGCAGCGTCTGCGGTTTGCAGTTGCTTGCTCAACGCTTCACGCAGGCGTTCGCTTTCTTTCAAACGTTGCTGCAATTCGGTGATCTGGCTGCCGGCACTCAAAGACAAGGGCGTGGAACTGCCGGTGTTCGAGGTTTCTTCAGCGTGGGCCGTAGCCCCGATCGTTAACACTGCCAACAGACACAACTGACGTAAGCGCATCGGAACTCCTGATTCCACACGAATATTCAGAACGTTGTCGGCAGGTTACCCAGAATAATGAGCAATTAGGAGCGCGCCGAACGCAATTGCTTCGGCGCGACTTTACTCAAGAAAGCTTGTTTAAGGCAGGACTTGCTTAAACGGCTTGATCACCACATCCGCGTAGACACCCGCCGCGATATACGGGTCGGCCTTGGCCCAGGCTTGGGCGTCGGCGAGGGAGGCGAACTCGGCGATGATCAAGCTACCGGTGAAACCCGCCGCGCCTGGGTCATTGCTGTCCACTGCCGGGTGCGGACCGGCCAGCACCAGGCGGCCTTCGGCTTGCAGTACTTTGAGGCGCTCCACGTGAGCCGGGCGCACGCTCAGGCGTTTTTCCAGCGAGTTGGCAACGTCGGTAGCAATGATGGCGTAGAGCATGTCAGTCCTCGGTTTTCGGCGTAGTAGGGTCGGTGTCATGCAGGTGGCGCGACAGGTAGATGCCCTGGCCGATCAGGAACAATACGGTCAGGCCCAGGCTGCCGAACACCTTGAAGTCAACCCAGTAGTCTTGGAAGGTAAAGGCCACGAACAGGTTGGCGGCGCCGCAGAACAGGAAAAACACGACCCAGGCCACGTTCAAACGTGTCCACACCGGCTCCGGCAGGGTCAGCGCGTGGCCCATGATCCGCTTGATCAGCAGGCGATCACCGATGAAGTGGCTGCCGATAAACGCCAGGGCGAACAGCCAGTTCACCACCGGGGCTTTCCATTTAAGGAAGGTTTCGCTGTGGAAGGCCAGGGTCAGGCTGCCGAAGACCAGGCAGGCGACCAGGGTCAGCCATTGGCTTTTCTCGAGTTTGCGTTGGGAGATGAAGAGGGCGCCGTAGACCACCAAAGAGCTGATGATCAGTACCGCGGTGGCGCTGTAGATGCCTCCGACGTTCAGCTCATGGCCGGCGATATCGATGACCCTGGGGTCGAGTTTGTAAACGATGAAAAACAGCAACAGCGGGATGAAGTCGATGAATTGTTTCACAGTAAGAGCCAGAAGCTGGATGTGGCGGCATAATAACAAACATCCTTGGTAGCGAAAGCGCCAGCTGACTTGAGGTTACACACTTCCGTGAATGTTGATTTGCACTGCCACAGCACGGCCTCCGACGGCGCCCTGGCGCCCGCGGTACTGGTTGCGCGTGCGTTTGAAAAAGGCGTGCGAGTTCTGTCGTTGACCGACCACGACACCCTCGAAGGCCTCGATGAGGCCCGTACGGCGGCGCATGTGTTGGGCATGCAGCTGGTCAACGGCGTGGAATTGTCCTGCACCTGGGGCGGCGCCACTATTCATGTGCTCGGTTACGGCTTTGATCAAAACGCTCCAGCGTTAGTCGCAGCCATCGCCCAATTGCACGATGGCCGCTGGCTGCGGTCCGAAGAAATAAGCCGCAAGCTCGGCCTTAAAGGCATGCCCAATGCCCTCGATGGCGCCCGCGCCATCCAGCAGGAACTGGGCGACAGCGGCAATGCACCGGCCCGGCCGCACTTTGCCGACTGGATGGTGCGTGAAGGTTTTGTTAAGGACCGCGCCGAAGCGTTTCGCAAATGGCTGGGCGCCGGCAAGTTGGGTGACGTCAAGCAACACTGGCCGACCCTGGAAGACACCGTCGGCACCCTGCGGGCCGCCGGGGCATGGGTTAGCCTGGCGCATCCTTGGCATTACGATTTCACCCGCAGCAAGCGCCGCAAGCTGATTGCCGACTATATTGGAGCGGGTGGCCACGCAATCGAAGTGGTCAACGGGCACCAACCCGCCGAACAGGTGGGCAGCCTGGCGATTCTTGCGCGCGAATTTGGTCTGCTGGTCAGCGCCGGCAGTGATTTTCATGGCCCAGGCGGCTGGTCCGAGATTGGCGAGTATCGCCAGGTCCCGGAAGACCTGCCGCTGTTGTGGGGGCGATTCAAGCATGACCCCATTATTGCCACCGTCTGAACAGGTAGAGCAAGTGAGTCAATTCTTCCAGATTCATCCGGAAAACCCGCAAGCGCGCCTGATTAAACAGGCCGTGGAGATCATTCGCGCCGGCGGCGTGGTGATCTACCCAACCGACTCGTCCTACGCGATTGGTTGCCAGATCGGCGACAAGAACGCGGTTGAACGGGTCAGACGCCTGCGTAACCTGGACAAGAACCACAACTTTGCGCTGATCTGCAGCGATTTGTCCCAGTTGGGCCTGTTCGCCAAGGTCGACACCGGCACCTTCCGCCTGCTCAAAGCCCATACGCCGGGGCCTTACACCTTTATTCTGAATGCCACCCGCGAAGTGCCGCGGCTGTTGCTGCACCCTAAGAAGCGCACCATCGGCCTGCGCGTGCCGGAACATCCGATTGCCCTGGCGTTGCTGGCTGAGCTGGGTGAGCCGTTGATGAGCGTGTCGTTGATCCTGCCCGGCGAAGAAGAGCCGTTGTACGACCCTTACGAAATGCGCCGCCTGCTGGAGAAACACGTCGACCTGATCATCGACGGCGGCTACGGCGGCAATAAAGCCTCCACCGTGATCAACCTGGCCGATGGCGAGCCGCAAGTGGTGCGGGTGGGCTGCGGCGACCCGACGCCCTTTATGGTCGAGGCCTGAATGTCGGTGGTGGAAACTGTCGACAGCCAGGCCGGCGCCCAGCAGGAACTGCCCTTTGCCATGGTCTATGGCCAGGCAGTCCTGGAAATGCCGCTGGATTTGTACATCCCGCCGGACGCCCTGGAGGTGTTCCTTGAAGCCTTCGAAGGCCCGCTGGACTTGCTGCTGTACCTGATCCGCAAACAGAACATCAACATCCTCGACATCCCCGTGGCGGAAATTACCCGCCAGTACATGGGCTATGTCGAGTTGATGCAGACGGTGCGCCTGGAGCTGGCGGCCGAGTACCTAGTGATGGCCGCCATGCTCGCCGAGATCAAGTCGCGCATGCTGTTGCCGCGCTCGGAGACCATCGAGGCCGAAGAAGACGACCCGCGCGCCGAACTGATCCGCCGCCTGCAAGAGTACGAGCGCTTCAAGGCGGCTGCCGAAGGCATCGACGGTTTGAGCCGCGTTGGCCGTGATGTGGTGGTGCCCAAGCTCGACGCCCCGGAAGCCCGGGCGCGCAAGCTATTGCCGGACGTGAGCCTGGAAGAATTGCTGATGTCCATGGCCGAAGTACTGCGCCGTGGCGACATGTTTGAAAGCCATCAGGTCAGCCGCGAGGCCCTGTCGACCCGCGAGCGCATGAGCGATGTGCTTGAACGCCTCAAGGGTGGCGGGTTTGTACCCTTTGTCGAGCTGTTCACCAAAGAAGAAGGGCGTCTGGGGGTGGTGGTGACCTTTATGGCGGTGCTTGAACTGGTCAAGGAGTCCTTGGTCGAGCTGGTCCAGAATGAGCCTTTTGCGGCTATCCACGTGCGGGCGCGAGCCGAATAAAGAGCTGAATCGATGAATTTGACTGAACCCCGCGAACTGGCGCCGCTGCTGGAAGCCTTTCTCCTGGCCTCGGGTAAACCACAATCCCTGGAGCGCCTGTTCGAACTCTTTGAAGAGGCCGAGCGCCCTGAGCCGCCTGTGTTCAAGAAGGCCCTGGAAATCCTGCGCAAGTCCTGCGACGGCCGTGCGTTTGAGTTGCGCGAAGTGGCGTCGGGTTATCGCCTGCAGATTCGTGAGAAGTTTTCCCCGTGGGTCGGTCGCTTGTGGGAAGAGCGCCCGCAGCGTTATTCACGGGCAATGCTGGAGACCATGGCGTTGATCGCCTATCGCCAGCCGATCACTCGGGGCGAGATCGAGGACGTGCGCGGCGTGGCGGTCAACAGCCACATTGTCAAGACACTGCTGGAGCGCGAGTGGATCCGCATCGTCGGCTACCGTGACGTGCCCGGCAAGCCGGCGATGTTCGCCACCACCAAGGTGTTCCTCGACCACTTCAACCTGAAAAACCTCGACGACCTGCCGCTGTTGGCCGAACTGCGCGAGATGGAAACTGAGCCGGTGCTGGACTTCGACGACGCGCCGGTCCCGGCCAGCTTGCAGGAACTGGCAGACGCCACGGCAGAGCCGGAAGAACCAAAGGATGAAACCAGCTTCCACACCTTGTTGCTGGAACTGGACGACATGGAGCAGGGGATCAAGACCGACTTCGACGACTTGCTGCGTGACGGTGCGGTTGAGCCTGAAACTCAGGTGAACGTTGAAAACGAGCCTGAGGTCGATAGTGAAGCTGAGGCCGAACCCGAAATCGAGCCTGAGGAAGACATTCTCGGTGTGGCCGAAGCTCGCGAGAAGCTCCTGGCCGCTGTCGCCGCCTTGGGGCAACCCGAATTGAGTGACGAAGAGGCTGAAGCACAAGCGTTGGCCGAAGCCATCGAAAACGAGCGCCGCTCGTTTGAGCCCTGACTCACCGCCAGCGGTAAGGTATTCAGCGTCAAGCGCCTCTGATACAGGCCGCTGTGTTTTGATCGTTCCCACGCTCTGCGTGGGAACGCCGCCTGGACGCTCTGTGTCCGTTTGTGACGCGTAGCGTGGGAACGAGAGTTATAGCGATGATTTCCACCAAAGACCCTTGCATCAGCATCTGCAAATTCAGCGACGACATCTGCGTCGGCTGTGGCCGCAGCAAGGGCGAAATCCGCGCCTGGAAGAAACTCGACAAAGTCGACAAACGCACGGTACTGGCCGAAGCCGAGCTGCGGCTGCTGGCGCTGGGCGCCACCGGTCGGCGGAAAAGCAAATGACTTGGGCGTTATCGACTAGTCTCTGATGCGTAATGCGCGCTATGCGCGTATGATTCGCGACCCTTTGGCGACGTATTCGGCCAAAGCCCCGCTTTCAACACTCTTCAGGCCACGCCTGGATCGACCCACCGGGAGGTGCTTAAGATGAACGACCAAGACCAGAACGACAGCCAGGAAATCGGCCCAGCAGGCGAAAAACTGCAAAAGGTGCTGGCGCGTATCGGCGTGGGCTCGCGCCGCGACGTCGAAGCCTGGATCACCCAGAAGCGCATCAAGGTCAACAGCGTAGAAGCCACCCTTGGCCAGCGCGTCGACCTGCACGATGCAATCACCATTGATGGCAAGGTCATCAAGCGTGAAGAGGCCGCCGAATCGGTGCGCCGCGTGATCATGTACAACAAGCCTGATGGCGAAATCTGCACCCGTGACGACCCGGAAGGCCGTCCGACCGTGTTCGACAAGATGCCTAAGCCTAAAGAAGGCCGCTGGATCAACATCGGCCGTCTGGACATCAACACCACCGGCTTGCTGATGTTCACCACCGACGGTGAACTGGCCAACCGCCTGATGCACCCGTCCTACGAGATGGACCGCGAGTACGCGGTGCGTGTACGTGGCGAAGTCGATGACGAGATGATCGAGCGCTTGAAAGCCGGCGTGGTCCTTGAAGACGGCCCGGCCAAGTTCACCGACATCAAGCAGGCGCCCGGCGGCGAAGGTTTCAACCACTGGTACCACTGCGTGGTGATGGAAGGCCGTAACCGTGAAGTACGTCGCCTGTGGGAATCCCAGGGCCTGGTGGTTAGCCGCCTGAAGCGCGTGCGTTTCGGCCCGGTGTTCTTGAACTCCGACCTGCCGATGGGCCGCTGGCGCGAAATGAGCCAGTACGAAGTCGACATCCTCAGCGCCGAAGTCGGCCTGACGCCGGTTGCTATGCCGCAGATGAACGCCAAGAGCAAAGACAAGCTTGAGCGTATGCAGCGTAAATCGTCGCGCCCTGTGGCGCGCACCGAACGTGTTGCCCGCACCCTGCGCCCCGCGCTGAATGCACCGGCTACCGGCGGTCGTATCTCCCGTGAGCCACACATCGAAGGCGAGCGTCGCCCAACGGCGCCGTCCCGTCAGGAAGGCGAGCGTGCACCGCGCACCCCGCGCCCTGCGCGTGGTGGCGAAGCCCCAAGTGGCGGTCGCGGTAACCGTGGTGAAGGCCGTGGTGCTCCGGCATCCGACCGCCCAGCCGACAGCGCCAACACCAAGCGCCCAGCCAAGCCCGCGCCGAAAAAGCGTCCAGGCTTGAAACTGGTCGCCGACGAGCCATCGGGCAAGCGCCGTGGCGCCCCGGCGGGTTCCGGTCAGCGTCCTGGTTTTGGTCGCAAGAAGCCGCAGTGATGTAACGGCTGCACAAAAACGCCAACCTTAGGGTTGGCGTTTTTTTTGGTCTCAATTTGGTAGTCCATTCAAGTGTGGGAGCTGGCTTGCCTGCGATGGCATCACCGCAGTCTGTCTGATAGACCGAGGTGCCTATATCGCAGGCAAGCCAGCTCCCACATTGATCCTCAGTGTCTCTGGTATTTGGGTTCTAAAACGCAAACGTCCCATCAAACACTGGCTTGTCATCCAGTGCCAACACCCCGCTGGCAAAGATCAAATCCAAATGATGGCTGCCTTTCTGCCCGCCACCCAAGCCCAGGTGCAAACCGCAGTGGCGCTCTTCAAACCCGGCGTTGCGCGCATACAAATCCTTGACCCCTTCATTGGTGCCAATCCCCAGCTCTTCCACGCGGCGGTTGGACGGGTTGGCATTCAGGTATTTGTTGAAGTCATCCGCCAGCCCCGGCACGTCGCTGGCCACGCTGCAAATCGTCGAGTTCTCGATCCACAGCTCCAGCGGTGATTGCAGCACGCCGTATTTGCGCGCAAACGGGATGGTGCTCAGAAAGGTGCCGACAAACCGCACCTGGCCGTTGATGGCCTCGCTGTGGGTGGCGATCTCGCCTGGCGCCAGGTCGTGGTTGCCGACGCCGTTGATATTGGTCCACTTCTTGATGCTGCTCATCGGCGCTTCCAGGCGTGAGCCGTGCTTGTCGGTAAAGCTCAGCACGTTGGCCTGGGACATGCGCCGGATCAGCGTGGCGTTGAGGTCGGCAATGCGCTGTGGCTCGACGCTGAAGGTGTCGTAGAAGTAGTCGCCATAATCCTTGAACAGCAGGGATTTCTTCCAGTGCTCAGCCATCACGCCGTGCAGGGCGCGGATGAAGTCCGGGCCTTCAGCGCGTGGGTTGGGCAGGGTCGAGGAGTCGTAGAGAAACAGGTACAGGTCGCAGGCTTCGATGGCTTGGGCCAGGGTCTCGCTGGCGGCCAGGTCCAGGCGCTGCACCTGGAAATTGAAGCGGGCGGCGCTGCCATGGGTGATCGTTTGGGCGATGGCGTCGTAGCGCTCAGTATGGCCCAGCAGCACGGTAGGGCGGCTCAGGCCGTTGAGGGCCGGGTGGTGTGCGAGGTAGTAGAGAAAGTGTTCGACGGCGCGGGCCTTGTCCATGACGTGTGTCCTTGTGTGCCTTGGGTAAGGGGGCAGATGCCGTGCACTGCATCTGCCGGATGCCTACCGGGTGTTAGAAAGGCCACATCGCCGTGCCAAATGGCACAACGGCATCGGCTTGCATCATTTCAACGGCGGCCTCATGGGTCGGCGCTTCAAACCAATCGTCGAGTTGCAGTTCGGTTTCCAGGTCGTTTTCCAGTGCTTGCATGGTGTATCTCCTAGAGGACGTTGTTTGAGAACGGCTTGCCAGCGGGCTTCGCTGGGCAAGTGGAAGAACCTAGGCGAGAGTGTTTCGGAATGCAAAAAATTTATTGACACGGTCTCATTTGGATTTTTTCTTCTGTTTTTTCATCGCTTATGTTTTTCCAGAAAAAACAGCGAGCTGGCTGAACCGATTGATCAGAAATTGCCCGCCGACAATTTTCTGGAGGGTGACGGATTCAGCTGCCTGTAACGCTGGGTTTACGCGATGTAACGTAAAAATTACGCAATGGGCCAGTCATTTATGGGCGGTGTCTTGCTGTAAGGAATCTCTGACAGATTGTCGCAAGCGCTCTGCGGGGGCGCCCAGAAGCTGTCGAGCGATGTACAATGCGCCGCGTTTTACTGTGACCCTCCTTGCGTTCCCACGCAAAAGGCCAAGACCCAGGGTTTACCCACCCTGATCACTCCGCCCTGCCACGAGCCGGACGGGTTCGATTTCGTCACAGATAAAAACAAACAGGTGACGCATGACCGTTAGAAAGACGCTGTACTCCTGGTGCCTGCGCTGGGGTTTGAGCGGCGCTGCTTGAGTCGAGATTCAAGGCAGCAACGTGCATTCAACATCATCAAACCTTGCGTGAGACCCTTTTCATGAGTGGACCCCATTCCCCTTCAGGCGAGCTGAAACGCGGCCTGAAAAATCGGCATATCCAGTTGATCGCCCTCGGCGGCGCCATCGGCACCGGCCTATTCCTGGGCTCGGCTGGGGTGCTCAAATCCGCCGGCCCTTCGATGATCCTCGGCTATGCCATCTGCGGCTTTATCGCCTTCATGATCATGCGCCAGCTCGGCGAAATGATCGTCGAAGAGCCGGTCGCCGGTTCCTTCAGCCACTTTGCCCACAAGTACTGGGGCGGTTTCGCCGGCTTCCTGTCGGGCTGGAACTGCTGGATCCTGTACATCCTGGTCGGCATGTCGGAGCTGACGGCTGTCGGCAAATATGTGCACTACTGGTGGCCTGAGATCCCGACCTGGGTCTCGGCAGCAGCGTTTTTCGTGCTGATCAACCTGATTAACTTGGCTAACGTCAAAGTCTTTGGTGAAGCCGAATTCTGGTTCGCCATCATCAAGGTGGTGGCCATCGTCGGCATGATCGCCCTGGGCAGCTACTTGCTGGCCAGCGGCAGCGGCGGCCCGCAAGCTTCGGTCAGCAACCTGTGGGAGCACGGTGGGTTCTTCCCACACGGCGTGGGCGGATTGGTGATGGCCATGGCGATCATCATGTTCTCCTTCGGCGGCCTGGAAATGCTCGGCTTTACCGCAGCCGAAGCTGACCAGCCACGCACCGTGATCCCCAAGGCGATCAACCAGGTGATCTACCGCATCCTGATCTTCTACATAGGCGCACTGGTAGTGCTGTTGTCGCTGACGCCATGGGACAGCCTGCTGGCGTCCCTCAACGCGTCCGGCGATGCCTATAGCGGCAGCCCGTTCGTGCAGGTGTTCTCGATGCTGGGCAGCAACACTGCCGCGCATATCCTCAACTTCGTGGTGCTCACTGCGGCGCTGTCGGTGTACAACAGCGGCACCTACTGCAACAGCCGCATGCTGCTGGGCATGGCCGAGCAGGGCGATGCGCCCAAGGCCTTGGCGAAAATCGACAAGCGCGGCGTACCGGTGCGTTCGATTCTGGCCTCAGCGGCGATCACCCTGGTGGCGGTGCTGATGAACTACCTGATCCCGCAACACGCGCTGGAACTGCTGATGTCGTTGGTAGTGGCCACGCTGGTGATCAACTGGGCGATGATCAGCTTCTCGCACTTCAAGTTCCGCCAGCACATGAACCGCACCGGCCAAGTGCCGTTGTTCAAGGCGCTGTGGTACCCGTACGGCAACATCCTCTGCGTGGCCTTCGTGGTGTTTATTCTGGGGACCATGTTGATGATCCCGGGCATTGACCGTTCGGTGTACGCAATCCCGGTGTGGGTGGCGTTCATGGGGCTGTGCTACTGGATCAAGAACAAGCGCAGCGCCGAAGCGGCACTGACCGCGACGAGTGCGGCGTTGAAGTAAGCCGTATCGCATCAACAGAAAACCCGGCGCCTTGCCGGGTTTTTTGTGGGCGTCGACAGGTTAAACTCGCGACCTTGTTTTTATCGACCCTTGCCTAGGAGGCCCCATGCAGCACACCGACATCGACGGCGGCAGCTTGCAGCGCGATGCGCTGGAAGACTTGATCGACCAGCACAGCGGGCCGTTGCGCCTGATTGGCGTGGACCTGAGCGGGGCGGATCTGTCGCGCATGGTGCTGGACCACTGGGTGTTCGAGCGTTGCATTCTGGTGCAGACGTCCTTCCTGGGTTCGCGCCTTGAAGGCACCCAATGGACCAGTTGCCGCGCAGCCCACGCCATATTCGAGGCGGCGAACCTGTTGGAGGCGCAGTTCAACAGCTGTGACCTGAACAACACCCGCTGGCAGCGCAGCAAACTGTCCCAGGCCAGTTTTGCCCACTGCAAGCTGACCGGCGCCAACTTCACCCACTGCGCGTCCCTGGGCTTGAGCTTCAGCGAAACCCGCCTTAACAGCGCGTTTTTGTCCGGCCTGTCGTTTGCCCGAACGGTGCTGAATAACTTGGACTTTTCCGACAGCGACTTGTCGGATGCTGACTTTCGCAAGGCCGAATTGATCGACTGCAGCCTCGCCCATGCGCGTATCAACGGCGCCAATTTTGCCGGTGCCGACCTGCGCGGTGCGGATTTGAGCGGTTTTCGCCTCAATGATGCCAAACTGTTCAAAGGCGCCGTGATTTCCAAAGCCCAGGCGTCGATGTTGTTGTCCGAGTTGGGCTTGTCCGTTGCCTAAGGTTTTTGAGTGATGCTGGTTATTTCCAACAACGTGCACCTGCCCGATGCCGAGATCGAGCTGACCGCCATTCGCGCCCAAGGCGCCGGTGGGCAGAACGTCAACAAGGTCTCGAGCGCGGTGCACTTGCGGTTTGATATTCCGGCGTCGTCGTTGCCGGACTTTTACAAGGAACGGCTGCTGGCGCTGCGCGACAGCCGTATCACCAGTGAAGGCGTGTTGGTGCTCAAGGCCCAGCAATACCGGACCCAGGAACAGAATCGCGCGGACGCGCTGGAACGCTTGGTGGAGTTGATCCTCAGCGCCACTAAAGTCGAGAAGAAGCGCCGCCCGACCAAACCGACGTTGGGCTCAAAGAAGCGTCGCCTGGAGTCCAAGACCAAGCGCGGCAGTATCAAGGCCGGGCGCGGTAAGGTCGACTTCTAGGCGTCGCGCATCTCGCGGGCTTTGGGCGCTTTCCGGTACAGGTACACGCTCAGCAGCAAGCCACCGGCGGCGGCGAGGGCGGCGAAGAGGAAGATCGAGGCAAAGCCGAAGCCTGCCGCCACTGCACCCGCCAGTGGGCCGGTGATGCCCAGCGACAAGTCGATAAACAGCGAATAAGCCCCCACCGCCGAACCACGGCTGGAGGCTGGCACCAGATTGACCGCCTCCACCCCCAGGGCCGGAAACACCAGGGAAAAGCCAAACCCGCTCAACGCCGCGCCAGCCAAGGCCAGGTGAGCATCCGGTGCCAGCCACAGCAACAACAGGCCGAGGATCTCCACCGACAGGCAGGCAATCGCTACGCGAAACCCACCGATACGGTTGATCAAGTTGCCGAACAGCAGGCGTGCGCCGATAAAACTGGCGCCGAACAGGCTCAGTGCCCACACCGCGTTGTCCCAGTGTTGGGTGGTGTAATACAGCGTGATAAACGTGGCGATGGTGCCAAATCCGATCGAGCCCAAGGCCAAGGCGCAGCCGTGAGGCAGCACGCGGCCCAGCACGTTCATGAACGGCAGGCGCACACCGGCCACAATCGGTGCCGCGACCTTGTTCCAGGCCAAGAGCACGCCCAGCACTGCCAGCACAATGATGCTGACGCCCATACTCCATAAGCCGAAATGACTGACCAGCACCACCCCAAGCGGCGCGCCGACGGCCAGCGCGCCGTAACTGGCGATACCGTTCCACGAGATGACCTTGGCCGTGTTGGCTGCGCCGACCCGGCCAATGCCCCAGCCGATGGCGCCTGAACCCACCAGGCTTTCTGCGCTGCCCAGCACCAGTCGCCCGATCAGCAGGCTAATCAGGCTGACGGCCGGCAGGCTGGAAAACCACGCTGCCAGCAACATGAACACGCCGCTCAGGCCGCAGCCCGCCAAGCCGATCAACACCGCGCGCTTGCTGCCCAGGTTGTCGATGATTTTGCCCGCGTACGGGCGGCTCAGCAGCGTGGCCAGGTATTGCACGCTGATCACCAAGCCGGCGATAACGGCGCCGTAGCCCAGTTCACTGTGCACATAGCCCGGCAACACGGCCAGGGGAATGCCGATATTCAGGTAACCGATAAAGGTGAACAGCACGATGGAAACGACTTGCAGCGTGACCGCCATCGGGCGCTGGGTATCTGGCATGGGAGAGGTCCACTGTCGCAGCAGGTAAAGATAGGCTGCTAATGATACCGGCGCGGGGGCCGGGCGGGGCGGCAAAACAGCAAAAACTTCAGATTACCCAATGATCAGGGTTTGGCGGGCGTCAGCATTTGCGTGGTCACCAGGGCGGCCAGGGCGTTTTCCTGGGTGCCAAAGCGCTTGAGCAGCAAGGCTTGTTTGTCGGCGCTGAGGCGGTTCCAGACGTCGACCATCTGCAGGGCGGCGTCGAGTACAGCGGCGTCCGGGGTATCGGGGGACGTGTTGAGGTCGTTATCGGTCATGGCGGGTATCTCGTGATTCAGGCTGTGTGGAAAGCGCTCAATGGTGCGCTTTCCACACGGTCTGGTACGGCGTCAGTCCTGGCGTTTGCTGTCGACTGGTTTTGCTTCTTTGGCCTCAGGCTGTTTGTTGCTGGCCTGATGTGGTGTTGGCTGCTCAGTTGGGTGCAGGCTTGGGAAGGGGAGATTAGGTATCTCGTGCATCGTCGTCGCTCCTCGCAAGGTCTGTTTTATCAATCGCAGTGTGATTGCGCGCTCTCAAAAAGCCTTGGCAGGATACAGCACTGAAAATGACAAAAAGAATTTTATGTCGACGGATGTACTAATTTTAATTTTTAAAGCAAGTGACAAGAGTAGAAGGAGGTCACAGGTAAAAGCGCGCACTAGAACGGCACCTTGCCCAAAATCATGTCGCGGTACATCACAAAATCGCCCAACAGGCTGTAGAACGGGTGTTGAAACGTCGCCGGGCGGTTCTTTTCGAAGAAGAAGTGGCCGATCCAGGCAAAGCTGTAGCCGGCGATCGGCAACGCCAGCAGCAGGCCCAACGAACCTCTGCCAATCGCATACGCCAGAATGCCGATCACCAATGTGGTGCCGATAAAATGCAGGCGCCGGCAGGTGCTGTTGCCGTGTTCGCTCAGGTAGTAAGGGTAGAACTCGGCGAAGCTATTGAATTGTTTGATGTTTTGCACAATGTCCGGCCCTTGGGTGGTTGTGCCGCCCAACAGATGTTCGGCGGGGAGCTTATTTGAGTCTAGAGTGATCAGTGGTAACAGCCAGTGACAATAGATGCCACTTTAGTATCCTTGGCTTCCTGGCTGCCGGTTGAGCCTGCTTTTTTCAAGAAGACGCCATGAGCGAACGAACAACTTCTGCAAGCTGGGCGATGGGAATAGTCAAGGCGTTGGAAATGGACGGCCTGGATTGTCGTGTCTTGTTCAAGCAGCTGGGCCTGGACTACGCCGCCCTCAGTGACCCGGACGCGCGTTTTCCGCAAGACTCCATGACCCGGCTGTGGCAACGGGCGGTGGAGCTGTCGGGCAACCCGGCGATTGGCCTGAACATGGGCAAGGTGGTGCGCCCGGCGTCGTTTCATGTGGCCGGTTATGCGCTGATGTCCAGCAACACCCTGGCCGAAGGCTTTATGCGCCTGGTGCGCTACCAGCGCATCATCGCCGAAAGTGCTGACCTGAGTTTCCGCCTGTTACCCGAAGGCTATGCGCTGATTCTGACGGTACACGGCGATCATCTCCCACCCACCCGACAAAGCGCCGAAGCCTCGCTGGCCAGTGCCTTGGCATTGTGCGGCTGGTTGACCGGCCGCAGCCTGCAACCGCGCAAAGTGGTGTTGCAAGGCGATCAACCGGCCGACCTGGCGCCTTACAAACAAGCCTTCCATGCGCCCCTGGAATTCAATGCGCCTTATGACGCGCTGATTTTCGAGCAGGCCGACATGGATGCGCCGCTGCCCACGGCCAATGAGGCCATGGCGCTGCTGCATGATCGGTTTGCCGGTGAATACCTGGCGCGGTTTTCCGAGAGCCGCGTGACCCACAAGGCCCGCCAGGTGCTGTGCCGTCTGCTGCCCCAGGGCGAGCCCAAGCGCGAAGTGGTCGCCCAGACCTTGCACCTGTCCCAGCGCACCTTGCAGCGGCGCTTGCAGGAGGAGGGCACCAGTTTCCAGACCTTGCTCGACGACACCCGTCGCGAACTCGCCGAGCAATACCTGGCGCAGCCGAGCATGACCCTGCTGGAAATTGCCTACCTGTTGGGCTTTGCCGACCCGAGCAATTTCTTCCGCGCGTTCCGCCGTTGGTTCGATGCCACGCCCGGCGAATACCGGGCGCGGTTGCTGGAAGCGTCGACGTTCAGTGCCGCCAAAATGCCGGAATGCACAGAACAAAGACTGTAATGATCTCCAGCCTTCCGAGCAGCATGCCCAGCGACAAGATCCACTTGGCCGCATCCGGCAGGCTGGCGAAGTT
The DNA here is from genome assembly GCF_009707325.1 of Pseudomonas sp. IB20. NCBI lineage: Bacteria > Pseudomonadati > Pseudomonadota > Gammaproteobacteria > Pseudomonadales > Pseudomonadaceae > Pseudomonas > Pseudomonas gelidaquae. The sequence goes on along the minus strand of NZ_CP046103.1, from coordinate 4,034,549 downwards.
GCCGGCCGGGCCGATGGTTTCGCCCAGGCCCGGGCCAACGCCCGACACAGTGCTGGCGGCGCCGGTCAACGCGGTCATCCAGTCCAGCCCCAGCAGCGACAGAGCCAGGGCAATGGCGCAGATGGTGATGGCGAAGAAAAACGAGAACGTCAGGATCGAACGCACGATCTCTTCATCGAGGCGGTGGCCGTTGTACTTCTGCTTGATCACCGCACGCGGGTGAATCAGCTGGTTCAAGTTGGCCTTGAGCAGGATATAGGCGACCTGGAAGCGGAAGATCTTGATCCCGCCCGCCGTGGAGCCCGAGCAACCGCCGATGAACCCCAGGTAGAAGAACAGCATCAGTGAGAAGTTGCCCCAGATGCTGTAGTCCCCGAGTGCAAAACCGGTAGTCGTCACCACTGACGTCACGTTCACCGCTACATGGCGCAGCGCCTCCAGCCAATGCAAATCGGTGGTCCACCAGTACCAGGTGCCGAGCACCAGCCAGGTCACCAGCAGCAAACCGAGCATGCCTTGCACTTGCTGATCTTTGATCAGTGCCCTTCGGTTGCCGCGCAACGTGGCCACGTACAGGGTGAACGGCAAGCTGCCGAGGATCATCACCACCACGGCGACCCAGTGCACGGCAGGCTGTTTCCAGTGGGCGAGGGATTCATCGGAGGTGGAAAAGCCCCCGGTGGAAATCGCCGACATCGCGTGGTTGATCGCATCAAACAAGCCCATCCCAGCCCACCAGAACGCCAGGCTGCCGAAGATGGTGATGCCCACATACGCCGCCACAATCAGCCGCGCCACCATGTGCGAGCGCGGCATGACTTTTTCTGAGCGGTCGGAGGATTCGGTCTGGAACAGGCGCATGCCACCAATGCGCAGCAGCGGCAGGATCGCCACCGCCATGCCGATAAAGCCGATGCCGCCCAGCCAGTGCAGCATCGAGCGCCACATCAGGATGCCGGGGGACATGCTGTCCAGCCCGCTCAATACCGTGGACCCGGTAGCGGTGATGCCGGACATGCTTTCGAAGAATGAGTCGGTGTAGCTGATGTGCTGGGTCAGCAAGAACGGTAGCGCGGCGAACACGCACACCACCACCCAACTGCTGACCGTGAGCAGGTACATGTCTCGGGGGCGCAGGTGCACGTGCTCGGGGCGGCCGGGGATGACCAGGGCCAGGCCGGCGAGAAAGGTGATCAGGCTGGCCCACAGGAACGAGGGCAGGTCGCTGGTGCGCTCGAAGATCACCAGGGTGGCCATCGGGATAACCATGGCGATCGCGAGGGTGATCAGGAAGATGCCGATGATGAAACCGATGATGCGTAGGGTCGGCAACGCCATGAAGTTCGCTCGGGTGCTGGAGGACAGGCGCCATTCTACCTGGGGTGCAGGGCATGTAAACCTGAAGCCTGAGATCAATGAAGATCAACAGTGGAAGCTGGCTTGCCTGCGATGGCGGTGTGCCATTCGATAACTCAGTTGCCTGACACACCGCTATCGTAGGCAAGCCAGTTTCCACAGAGGTCACGGGGTATTCGAGAGGGCGCATAAAAAAGGCGGCCCGAAGGCCGCCTCATTCAACTCACGCCTGATCAGAACTCGTGATCAGCGCTGTCCGGGTTCAAGTCGCTGATACCCAGCTTGCCGGCAGCTGTTTCGATCGAACCGGTCTGCTTGACCAGCGCGGCAATCGCATCACGCACGATCTGGTTGCCGGCATCGTTACCCGCAGCAATCAGCTGGTCGTAGTGCTCACCCTGGTTGGCGTGGTCAACCATGACCTGGATCTTCGCTTCGGTCGACGCCAGGTCGGCCTTCAGTGCGGTGTCGGCAGCCGGGTCGGCCTTGGCCACCAGCGACGACAAGCTCGTGCCGGTCATCTTGGTACCGTCGACGCGGGTGTACTCGCCCAGGTAAACGTTACGAATACCCTTGGCATCGTAGAAGTGCGAGTTGTGCGTGTTGTCGCTGAAGCAATCCTGCTCGTCTTCCGGCGAGTTGGCTTCCAGCGAAACCTTCATGCGCTCACCGGCCAGCTCGCCGAGGGAGAGGCTGCCCATGCCGAACAACATTTTGCGCAGGCCGTCGGTGGCAGGTTCGGCTTCCAGGGTGGCGCGGTAGTTGTCTTCGACGTTGGGTTTCCAGTTGCCGACCATTTCTTCCAGGTCGCTGACCAGCAACTGAGTCACCGCGCGCAGGTAAGTGCGACGGCGCTCGTTGTGGCCGCCAGTGGCGCCATCACCGGTCATGTAGTCGGAGGCGGGACGGTTGCCCGCGCCAGGGCCGGTGCCGTTGAGGTCTTGGCCCCACAGCAGGAACTCGATGGCGTGGTAGCCGGTGGCGACGTTGGCTTCGGAGCCGCCCAGCTCATTGAGGCTGGCGAGTTTGTCCGGGGTGATTTCCTTGACGTCGATCTTGTCTTCGCCGACTTGGATCTGGGTGTTGGCGATGATGTTGGCGGTGGCGCCTGGGTTACCCAGGGCGTGCTCGTAGGATTTGTCGGTGTAGTCGATCAGGCCTTCGTCCAAGGGCCAGGCGTTCACCTGGCCTTCCCAGTCGTCGATGATGGTGTTGCCGAAGCGGAACACTTCGCTCTGCAGGTACGGTACGCGCGAGGCGATCCAGGCGGTACGGGCTGCTTTCAGGGTTTGGTCGTTCGGGTTGGCGAGGAACGTGTCGATTGCGGTTTGCAGGGTTTTCGCAGTGGATTCGGCATCGCTGTACACCGCGAACACCATGTCAGCGTAATGCGCGACCACGGCCTTGGCGGCCGCTTCGTCGACCTTGCCGGCAGGTGCGGCAGCCGCTGGAGCGGTAGTGCTGGCTGCCGGCGTCGGCGCTTGAGGCGCGGCGGCCTTGTCTTTACCTTCGCCGCAACCGGCGAGAGAAATGGCAATGGCCAGCAGACTGGCGGTGGCCAGGGGCATACGAATCATGGCGAACATCCTGCTTCGGTTGTTGATAGGACGCGCGGGGGCGCGCAAAAGCTGCGACATAATGCGAAAGATTTGCATTTTGTGTAAAGGGTTATACGCGGGAAATATTTAGTATTGCTTTGACCGTTCAGAGAATCGCTGCGTTATTGCGCTCGGACTGTTTCAAGTAAGCGGCCAACTCTCGGGCCGGCAATGGTTTGCTGTAGTGGTAACCCTGACCTTCGTGGCAGCCCTCGGAAATGATGTAGGCCTCTTGCTCGGCGGTTTCCACGCCTTCAGCGATCACCTGCATGCCGAGGCTTTTGCCCAGTTGAATGATGGCGCGAACGATGGTTGCATCGTCGTCGTCATCCAGCAGGTCCTGAACGAAGCTCTTGTCGATCTTGATCTTGTCCAGGGGCAAGCTTTTGAGGTAACTCAAGGACGAATAGCCGGTGCCGAAGTCATCAATCGCGATCAGCGCCCCGGAACGTCGCAGGCTCAGCAAGTGCTGGGCGGCGGTGCTGATGTCTTCCATCAGGCCGGTCTCGGTCACTTCCAACTCAAGGCTGCGTGGCGGCAGGCGGTAGATCTGCATCAGGTTGTTGACCACCCGTGGCAGCTCGGTGTGGTGCAACTGCACGGTGGACAGGTTGACCGCCATGCGCAGGGTGGTGAAGCCCAGGTCATGCCACTCGCGCAATTGCCGGCAGGCTTGGTCCAGCACCCATTCGCCAATCGGAATAATGGTGCCGTTCTGTTCCGCCAACGGGATGAACAAGTCGGGCGGCACCAGGCCGTGCTCCGGGTGCTGCCAGCGGATCAGCGCTTCGACGCCGACCACGCGGTGGTCGCGGTAGCTGATTTGCGGCTGGTACACCAAGTGAAACTGGTCACGGCTGAGGGCATCGCGCAGGTCTTTTTCCAGCTCGCGGCGCCGGCGCATTTCACTGTCGACGCTGGCGATATAGAACTGATAGCGGTTGCGCGAGCGGCTCTTGGCCAGGGTCATGGTCTGCTCGGCTTTTTGCAGCAGCTTCTCGGTGCTGTCGCCGTCTTCGGGGAACAGGGTGATGCCGATAGTGGCGCGCAGGCGAATCTGCTCATGATCGAGGGCGAATTCGGCTTCCAGGTCGTCCAGGATGCTTTGCGCCAGTTCGGCGGCTTCGTAAGGTTGGTCGATATCGGCCTGCACCAGCGCAAACTGGTCGCCGCCCAGCCGGGCCAAGGCGCCGAGGCGGCCGCTGTGGGCACGCAGACGGTCGGCCAGGGCCAGCAGCAATTTGTCGCCGGCCTGGTAGGTGAACTGTTCGTTGACGCTTTTGAAGTCATCCAGCCCTACGCACAACACCGCAACGCGACGTTGGCGGCGGCCGGCGTCGATCAGAATTTTGTCCAGTTGCTCCTGCAACTTCTGGCGGTTGGGCAGGCCGGTGAGAAAGTCGTACTGGGCCATGCGCAGCAGGCTGGACTCGGCCTCGTGGCGCAAGTGGGTGTTGCGCTCGATGGATTCAAGCAACTGGTTGGCGGTGTTGATCCACAGCCCCAGTTCGTTACGTTCGTGGCCTTTGAGCTGGGGAATCTTGTGTTCGCTGGGCCGGTCCGGGTTGATCGAGGTCAGGTGCTCGATAATCCGCGATAACGGCTTGGTCAGCAGCCAGTGATAAACCAGGTACAACACCAAGCCCATGGCCAGGGCACGCAATACACCGGAAATAAAGATGATCACCGAGCTGACCAGAAAGCCTTTGCCATAGGTGGCCGTGTCGAGGGTGATGCTCAGGTCGCCGTAATACTCGCTGTAGGGGCCTTTGCCGACCAATGACGTGGTGAAGGTGCGTTCCTGGCCAAGAATCAGGTCGGTCAGCCAGCGGGTGGGCGATTGCTGCAACGCGCGAGTTTTTTCCGCGAGCATGGTTTCGTTGGGGTGGCCGATGGAGGCCATGCGCACGGCTTCGTCCTGAAACAGGCCTTCGATCACCTGCATACCCATCTCGCGGTCCAGGCTGTAGACGGCCTGGGTCGAGGGGTCGCGAAACATGTCGAGGATGCGCTGGGCATCACCGGCCACGGCCTGGCGCGTCTTGTAGGCATCGAACACGATCTGCGCCGCGCTCAGCGCCACGCCCACGATCAATGCCGACAGCAGCACAACCCGTAGCAACTTCACCGACAAGCTGTTTTTGAGTTCCAGCTTCAAAGGGGCATTCCTTGTTCCATGCGGGTGGCCTCAATATGCCATGAGTATTGGCAATCTCGTGATGGCAGTCAAAGGAACATTAGGGCATCGGCGGGTTTGGTGACGAACTTGAAGGGAGGGTGACAGCGAAGGGGGAAGGCGGGGGGCAGGCGGATGGGGAATCCGCCTGCCTGAGACAGCTCCCTAAGAGCACAGGGCGCTTGGGGAGCGAATGCGCTCATGTCTCTATCAGCTGTGCTGATTGATATTGATATTCATCGATTGCGGGGCGTCATAAAATCTGACGGGGTAAAACCTGTGATTTCTGACAGTTTTTTATAGCGATTGGCTATAGACCGGGCTGTTTAATAGCAGCGATGGGCGAGGGTGTGCGGCGGGCATAAAAAAACCGGAGCCCTTGGCGGGGCTCCGGTTTTTAAGCAGATCACGGATTATTGATTAATCACACAAGTGATCAGCGGTACAGCAAGGTGTGCTTAAGCAGTAAAGGTCTTGCCTTCGAACTGCTCAGCCACGAACTTCCAGTTGACCAGGTTCCAGAACGCTTCCACATACTTTGGACGCACGTTGCGGTAGTCGATGTAGTAAGCGTGTTCCCAGACGTCGCAGGTCAGCAGCGGGGTGTCGCCGCTGGTCAGCGGGTTGCCGGCGCCGATGGTGCTGGCCAGGGCCAGGGAACCGTCAGCCTTTTTCACCAGCCAGCCCCAACCGGAACCGAAGGTGCCGACGGACGTCTTGGTGAATTCTTCTTTGAACTTGTCGAACGAACCGAACGCAGCGTTGATGGCATCGCCAAGTGCGCCGGTTGGTTGGCCGCCGGCGTTTGGCGCCAGGCAGTTCCAGTAGAACGTGTGGTTCCAGACCTGAGCGGCGTTGTTGAAGATGCCGCCCGAAGAGGACTTGACGATTTCTTCCAGGGTCTTGCCTTCGAACTCGGTGCCTGGCACCAGGTTGTTCAGGTTCACGACATAGGTGTTGTGGTGCTTGTCGTGGTGGTATTCCAAGGTTTCCTTGGAGATGTGCGGCTGCAGGGCATCGTGTGCGTAGGGCAGCGGCGGCAATTCGAAAGCCATGATGATTCTCCTAATCAGGTCAGTTGCGGTGAGCGCAAGGCCGATCACGGGCGGCCAAACAAGCGCCGGGGAGTTTGTACTCTTTGCGGCGCAGGGTCCGGATCATAGCACCGGGGGTGCGGCAAAACCACGCAACAACTGTGTGGGATAGAGGTTCCAGAGCGTTTTGGAATATTCATCAAGCACTGATCAATTGATACGCCACGCTGAACATCATGACCGCCACCAAAAGGTCCAGCAGCCGCCAGGTAGCAGGGCGTGCCAGCCACGGCGCCAACCACGCGGCGCCTAATGCCAGGGTGGCGAACCACAGGAACGACGCGCTGGCCGCGCCGGCCACGTAGGCGCCGGGTTCAGTTTGCTGAGCGCCTAAAGAGCCAATCAGCAAGACGGTGTCCAAATACACATGCGGATTGAGCAACGTCACCGCCAGGGCGCTGAGTAACACCGCGCGCAGGGAGCGCACCTTGAGGTTTTCGCCTTGACCTAGGCTTTGCTTGGAAAACGCGCGACGCAGCGCCAAGGTGCCGTACCACAGCAGGAACGCCGCGCCGCCCCAACGGGCAACCGCCAGCAGCAGCGGGTTTTGTGCCAGCACTGTGGCCAGGCCGAATACCCCGGCAGCCACCAGAATCGCATCACATACGATGCACAGCGCCGCCACCGGTAGGTGATGCTCACGGCGCAGGCTTTGCGCCAACACAAACGCATTCTGGGTGCCGATCGCCATGATCAGGCCGAGGGCTACCAGCAGCCCGTTCACGTAGCTTTGCCACATAACCTTTACTCCGCGTTTGCTGCCAAGTGGCGCAATACATCCATGGCTCGCTCAGCATCGCTGCGGCCGACAAACAGGTGGTCGTGATAAAAGCCGGCGATCACGTTGCAACTGATGCCGGCCTTGCCCAAGGCGCTGGCGAAGGCAGCGGTCAGGCCTACCGCCTCCAAGGCCGAATGCACGTTCAAGGTGATCCACGCGGCGACATAGTCGAAGGCCAATCCGGCCTGTTCAGCGTGTTGGCGGTCCAGGATCAACGTCAGGCCTTCCTGCTCGCGGAAGCTGCCGATCACCTCGCAGCCGGGCGGGATACGGTTGTCGGGCAGGGTGCAGAACACATAATCGCCCTCATTGAGCTGTGGGCTCATGCTGCGCAGCAGGGTTGCCAGGGCGGTTTCGCCAGCCATGTGTGGGTTCCTTAATAGAGAGAGACTCAATGCTGGTCATTCTCATGGGCTAGGCTGTATAAGAAAAACCAATATTGCTGATCGCCCATTAGAGAAACTGATGTTCGACTATAAATTGCTTTCCGCCCTGGCGGCGGTGGTGGAACAGGCCGGCTTTGAGCGCGGCGCCCAGGTGCTGGGGTTGTCGCAGTCGGCGATCTCCCAGCGCATCAAGTTGCTTGAGGCGCGTGTCGGCCAGCCGGTGCTGGTGCGGGCCACACCGCCCACACCTACCGAAATCGGCCGGCGCCTGCTCAACCATGTGCAACAGGTGCGCTTGCTCGAGCGCGACCTGCAAAGCCAGGTGCCGGCGCTGGACGAGGAGGGCATGCCCGAGCGCCTGCGCATCGCACTGAATGCCGACAGCCTCGCCACTTGGTGGGCTGAGGCTGTCAGCGACTTTTGCGCCGAGCAGCATTTGCTGCTGGACCTGGTGGTGGAAGACCAGACTGTGGGCCTTAAACGCATGCGCGCCGGTGAAGTGGCGGCCTGCATTTGCGCCAGCGAGCGCCCCGTGGCCGGCGCGCGCAGCCTGTTGCTCGGTGCCATGCGCTATCGCGCGCTGGCCAGCCCGGCTTTTATTGCGCGGCATTTCCCTGAGGGCGTGCGTGCCGATCAATTGGCGCGAACGCCGGCGCTGGTGTTCGGCCCGGATGATTTCCTGCAGCACCGTTACCTGGCGTCCTTGGGCGTGGACGGCGGTTTCGAACACCATTTATGCCCATCCTCCGAAGGCTTTATCCGCTTGACGGAAGCCGGCCTGGGCTGGGGGCTGGTGCCGGAATTACAGGTGCGCGACCAGCTGCAAACCGGCGTATTAGTCGAGTTATTGCCATATAAGCCCATCGATGTGCCGTTGTACTGGCATCATTGGCGCAGTGGCGGGCAGTTGTTGGGCCTGTTGACCGACCATCTGGCCCAGGCCTGTGGCCAATGGTTGGTGCCCTATCAGCAGTAACAAGCGTCAAGCTGCAAGCTGCAAGAGAAAAGCTTGCGGATCGTTTTTAACTTGTGGCTTGAAGCTTGACGCTGGCAGCTGCATCCGTAGGAGGCTACATGAAGATTCTGGTCACCGGCGCAAGCGGCTTCATCGGCGGGCGCTTTGCGCGTTTCGCTCTGGAGCAAGGCCTGGACGTGCGGGTCAACGGGCGGCGCGCCGAAGGTGTGGAGCACCTGGTACGGCGCGGCGCCGAGTTTATCCAGGGTGATTTGAACGACGCCGATCTGGTGCGCCACCTGTGCCGCGATGTTGAAGCCGTGGTGCATTGCGCCGGCGCCGTCGGGCTGTGGGGCAAGTATCAGGACTTCCATCAAGGCAATGTGCTGGTCACCGAAAACGTGGTTGAAGCCTGCCTCAAGCAACGCGTCGGGCGACTGGTGCACTTGTCATCGCCGTCGATCTACTTCGACGGGCGCGACCACCTCGGCCTGACGGAAGAACAAGTGCCCAAGCGCTTCAAGCATCCCTACGCCGCCACCAAGTACCTGGCGGAACAGAAAGTGTTCGGCGCCCAGGAGTTCGGCCTGGAAGTGCTGGCCCTGCGCCCGCGCTTTGTTACCGGTGCCGGTGACATGAGCATCTTCCCGCGCCTGTTGAACATGCAGCGCAAGAACCGCCTGGCTATCGTCGGCGACGGCCTGAACAAGGTCGACTTCACCAGCGTGCACAACCTCAATGAAGCGCTGCTGAGCAGTTTGCTGGCCACCGGTTCGGCGCTGGGCAAGGCCTACAACATCAGCAACGGCACGCCGGTGCCGGTGTGGGATGTGGTCAACTACGTGATGCGCCAGATGGACATGCCCCAAGTCACGCGTTATCGCTCTTACGGTTTGTCCTACAGCGTGGCGGCGTTGAACGAGGCATTTTGTGCGATGTGGCCGGGGCGCCCGGAGCCGTCACTGTCGCGGTTGGGCATGCAGGTGATGAACAAAGATTTCACGCTCGATATCAGCCGGGCGAGGCATTATCTCGACTACGAGCCCAAGGTCAGCTTATGGACTGCACTCGACGAGTTCTGCAGTTGGTGGCGAGCCCAGGCTCCGGGGCGCCAGTAAGCTCACACCCGGCAACACTTCGGGAACCGAATTCGCGGTTCCGGGTCGATCAGTGCGGCGCAAGCGCGGTTTATACTCGCGCTGCTCGGCTTTTCAGGTAGCTATCTCACCGATTCAGGGTTGATTCATGCGTAACGATGCTAAAGACGATTTCGACAACGTTCCCAGCCTGCGGGCCGACATCGGGGACGATGATGATTTCGAGCCGAGCCCCGCCACGTCGGTGCGCTCGCGCAATCCGAAGGTGGTCAAGGTCAAGAGCGCCAGCACCGGCCCGCTGTGGGCTTTGGTCGGCGCGCTGTTGATCGCCTTTGCGGGTCTTGCCTGGTGGAGCTTCCAGCAGATTTCCCTGATGGGCCAGCAATTGGTCGCTACCCAGGAAAGCTTTGCGCGCATCAGCGAAGAAGCGGCGGGGCGCCTGCAGGATATTTCCGGCAAGGTGGTGGCCAGCCAAGCCAGCGTGAACAACGGCAGTGAAGCGCTCAAGTTGCAGATCAAGCAGTTGGAAGCGCAGTTACAGGAGCAAGGCAAGCAGCAGGTCGGCGTCGCCGGCCAGGCCTCCGAACTGGACCAGCGCCTGGCACAAATGACCGCCAGCACCGCCGACCTGTCGAGCGCGAATGCCAAGTTGCAGGGCCAGGTGCAGGCGCTGACCGACGCAGTGGCAACCCTCAAAGCGGCGCAAGGTGAAGTCAAGGATCTGTCTGCCGACGTGGCCACCCTGAAGAAACAGGGCAACCCGAGCGCGGCCATTGCCCGCCTGGAACAGGACCTCGTGGTGCTCAAAAGCGCGCAGGACAACCCGACGGTTAACAGCGATGCGCCGACCAATAAAGAGTTTGATGTGTTCCGCATCCAGACCACGCGCAATATCACCACCCTGCAAAGCCAAGTGCAAAACCTGCAGCAACAGCTCAACGCGCCAGCGAAGATCAGGGACCATCTTTTGAATTGTCACCGGCTGGTGACATTTCCGTTCCCCTTCGTTACTTGCCCTGATCTCACCCTTGTTTAGACTCCGGTCATCCCATAAAAAATAATAAGGGCTACCTATGACCACGCAACCACTGCCTGCCAGCAGTTGGCTGAACGCACCTGCCCATCACACTTGGCTCGCCCACGAAGGCCTGCGCCTGCTAGCATTCGCCAAGGCCTCGCGCCTGCCAGATGGCTTCGGCAACCTCGACGACAACGGCCAACTGCCGGCCGATGCCCACGCCGAAACCATGAACACCGCCCGCATGACCCACAGCTTCGCCATGGCCCACGCCATGGGGTTGCCCGGTTATGCCGACCTGGTGGCGCACGGCGTTGCGGCGCTCAGCGGGCCATTACGCGATAGCGAGCACGGCGGTTGGTTTGCCGCGCCCCATGCCGTGGATGGCAACCGTGGCAAGGCCGCTTACCTGCATGCGTTCGTCGCCCTGGCCGCCAGTTCGGCGGTGGTGGCGGGCGCGCCCGGTGCACAAAACCTCTTGAACGACGCCGTGCACATCATCGACCAGTTCTTCTGGAGCGAGGAGGAAGGCGTCATGCTCGAATCCTTTGCCCAGGGCTGGAGCGGTGTTGAGGCTTATCGCGGCGCCAACAGCAACATGCACGCCACCGAAGCATTCCTGGCCCTGGCCGATGTGACCGGTGACACGCGCTGGCTCGACCGCGCATTGCGCATCGTCGAACGTGTTATCCACACCCACGCCGCCGGCAACCAGTTCATGGTCATTGAGCACTTCGACGCCCACTGGAAGCCACTGCTCGGCTACAACGAAGACAACCCTGCCGACGGTTTCCGCCCTTATGGCATCACCCCCGGCCACGGTTTTGAATGGGCGCGGCTGGTGCTGCACCTGGAAGCCGCGCGCCTGCAAGCCGGGTTGGCCACGCCGGACTGGCTGGTAACCGATGCTCAAGGCCTGTTCGCCAGCGCCTGCGAATACGCCTGGGCCGTAGATGGTGCGCCCGGCATCGTCTACACCCTGGACTGGAACCACCGCCCGGTGGTGCGCGAGCGCCTGCACTGGACCCATGCCGAAGCCAGCGCCGCCGCCCAAGCGTTGCTCAAGCGCACCGGTGAGCTGCATTACGAAACCTGGTATCGGCGGTTCTGGGAGTTCTGCGAAAGCCACTTTATCGACCGCATCCGTGGCAGCTGGCACCACGAACTCAGCCCACACAACCAACCCAGCAGCAAGATCTGGGGCGGTAAACCGGACCTTTATCACGCCTGGCAAGCGGTGGTGCTGCCTGCGCTACCCTTGTCACCCAGCATGACCAGTGCGTTAGGGCAGGGCTGCTATGTCACCAAGTGGTGACATTTGTACGTCCCTTTGTTACCTGCGCCTGGAAAATCCCTGTTTAAACTCCGTGCAGCGCAAGCTCTAGACTTGCATGCATAACAACAAGAAAAGGTACTCAGATGAACGCGATTAATCGCCTCGCCGTTGCTATTTCCATTGCCTCGTTGTTTCCCCTCAGTGCATTTGCCGCCGACTCGAAAGGGACGGTTGAAGTTGTGCATTGGTGGACCTCCGGCGGTGAAAAGGCGGCTGTAGATGTCCTGAAGGCCCAAGTTGAAAAAGACGGCTTCACCTGGAAAGACGGTGCCGTCGCAGGTGGCGGTGGTGCCACCGCGATGACTGTGCTGAAAAGCCGCGCAGTCGCCGGCAACCCACCCGGCGTTGCCCAGATCAAAGGCCCCGACATCCAGGAATGGGCGTCCACCGGCTTGCTCGACACCGACGTGCTCAAAGACGTCGCCAAAGAAGAAAAGTGGGACTCCCTGCTCGACAAGAAAGTCTCCGACACCGTGAAGTACGAAGGTGACTACGTCGCCGTACCGGTCAACATCCACCGCGTTAACTGGCTGTGGATCAACCCGGAAGTCTTCAAGAAAGCCGGTATCACCAAGAACCCGACCACCCTCGAAGAATTCTACGCAGCCGGTGACAAGCTCAAGGCCGCGGGCTTCATTGCGCTCGCCCACGGTGGCCAGCCTTGGCAGGACAGCACCGTATTCGAAGCGGTCGTACTGTCGGTGATGGGGGCTGATGGCTACAAGAAAGCCCTGGTCGACCTGGATAACGCTGCGCTGACCGGTCCTGAAATGGTCAAGTCCCTGACCGAGCTGAAGAAAGTCGCGACCTACATGGACGTCGACGGCAAAGGCCAGGACTGGAACCTCGAAGCAGGCAAGGTCATCAACGGCAAGGCCGGCATGCAGATCATGGGTGACTGGGCCAAGTCCGAGTGGACTGCCGCCAAGAAAGTCGCCGGTAAAGACTACGAGTGCGTAGCCTTCCCAGGCACCGACAAAGCCTTCACCTACAACATCGACTCCCTGGCGGTGTTCAAGCAGAAAGACAAAGGCACTGCTGCCGGTCAGCAGGACATCGCCAAAGTCGTGCTGGGTGAGAACTTCCAGAAAGTCTTCAGCATCAACAAAGGCTCGATTCCGGTTCGGGTCGACATGCTGAACAAAATGGAATCGTACGGGTTCGACTCCTGCGCCCAGACCGCAGCCAAAGACTTCCTGGCAGACGCCAAAACCGGCGGCCTGCAGCCAAGCATGGCGCACAACATGGCCACCACCCTGGCTGTGCAAGGTGCGTTCTTTGATGTCGTGACCAACTTCATCAACGACCCGAAAGCCGACCCGGCCGACACCGCCAAGAAACTCGGCGCTGCGATCAAGTCTGCCAAGTAACGGTTAGCAGCTGGTCCTTGTGAGGGGAAACCCCCTGACCCCTCACAAGGCTTGTTCCTGTAGTCCTTTTCTCTGTACTGGATTTTCCCATGAGTTCTGTTGCTGTGTTCAGCAAGGCCTCGCCGTTCGATGCACTGCAGCGCTGGCTCCCTAAACTGGTGCTGGCGCCCAGCATGCTCATCGTGCTGGTGGGCTTTTATGGCTACATCCTGTGGACGTTCGTTCTGTCGTTCACCACTTCCACGTTCCTGCCAAGCTACAAATGGGCGGGGCTTGCGCAATACGCGCGGTTGTTCGACAACGACCGCTGGTGGGTAGCGAGCAAGAACCTGGCTGTTTTTGGCGGGATGTTTATCGGCATCACCTTGGTGATTGGCGTGACCCTGGCGATTTTCCTCGACCAGAAAATCCGGCGCGAAGGTTTTATTCGCACCATTTACCTGTACCCGATGGCGCTCTCGATGATCGTCACCGGTACTGCCTGGAAATGGCTGCTCAACCCGGGCATGGGCCTGGACAAACTCCTGCGTGACTGGGGCTGGGAAGGCTTCCGCTTGGATTGGCTGATCGACCCGGACCGCGTTGTGTATTGCCTGGTGATTGCTGCCGTGTGGCAAGCCTCCGGCTTCATCATGGCGATGTTCCTCGCTGGCCTGCGTGGCGTTGATCAGTCGATCATCCGTGCCGCCCAGATAGACGGCGCGAGCCTGCCGCGTATCTACTGGAGCGTGGTACTGCCAAGCCTGCGTCCGGTGTTCTTCAGTGCGGTGATGATCCTGGCGCACATCGCCATCAAGAGCTTCGACTTGGTTGCGGCAATGACCGCCGGTGGCCCGGGCTACTCGTCCGACTTGCCCGCGATGTTCATGTACTCGTTCACCTTCAGTCGTGGCCAGATGGGCATGGGCTCTGCCAGTGCAATCCTGATGCTCGGTGCGATCCTCGCGATCATCGTGCCTTACCTGTACTCCGAGCTGAGGACCAAGCGTAATGACTAGTCTCGCTTCCAAACCAACCATCAGCCTGAGTCGCATCGCGATCTACACGGTGCTGATCCTTGCTGTGCTGCTGTACCTGGTGCCGCTGGTGGTGATGCTGTTGACCAGCTTCAAGACCCCGGAAGACATCAGCACCGGCAACCTGCTGAGCTGGCCCACCGTGGTCACCGGCATCGGCTGGGTAAAAGCTTGGGCCACCGTCGATGGCTACTTCTGGAACTCGATCAAGATCACCGTTCCGGCGGTGCTGATTTCCACTGCCATCGGCGCATTGAACGGCTACGTGCTGTCGTTCTGGCGCTTCCGTGGTTCGCAGCTGTTCTTCGGCCTGCTGTTGTTCGGCTGCTTCCTGCCGTTCCAGACCGTGCTGCTGCCGGCCTCTTTCACCCTCGGCAAGATGGGCCTGGCCAGCACCACCACCGGCCTGGTGTTTGTGCACGTGGTCTACGGGCTGGCATTTACCACACTGTTCTTTCGTAACTACTACGTCAGCATTCCGGATGCGCTGATCAAGGCGGCACGACTGGACGGTGCAGGGTTCTTCACCATCTTCCGGCTGATCATTCTGCCGATGTCGACGCCGATCATCATGGTCTGCCTGATCTGGCAGTTCACCCAGATCTGGAACGACTTCCTGTTCGGTGTGGTGTTCTCCAGCGGCGACTCGCAGCCCATCACGGTGGCGCTGAACAACCTGGTCAACACCAGCACCGGGGCCAAGGAATATAACGTGGATATGGCGGCGGCGATGATCGCCGGGCTGCCGACCCTGCTGGTCTATGTGATCGCAGGCAAGTATTTCGTGCGCGGCCTCACGGCCGGCGCGGTCAAGGGGTAATCATGGCTACGCTTGAACTTCGCAATGTAAACAAGACCTATGGCGCCGGCCTGCCCGACACCTTGAAGAACATCGAACTGTCGATCAAGGAAGGCGAATTCCTGATCCTGGTCGGCCCTTCGGGGTGTGGTAAGTCCACGCTGATGAACTGCATCGCCGGTCTGGAAACCATTACCGGCGGCGCCATCATGATCGGTGATCAGGATGTGAGCGGCATGAGCCCCAAGGACCGTGACATCGCCATGGTGTTCCAGTCCTACGCCCTGTACCCGACCATGAGCGTGCGCGAGAACATCGAGTTCGGCCTCAAAATCCGCAAGATGCCTCAGGCGGATATCGACGCCGAAGTGGCGCGCGTGGCCAAGCTGCTGCAGATCGAGCACCTGCTTAACCGCAAGCCAGGCCAACTGTCCGGTGGCCAGCAACAGCGTGTTGCCATGGGCCGCGCCCTGGCGCGTCGGCCGAAGATCTACCTGTTCGACGAACCGCTGTCCAACCTCGACGCCAAGCTGCGCGTCGAGATGCGCACCGAAATGAAGCTGATGCACCAGCGCTTGAAAACCACCACTGTCTACGTCACCCACGATCAGATCGAAGCGATGACCCTGGGCGACAAAGTGGCGGTGATGAAGGACGGCATCATCCAGCAGTTCGGCACGCCGAAAGAGATCTACAACGACCCGGCCAACCTTTTTGTGGCAAGTTTTATCGGTTCACCTCCGATGAACTTCATTCCTTTGCGCCTGCAGCGCAAGGACGGTCATCTGGTGGCGCTGCTCGACAGCGGCCAGGCCCGTTGCGAGCTGCCGCTGAGCATGAATGACACCGGCCTTGAAGACCGTGACGTGATCCTGGGCCTGCGCCCGGAGCAGATCGTGTTGGCGGCGGGTGAAGGTAATGGTTCGTCGAGCATTCGTGCCGAAGTCCAGGTCACCGAGCCGACTGGCCCGGACACCCTGGTATTCGTGCAACTCAACGACACCAAAGTCTGCTGCCGCCTGGCACCCGACGTGGCACCGCAGGTGGGCGAGACCCTGACCCTGCAGTTCGACCCGGCCAAGGTCTTGCTGTTCGACGCCAAAACCGGCGAGCGCCTGGGCGCTGCTGCTTCATTGCCTGCACACGGGCATGCCGACAATGTGGCCCAATTCAAAGGCCGCTAATGCAGATAAGTTGTTGTTTTAGATAAAAATGTAACCCGCGTTAGATAAAAACAGTTTAATAACAATAAAGACGAGGATGTAGGGATGAAAAAGCAACACAACAACACCCGGCTGATCTGCCAACTGTCAGCAGCAGCAGCCCTGGTATTGTCCGCCAATGCGATGGCGGCCGATGCATTCAGCGCCGACTCCAAGTGGATGACCGGCGATTGGGGCGGCGAGCGGACCAAGCTCATCGAGCAAGGTATCGACATCAAGGCTGACTACGTTGGGGAAGTGGGCGCCAACCTGCGCGGCGGCTACAACGACGACAAAACTGCCCGTTACGCTGACCAGTTCGGCCTGGGCGTAGCACTGGATCTGCAAAAGCTGTTTGGCTGGGATAACACCCAGGCCAAGATCCAACTCACCAATCGTAACGGCGCGAACATTTCCAATGACCGTATTGGTGACCCGCGTGCCGGCACCTTGAGTTCGTCTCAAGAAGTTGATGGCCGAGGCCACATGGTGCGTCTGACCCAGTTCTGGATTCAGCACCAGATGTTCGACAACAAGTTGGACGTCAAACTCGGTTACTTCGGTGAAGGCGAAGACTTCAACACCTTCCCATGCGACTTCCAGAACCTGTCGTTCTGCGGCTCGCAAGTGGGTAACTACGTTAACACCTGGTACAACTGGCCGGTCAGCCAGGCCGCGATCCGCGTGAAGTACAACATCACGCCTGAGCTGTATGCGCAAATCGGTGCTTACAACCAGAACCCATCGCAACTGGAGCACGGCAACGGCTTCAAACTCAGCGGCAGTGGCACCAAGGGCACCGTATTGCCGGTGGAATTGGTCTGGTCGCCGAAGGTCAATGGCCTGCCGGGCGAATACCGTGTGGGTTACTACAAGAGCACCGCCGACGCTACCGACGTACGTGAAGACGTCAACGGTAACGACGCTGGTACCACCGGCGCGGCCTTCCGCGTTCGTAGCAGCAAGAGCGGCTACTGGGGCGTTCTGCAACAGCAGCTCACCACGCACAATGGCGACGCTTCACGCGGCTTGAACATCGCGGCCAACGTGACCTTCCATGACAAAGACACCAACGTCGTCGACAACTACCAGTCGCTGATGCTTGTGTATAAAGGCCCATTCGACGCGCGCGCCAAAGATGACATCGGTATCGGTGTTGCGCGTATCCATGCCAACAGTGACGTGAAGAAAAACGCCGAGTTGCTCAATGCCGCTGGCGGCTTCACCGATTACGACCAACTGGGTTACGCGCCACTGCGTAACACCGAGTACAACGTCGAGCTCAACTATGGCGTCCACGTCACCAATTGGCTGACCGTGCGTCCTAACTTGCAATACGTCGTCCACCCAGGTGGCGTGAACCAAGTCGACAACGCGCTGGTAGCGGGCCTGAAAATTCAGTCTACGTTCTAACGCTGTTGCGATAAGCTCCTTCTCTCTGTGCGCATTTCGCGGATAGCCATGGCTATCCGCTTTTTTTTGGGCAGCACGAATCGACCGTGGCACATGCATGAGCATCCGCTGCAACGTTTTTTCAAATCCCTGCGCGAGCGTCCGGTGTTCGCCTGGGAGCGCTTTCAGATGCGCGATGTGTTGGTGATCGACCATCCGCTGTGCCAGGCGGTGTTCAGTCGCCAGGGCGCGCAACTGCTGCATTTTCAGCCCCGTGGCCAGAAACCCTGGCTGTGGTGCGCGGCCAAGTGGCCGCAAGTCGGCGCCATCCGTGGCGGCGTGCCGGTGTGCTGGCCATGGTATGGGCGCCACCCGAGTGAAAACGCGTGGCCGTCCCATGGCTGGGCGCGGCTGATTGATTGGAAACTGCTCGACAGCAGTACCGACGACGATGGCGTGCGCCTGCATTGGCAATTGCAGCTGTGCGACTGGCAGGTCGACCTGCACGCGCACCTGGGCGAAACCCTGGAACTGCGCCTGTGCACAGAGCATCAGGACGAGTTGCCGTGCCAGCTGAGCCATGCTTTGCACGCTTATTGGCGGATCGGCAATGTCGGTGAGATAGCGCTGTCTGGGCTCGATGGAGCGCAAGGTTATGACCAGCTCAATCGCCAGGTTTGCCAGCAGGAAGGCGAGTTACGCGTGGACGGCGGTTGCCAGCGAGTGTTCCAGCATGACGGCGAGCTGCACCTCAAAGACCATGCCTGGCAGCGCGAGCTGTGCATTGATACTGGCGACAGTGCCGACACGGTGGTGTGGCACCCGGGCAGCCGGCCACTGTTGGGCGTGAGCTTCAACGAGGCGTCGGGGTTTGTGTGCGTGGAGTCGGCGATGGCTGGGGCCAGTTTGGCGCCGGGGGAGAGGGCGCATTTGAGTCTGCAGGCCAGGGCTGGGGTTTAGCGGTGTGGCTTATGGCCTCATCGCGGGCAAGCCCGGCTCCCACAGTGGAATGCATTCCAGTGGGTACGCAGAGCGTCACTGGATGCATTCCCACGCAGGGCGTAGGAACGATCTGGAACTAGTTAAACTCATCCCCAACCGGATACCGGCTGTCATTCAAACTCTCTTTGATCTTGCGCAAATGCGGCTGGAAATCCACGCCACGGCGCAACGTCATGCCCGTTGCCAGCACATCCAGCACCGTCAGCTGGATAATCCGCGACGTCATCGGCATGTAGATGTCGGTGTCTTCCGGCAGCGGAATGTTCAGGCTCACCGTACTGGCCTTGGCCAGCGGCGAGTTCTCGGCGGTTACGCCCAGTACCGATGCGCCGTTTTCCCGCGCGATACGCGCCACTTCCACCAGCTCACGGGTACGTCCGGTGTAGGAAATAATCACGAACAGCTCACCCGTATGCGCCACCGACGCGAGCATGCGCTGCATCAGCACGTCGGCGTGTGCGGTCACGGCCAGGTTGAAGCGGAAGAATTTGTGCAGCGCATCCATGGCCACCGGCGCCGAGGCGCCCAGGCCGAAGAAGTGGATCTGCCGCGCTTGGATCAACAGGTCTACGGCCTTGCTGATCAGCGCCGGGTCCAAGGCTTGGCAGGCGCTGTCCAGTGACGCAATGGCACTGCCAAAGATCTTCTGGGTGTAGGCCTCAGGGTTATCATCGGCCTCCACGGCGCGGCTGACATACGCCGCACCACTGGCCAAACTTTGCGCCAGCTGCAATTTAAGTTCAGGGTAACCGCTGACGCCGAACGAACGGCAGAAACGGTTGACCGTCGGTTCACTGACCGAGGCGGCTTGGGCGAGGGCTGCGATCGAGAAGCGGGTCGCCTGCTGCGGGTTGAGCAGGATGACCTCGGCGACTTTTTTCTCAGCCTTGTTCAATTCTTCGAGGCGGTTCCGGATTTGTTCCAGAAGATTTCGCACGCGGTCCATTCAGTCTTTCCTTCGGGCGACGATGCAACTATAGGGCGGTAACCAATCGACGAGTGGCCCTTTGCGGTGGCCTATCCTACTGAGGGTAGCTGAACACCACCACTCGGAATGCATATTTTGGGAAAATGTTGTGGTTATTACTACATTTTTCCTTGAGTGATGCCTTGAAAAAAGGTATTTGTAGCTTAACTTGATAAAAGAACAAACATCATGCCTTCGATAACCGTAGAACCCTGCACCTTTGCCCTGTTTGGCGCGTTGGGTGATCTGGCGCTGCGCAAGTTATTTCCTGCCCTCTATCAACTCGATGGCGCAGGCCTGCTGCACGACGACACGCGCATCCTGGCCCTGGCCCGTGAAGCCGGCTCCGAGCAGCAGCACTTGGCGCATATCGAAAAAGAACTGCGTAAATACGTCGGCAAGGAACTGGACGAAACCATCGCCCAGCGTTTCCTGGCTCGCCTGACGTACCTGCACGTCGACTTCCTGAAGGCTGACGACTACGTCGCCCTGGCAGAGAGCGCCGGCACCGAACAGCGCCTGATTGCCTACTTCGCCACCCCGGCGGCGGTGTACGGCGCGATCTGCGAGAACTTGTCCAAGGTCGGCCTGGCGGAAAACACCCGCGTCGTCCTGGAAAAACCCATCGGTTCGGACCTGGAGTCGTCGCGCAAAGTCAACGACGCCGTGGCGCAGTTTTTCCCGGAAAACCGCACCTACCGCATCGACCACTACCTGGGCAAAGAAACCGTCCAGAACCTTATTGCGCTGCGTTTCGCCAATAGCCTGTTTGAAACCCAGTGGAACCAAAACTACATCTCCCACGTGGAAATCACCGTGGCCGAGCAGGTGGGTATTGAGGGCCGTTGGGGTTACTTCGACAAAGCCGGTCAGCTGCGCGACATGATCCAGAACCACCTGCTGCAGCTGCTGTGCCTGATCGCCATGGACCCGCCGGCCGACTTGTCCGCCGACAGCATCCGCGACGAGAAGGTCAAGGTGCTCAAGGCCCTGGCGCCGATCAGCCCAGACGGCCTGACCACCCAAGTGGTACGTGGCCAGTACATCGCCGGCTACAGCGCCGGCAAGCCGGTGCCGGGTTACCTGGAAGAAGAGAATTCCAACACCCAGAGCGACACCGAGACGTTCGTTGCCCTGCGTGCCGATATCCGCAACTGGCGTTGGGCCGGGGTGCCGTTCTACTTGCGTACCGGCAAGCGTATGCCGCAAAAGCTGTCGCAGATCGTTATCCACTTCAAGGAACCGTCCCACTACATCTTCGCCCCCGAGCAGCGCCTGCAGATCAGCAACAAGCTGATCATCCGCCTGCAACCGGACGAAGGTATTTCCTTGCGTGTGATGACCAAGGAGCAGGGCCTGGACAAGGGCATGCAACTGCGCAGCGGCCCGCTGCAACTGAATTTTTCCGACACCTACCGCAGCGCGCGCATCCCTGATGCCTACGAGCGGTTGTTGCTGGAAGTGATGCGCGGCAATCAGAACCTGTTTGTTCGCAAAGATGAAATCGAAGCCGCGTGGAAGTGGTGTGACCAGTTGATCGCCGGGTGGAAAAAATCCGGTGATGCGCCCAAGCCGTATGCGGCTGGGTCCTGGGGGCCGATGAGCTCGATTGCACTGATCACGCGGGATGGGAGGTCGTGGTATGGCGATATCTGAATTGAAACTGCCTCAGGGTGTGACTGCCCATGAGTACCGTACGCCCGTGCTGCTGGCGGACGGCCTGGCCAATGACGTGGCCGAGCAACTGCGCGGGGCCATCAGTGCCCGTGGCGAGGCCACCCTGGTCGTGTCCGGTGGCCGCAGCCCCGTGGCGTTTTTCCAGAACCTGGCCAAGCAGAGCCTGGACTGGTCCAAGGTCACCATCACCCTGGCCGACGAGCGCTGGGTGCCGGTAGAGCACGCCGACAGCAATGCTGGCCTGTTGAAGAAGTATTTGCTGCAAGGCCCGGCAGCCAAGGCCACGTTCCTCAGCCTGTACAACGTTGCCGCGAACCTTGAAGACGCCGCCGAACTGGCCGACCGCCAGTTGGCAGAGTTGTCAGCCATTGATGTGCTGGTACTGGGCATGGGCGATGACGGCCACACCGCGTCGCTGTTTCCCAACAGCCCGAACCTCACCGAAGCCCTGCAGGCCGACGGTACCCGCCGTTGCTGGCCGATGCTGGCGCCGACCGTGCCGCACCAGCGCCTGACCATGAGTCGCGCGTTGCTCGCCACGGCCCACTACACCGTGCTGTCGATTGCCGGCAGCTCGAAATTGACCACCTTGAGCGCCGCGCTGGCCAGTGACGACGTTGCTGCCATGCCGATTCGCGCGTTTTTGCAACCTACTTTAGAGATTTACTGGTGCCCATGAGCCAAGGATCAGCCGCTATGAAAAGCCCTCAACCGACCGTGTCCATGGCGGAAAAAGTTGCCTTGATCGACAGCCTCTGCGCCAAGGCGCGGATCCTGCCGGTGATCACCATCGCCCGCGAACAGGACATCTTGCCGCTGGCCGATGCCCTGGCCGCGGGCGGTTTGACCGCATTGGAAGTGACCCTGCGTTCCGAGTTCGGCCTCAAGGCTATTCAGGTACTGCGCGAGCAACGCCCTGAACTGTGCACCGGTGCCGGCACCGTGCTCGACCGTCACATGCTCGAAGCGGCGGAAGTAGCCGGCTCGCAATTCATCGTCACCCCAGGCATTACCCGCGACCTGCTGGAAGCCTCGGTGCATAGCCCGATCCCGCTGCTGCCGGGCATCAGCAATGCCTCCGGCATCATGGAAGGCTATGGCTTGGGTTATCGCCGCTTTAAGCTGTTCCCGGCTGAAGTCAGCGGTGGCGTAGCGGCTATCAAGGCCCTGGGCGGCCCGTTCGGCGAAGTGAAATTCTGCCCAACCGGCGGCGTTGGCCCGGCCAACATCAAGAGCTACATGGCGTTGAAAAACGTGATGTGCGTGGGCGGTAGCTGGATGCTCGATCCGCAATGGGTCAAGAACGGCGACTGGGCCCGTATCCAAGAAGTCACCGCACAGGCGCTGGCGCTGCTGGATTGAGCTGATTTACCGAATCGTTGTTGCTGTGCTTAACGGCATTTTTGCGGCGCACTTGGTCGGTGTGCCGCTTTTTTTTGCCTGTAGAAAAACTTGAATTCAACGCCGATCAGTTGTGGGAGCTGGCTTGCCTGCGATAGCGGTGTAACTGCCACTGCAATGTGGCTGACCCACCACACGCCATCGCAGGCAAGCCAGCGCCCACAGTTTTAATCTTTGTTGAGTTCGGTAATCGCGTTGATCAACACATTGATATCCGCCGCCGACGTCACCAGCCCCGGCGTCACTCGAATACAGGTGCCAAACGCCGCACCCGTTCGAAGGGTGGTAAACACGCCATGCTCCTTGAGCAACCGGTCCACCATCGCCTGCTGATCCCGCCCTGTGAACTTGAACGCAGTGATCCCGCAATACAGGCGTGGATCATCCGGCGTCAGTACCTCAACCCCCGGCAACGGCCGCACCGGGCTCACCCACAGATCCCGCAGGTAATTGACCCGCGCACCTTTAGCGGCCGAGCCACCCAAGGCGCGGTGTTCTTCCAGCACCAGCGGCAAGGTCATCAGCGCCGGAAAATTCGGTGTGCTGTAGGACGTACGCGCGCGTACATCGGTGGCCGGGTAATGAAATTCGCCCATGTCCGGGTCAATATCGGCCAGGCGTTCCGGTGCTATATACAGAAAGCCAAGGGTCAGCGGCGCGCCGATCCATTTATGCAAATTGAAGCCGGCGAATTGAATACCCAGCTGCGCGAGGTTGAAGTCGATCTGGCCCAGGGCGTGGGCGCCATCGAGGATCACATCGACGCCATGCTCACGCGCGGCCTGGGAAATCGCCTCCACCGGCATCACCAGCCCGGTGCGATGGGTGACATGGGTCAGGGCCATCAGCTTGAGGCGCGGGTACTGAGCGAACGTATCGCGATAGGCCTGCACCAGGCTGTCGAAACTGGCCGGGTGAGTGCGGGAAATCTCAATAACCTCTACACCGCGATAGCCCGCCAACCAGCGCATTGCGCCTTTGACCGTGTCGTACTCCAGGTCGCTGATCAGCACCTGATCGCCCGGTTGCAGGCAGTTGTAGTTACGGATCAGCGACTGCAAGGCTTCGGTGGCATTGCGGGTGAAGGCGACCGCCTCGGGGTCGGCATCGATCAACCCGGCCAGTTGGCGGCGGATCTCGACATGTTCACCTTGCTCGAAGCGCTGGCGCACATACAGCGAGTTGCTGCGGTTGATAAACGCAACGTGCTCCAGGTACTGCGCGCTTACCGCGCGGCTCATGCGCCCAAAGTAGCCGTTTTCCAGGTTGATCGGGCCAGGCTCCAGCGCATAGCGCTGGGCGATGGCCTGCCAGTGAAGTTCGTTATCTGCATTCCTTGGCATGGCGTGGGCTCTTAATGACGGGGGGCGGGTTTGCCGTGTTTTGCCCGTAGAGGTTCCAGCAGTTCGGACAGGCCGTTGTGGTCGATTTCCTGCATCAGTGCCAGCAACCCGCCCAGTTCGCCGTGGGGGAAACCTTCACGGGCAAACCAGTTCAGGTAAGGGCCGGGCAGGTCAGCGATGATCCGTCCCTTGTACTTGCCGAAGGGCATTTCGCGGGTGATCAGCAGTTCGAGTTTTTCGGGGTTCATGGGCTTCAGTGGTTTGAGTCGAGACCTTGGAAAATACAGGCATTCTGCATGAAGGCCAAATGACAGATCATGCAAATAACGTACATACAGATGGTTCAATAATTTTCAAGTTATTGAAATATAAGGAAAAAGTAATTTTTCAAAACCTGGCACGGGCGCTGCAATCATTAAGACACGTTTCTTAACCCGCACAAGGAATTGAAAAATGACTGACATCAATAAAGAATCGATCTCCGTACTGAACGACCTGATCGAGACCAGCAAAGACGGCCAGAAAGGCTTCGCGACTTGTGCTGAAGATATCAAACATCCAGAGCTCAAAGCCCTGTTTGTGAAGCGCTCCGCTGACTGCGCGACCGCAGCTGCCGAATTGCAAACTGCTGTGAAAGCGTTGGGCGGCGACCCGGAAAAATCCGGCTCGGTTGCCGGTGCTCTGCACCGTGGCTGGGTGGACGTGAAGTCGCTGGTCACCGGCAAAGATGAAGAGGCTGTGCTCAACGAAGCTGAGCGCGGCGAAGACCATGCCTTGAAGGCTTACAAAGAAGCGATCGAGAAGATCAACAAGCACAACCTGTTGGGCATTCGTGACCTGGTTGAACGTCAGTTCCACGGCGCGCAACGCAACCACGACCAGGTGAAAGCCCTGCGTAACCAGGCTCGCGCTCAGTCGTAAGACCTGCTGCGTAACACCTGTTGTGAAAAAAAATGTGGGAGCGGGCTTGCCCGCGATTGCGGTGAGTCAGTCACTCTATCCAGTGACTGACACTCCGACATCGCGGGCAAGCCCGTTCCCACATTTGCTTGGTATCGACCTCGAGATTGCAATCAGCCAATGCTGATCGGCGGCAGCTCAGTCAACGTCACAACCTGCTGCTTGCGTGGCGCGAGGATTTCCGCCTCGCCGTCCACCACCAGCTCATCGCGCTGGTTGAACACGCGGGTGGCAATGCGCACGCGAAACTTGGGCAGCTTCTCGAGGATTTCCAGACGCACGGTCAGGGTGTCGCCGATTTTTACCGGCTTCTGGAAGGTCATCTGCTGGCCGATGTAGATAGTGCCTGGCCCAGGCAGCTCGCACGCAACGGCCGCGCTGATCAGGGCGCCGCTGAACATACCGTGGGCGATACGCTCCTTGAACATGGTCGCCTTGGCGTACTCGGCATCCAGGTGCACCGGGTTGTGGTCGCCGGACATGGCGGCGAACAACTGGATATCGCGCTCTTCGACGGTCTTGCTGTAACTGGCGGTCTGGCCGACTTCGAGGGCTTCGTACGGGGTGTTGGTTACCTGAGTCATCTAAAGGTGCATCCTGTGGCTAATCGGTAATGTAACTATCTGATTTTAAACGGTTGATTTTAAGGGGCTGATTTTAAAGGAGCAGTTACTCGCAGCGGGTCGGCCTGTGCAACGCCAGGGCCTGCTCGAGCCACCTCAGCACATCTGCTGTGACTTCGTCGCGATTGGTTTCATTGAACACTTCGTGACGCGCCTGCGGGTAAATATTCAGTTGCAGGTTCTGGCAGCCGGCCTCACGCAGTGCATGGGCCAGACTTTTGAGACGCTTGCCTTCACTCACCGGATCACATTCGCCGCCCATTATCAGGAGCGGCAGGCCCGGGTCGATCTGCGTGAGATTGGACGCTTTGCTGATTTGCTGCAAGCCGCCCAGCAGGTCGATCCATAGCTGGTTAGTGCAACGGAAGCCGCAGAGCGGGTCGTTGATG
The DNA here is from genome assembly GCF_009707325.1 of Pseudomonas sp. IB20. Lineage (NCBI taxonomy): Bacteria > Pseudomonadati > Pseudomonadota > Gammaproteobacteria > Pseudomonadales > Pseudomonadaceae > Pseudomonas > Pseudomonas gelidaquae. The sequence goes on along the minus strand of NZ_CP046103.1, from coordinate 4,008,611 downwards.
TACTTGTCGACTTCAACCGGGTCGCGGCTGAGCCAATCAAAGGCGGTGCGGGTAGGCTTGAACGCCTTGTTGAACGAGCCGAACGACAGGAACTCGATCAGCGCACTGCGCCCGCGCAAGCCCTGGCGTGCGCGTTCGATTCTGGCAATGACCTTAGCGGCGCGGTACAGCGCCACCGGCTGGAAATTCGAACCACTGAGAATTGCGCCATTCAAACTGGCGCTGTGGTGCAACAGGTAGGCCTGGGCGATATAACTGCCCATGCTGTGGCCCAGCAAAATGATCGGCAAACCCGGCTGCTGCTGGCCGATGTGCTGGTTGAGGCTGGCGAGGTCGCCCACCACTTTGGTCCAACCATCCTTTTCGGCGTATAGCCCCAGCGTCCCTTCGTCGGCGGTGCGGCCGTGGCCGCGCTGGTCCAGGGCGTACAGGCCGTAGCCGGCGGCGCACAAGGCCTCGGCTAGGCGCGCATAACGCCCGCTGTGCTCGGCCATGCCGTGGGACAGCATGATCATGGCCCGGGCTTGGCCTTCCGGCAGCCATTGATTGACGTACAGGCGGCTGCGGTCATTCGCGGTCAGCCAGAAGGTGCTGTGGTTCATGGCGCTTCCTTTGCTCAGAGTCGTTGCAGTGTATAGCTCATCTGCCAGAGGCTGGTGTATCTGCCTACACGTTGGGCGCAAGATTCATACAATAAATGACACAGTTGGTTGTATTTCTTGGTATGCCTGTTTGGCCATAGCTGCTAACGTCCTCAAAGCTCCGCTTTTTAAACCTTCATAAAAGCGGCCGGACACACTCAGGTAAGAGGACAAGAATAATGCAACCTGATTTCTGGAATGACAAACGCGCGGCGGGCGTTCCCAATGCCATCGACCTCACCACGTACAAGTCGGTGGTGGAAGTCTTCGAACGTTCCTGCAAAGCCTTTGCCGACCGTCCGGCGTTCAGCAACATGGGCATTACCCTGACTTACGCCGAGCTTGAGCGCCACAGTGCGGCGTTCGCCGGTTACCTGCAACAGCACACCGACCTCAAGCCGGGCGACCGTATCGCGGTGCAGATGCCCAACGTGCTGCATTACCCGATTGCCGTGTTCGGCGCATTGCGCGCCGGGCTCATCGTGGTCAATACCAACCCGCTGTACACCCCGCGCGAGATGCGCCACCAGTTCAAGGATGCCGGCATTCGCGCGTTGGTCTATCTCAACCTGTTTGGTTCGCGGGTGCAGGAAGTGTGCGCCGATACCGAGATCGACTACCTGATCGAAGCTAAGATGGGTGACTTCATGCCGGCCGCCAAAGGTTGGTTGATCAACACCGTGGTCGACAAAGTCAAGAAGATGGTCCCGGCCTACAACCTCCCACGCGCTGTGTCGTTCAAACGCGCCTTGCGCATGGGCGCGGGCCAAAGCCTGACCCGGCACCCGGTGACCCTGGATGACATCGCCGTGCTGCAATACACCGGCGGCACCACCGGCCTGGCCAAGGGCGCGATGCTCACCCACGGCAACCTGGTCGCCAATATGCAGCAGGTGCGGGCGTGCATGTCCCAGGTCGGCGATGACGGCCAGCCGCTGATCAAGGAAGGGCAGGAGGTGATGATCGCGCCGCTGCCGCTGTACCACATCTATGCATTTACGGCGAACTGCATGTGCATGATGGTGACCGGCAGCCACAACGTGTTGATCACCAACCCGCGCGACATTGGCGGCTTTATCAAGGAACTGAAAAAGTGGCGGTTCTCCGGTCTGTTGGGGCTGAACACGCTGTTCGTGGCGCTGATGGACCACCCGGATTTCAAGACCCTGGACTTCTCCCACCTCAAGATCACTAACTCTGGCGGCACCGCCTTGATCAAGGCCACGGCCGAGCGCTGGAAGGCGCTGACCGGTTGCTCCATCGGCGAAGGCTACGGCCTGACCGAAACCTCACCGGTGGCCAGCACCAACCCCTACGGCGGCCTATCGCGCCTCGGCACCGTAGGCATTCCGGTGCCCGGCACGGGCATCAAAGTGATTGATGACGAGGGCCACGAGTTGCCGTTGGGCGAGCGCGGCGAACTGTGCATCAAGGGCCCGCAGGTGATGAAGGGCTACTGGCAGCAACCGGCCGCCACCGCCGAGGCCTTGGACGCTGAAGGCTGGCTGAAAACCGGTGATATTGCGGTGATCGACGCCGATGGCTACGTGAGCATTGTCGATCGCAAGAAGGACTTGATCATCGTCTCGGGCTTCAACGTATACCCCAACGAGATCGAAGACGTGGTGATGGCCCACCCGGCGGTCGCCAACTGCGCAGTGATCGGCGTGCCGGATGACCGTACCGGTGAGGCGGTGAAGCTGTTTGTGGTGGCGCGTGCCCAGGGTGTGAGCCTTGAAGAACTGAAGGCGTACTGCAAGACCAACTTCACCGGGTACAAGGTGCCCAAGCACATTGTGTTGCGCGAGTCATTGCCGATGACGCCGGTGGGCAAGATTCTGCGCAGGGAGCTGCGCGACATCGCTTGATGTGAAATAGGCTTCAAAAATGTGGGAGCGGGCTTGCCTGCGATAACGGTGTATCAGTCACCTAATTCATCGACTGGACGTTCCAAGCCCGCTCCCACATTGTTATTTATCGCGCTGAAAGGCCCATTCCAGAGCGACTTTCAAAGATATAGAATCTTTGCTCTAAAAATGACCACTGGGTATTCTTGAGTCATGTTTATGACTGTAGGGCCCTCTCTTGGCTCTAGGCGGCCCTTGGCAAAGCTGCTACTCTCGGCGCGCTTTGTGACTTCTCGGCCTGCTTGAAAGCGCCAGACTCACCTTAAAAAAACATACACCAATAATAATCGCATCAAATGCGATGATGAATTCGCGTCGCTGAGGAGTGGGCTTCCATGAACGAAGACTTTTGGAAGGATAAGTACCCCGCCGGGATTGCTGCAGACATCAATCCAGACGAGTATCAAAATATTCAGGCGGTACTGAAACAGTCCTGCCAGCGCTTCGCCAACAAACCGGCTTTCAGCAACCTGGGCAAGACAATCACCTACGGTGAACTGTACGAATTGTCCGGCGCTTTCGCCGCCTACCTGCAACAGCATACCGACTTGAAGCCTGGCGATCGAATCGCCGTGCAACTGCCCAACGTCCTGCAATACCCGGTTGCCGTGTTCGGCGCCATTCGTGCTGGCCTGATCGTGGTCAACACCAACCCGCTGTACACCGCGCGGGAAATGGAACACCAATTCAATGATTCCGGGGCCAAGGCCCTGGTGTGCTTGGCGAACATGGCGCACCTGGCTGAAAAAGTCGTGCCCAAGACCGCCGTCAAACATGTGATCGTCACCGAAGTCGCTGACCTGTTGTCGCCATTCAAGCGCCTGCTGATCAACAGCGTCATCAAGTACGTGAAGAAAATGGTCCCGGCCTATCACCTGCCCAAGGCGATCAAGTTCAACGACGTGCTGGCCAAGGGGCACGGCCAACCGGTCAGCGATGCCAGCCCGGCGAGCGACGATGTCGCCGTGCTGCAATACACCGGCGGCACCACCGGGGTGGCTAAGGGCGCGATGCTCACCCACCGCAACCTGGTCGCCAACATGTTGCAGTGCAAGGCGCTGATGGGCTCCAACCTCAACGAAGGCTGCGAGATCCTGATCACGCCGCTGCCGCTGTACCACATCTATGCCTTCACCTTTCATTGCATGGCGATGATGCTGATCGGCAACCACAACATCCTGATCAGCAACCCGCGCGACTTGCCGGCGATGGTTAAGGAACTGTCGAAGTGGAAGTTCAGCGGCTTTGTCGGCCTGAACACCCTGTTCGTGGCGCTGTGCAACAACGAAGGCTTTCGCAAGCTGGATTTTTCCGCGCTGAAAGTCACCCTGTCGGGTGGCATGGCGCTGCAATTGGCAGCTGCCGAGCGTTGGAAAGACGTGACCGGTTGCAACATCTGCGAAGGTTACGGCATGACCGAAACCAGCCCTGTGGCGACGGTCAACCCGATTCAGAACATCCAGATCGGCACCATCGGCATTCCAGTGCCATCGACGGTGTGCAAAGTCATCACCGATGACGGCGTCGAGTTGGCCCTCGGTGAAATCGGCGAGCTGTGCGTCAAAGGCCCGCAAGTGATGAAGGGCTACTGGCAGCGCGAAGATGCCACCGCCGAGATCCTCGACAGCGAAGGCTGGTTGAAGACCGGTGACATCGCGATCATCCAGCCGGATGGCTACATGCGCATTGTCGACCGCAAGAAAGACATGATTCTGGTCTCCGGCTTCAACGTCTACCCCAACGAGCTGGAAGACGTGCTGGCGACCCTGCCGGGCGTGCTGCAATGCGCGGCCATCGGCGTGCCGGATGATAAGTCCGGGGAGCACATTAAGATCTTCATCGTGGTCAAGCCGGGGGCGACCCTGACCAAGGACCAGGTGATGGAACACATGCGCGCCAATGTCACCGGCTACAAGGTGCCCAAGGCCGTGGAGTTCCGTGATGCGTTGCCGACCACCAACGTAGGCAAGATCCTGCGCCGTGAGTTGCGCGATGAAGAACTGAAGAAGCTGGGACTTAAAAAGTAACCCAATAAGAAACCCCGCCAATGCGGGGTTTTTTATTGCCTGCTGCTGGCGAAACACTAGCCTCTGTGGGAGCTGGATTGCTGCGATAGCTCTGCCACTGCAATGTGGCTAACCCACCGCCATCGCAGGCAAGCCAGTTCCCACATTATTTTTACCGCGTTGTTACAGGGCGAACTGCGCGAAGCTCACGCCAGCACCCGCCGGGCGCACATCTTTCAAGAACGAATCTTTGTCCGCACTCAACTCCAGGGTGATCTCCGGCTTGCGCTTGCCTGCATTGCGCACCACCAGCCCTTCGAACTTTTCACGCAGGAACGCCGTCGGCACCTTCAGGTGCAGCAACTGGTCGGACTCGGCGTTGTGCATCAACAGGTGAACCCACTCGAACTGGCCCACGGCAATACGGCCCACCGGCAGGTCGAACCACCAGATGTTGCGTTTGTGGTCCAGGTCGGTGAAGTGGCAGTTGTTGACGCCGAGTACGGCACCGCCCAGTTCCTGGTTTCTGCGGGCGATGGCCTGTGCTTTATTGAGTTTCATAACCTTCCTACGGGATCTGTTATTCAGCGTTATAGCCTGAATGTGCCGCGCATTCTCGTGGGTTGGCCGCAAAACATAAAGCCAAACCTGCAGGCGGCGATGAAATGCGCGCTGAAAAATAATTGAAACTCTGCTGAACGGCTTCAGGTCAATCTCTACGTAATGACCAAAAACCTCGATTGTTCCAGGAGAAATACCATGAGCAGCACATCGGATAAGGCAAAAGGTTTGGCTAACGAAGCCGTCGGCAACATCAAGCAAGGTGTCGGCAAAGTCACCGGCAACGACAAGCTGCGCGCTGAAGGCGTGGTGCAGGAAAAGAAAGGTGAAGTGCAAAAAGCCGTCGGCGATACCAAAGACGCGATTAACAAGGCCACCAAGTAAGCCTGAATCGCTGGCTGTATGCGTGCAGCCCGACGGCCATCCACGGATGGCCGTTTTTATGTCTTACGTTGAAACTAAAATCTGGTAATTGTTTCAAAGTCGCCAAGTAGGCTACTTTTAATGTAGAAAACGGCCCCTGAGTCGCCCACGACCTCACTCTTTTTGCGGCGAAAGGAGACGCTATGATTTTTCCGGTACTAGACGGCCTCAAGCTCCACAAAGTGCTGGTGCGCACCGTCAAGGAATTCGTCGATGACGAAATGCCCACCTATGCCTCGGCACTGGCTTACCAGATGCTGTTCTCGTTGTTCCCCTTCCTGCTGTTTCTCATTGCCCTGATCGGCTTCCTGCACCTGCCGGACTTCTTCACCTGGCTGCGCTTGCAGTCGGAACTGGTGTTGCCGCCCCAGGCGCTGGAACAGGTCAACCCGGTGATCGACCAGTTGCAGCAATCCAAGGGTGGCTTGCTGTCCGTCGGTATCGTGATTGCGTTGTGGACTGCCTCGGCGGGCGTTCGCCTGATGATGAGCGCGATGAACGCCGCCTACGACGTGGTCGAAGGTCGACCGATCTGGAAGCGCTTCCCGCTCTCGGTGTTCTACACCGTCGGCATCGCCGGCATGCTGCTCGCCGCCGCCGCGTTGATGGTGCTTGGCCCGCAGGTGATGGGGTGGCTCGCCGGGCAGATCGGCATGCAGGAATTTGTGGTCACCTTGTGGACCATCCTGCGTTGGCCGCTGATCGTGATTTTGCTGATGTTCGCCGTGGCCCTCATGTATTACGTGATGCCCGATGTAGAGCAGAAATTCCGCTTCATCACTCCAGGCTCGGTGCTCGCCGTGGTGGTGTGGATCGTTGCTTCCCTGGGCTTTGGTTACTACGTCAAAACCTTCGCCGACTACAACGCCATGTATGGCAGTATCGGTGCGATCATCGTCCTGCTCCTGTACTTCTACATTTCCGCTGCCGTGCTGTTGCTGGGCGCGGAGATGAATGCCGTGATCGAACACATGTCGGCTGAAGGCAAGGACCCGGGGGAAAAGGAGTTTGAAGAAAACGCCGATGCAAGTTCTTACACGGATGAAAAACAGCACGTCTCAGGCCTAGGCCGGGACCACTCCAAGCCCACACCCATTGAGCCTGATCGATGATCCATGAAATTCTGAAAATGGGCGATGAGCGCCTGCTGCGTATTGCACCGCCGGTTCCGCCGGAGATGTTCGACAGCCCCGAGCTTTGGCAGTTGATTGATGACATGTTCCAGACCATGGAGCACGTCGGCGGTGTCGGTCTCGCCGCCCCGCAGATCGGCGTCGACCTGCAACTGGTGATCTTTGGCTTTGAGGCCAGCGAGCGCTACCCGGACGCACCGCCGGTGACGCAGACCATCCTGATCAACCCATTGATCACGCCGCTTAGCCCAGTACTGGAAGAGGGCTACGAGGGCTGCCTGTCCGTGCCTGGCCTGCGTGGCGCCGTGGACCGTTATCAGCATATTCGCTACGAGGGTTTCGACCCCAAGGGCGAGCCGATTGTGCGCATCGCCGAAGGCTTCCACGCGCGGGTGGTGCAGCATGAATGCGATCACCTGATCGGCCGGTTGTACCCATCGCGCATTACCGACTTCAGCAAGTTCGGGTTTATCGAAGTGATGTTTCCGGATATGGATCCCACGGCGGACGAATAGCCCCCTGACACACCATTGATCAGAAATGTGGGAGCTGGCAAGCCAGCTCCCACAGCTACACCATTGATCAGAAATGTGGGAGCTGGCAAGCCAGCTCCCACATTGGTGTTGCGTTCATTCAGACTATTTGGCCGGTTTCACAAACCGCAACGTCATCCGATCCGACTCCCCAATCGCCACATATTTAGCCTTATCCTGCTCCCCCAGCTTCAACGTCGGCGGCAACGTCCACACGCCACCTGGATAATCCTTGGTGTCTTTGGGGTTGGCGTTCACCTCACTCTGCCCGGCCAGCTTGAACCCGGCATCCGTGGCCAGTTTCACCACTTGGGCCGTGGTCAGGTAACCACTGTCCTTGATGGCTTCCAAATCGGCCCCGTCCTTGGCGCGGTGATCTTCCACGCCCAGCACGCCACCCGGCTTGAGCACGCTGTAGAACGCCGTGAACGTGGCGTTGGCGGTATCCGCCGCCACCCAGTTATGCACATTGCGAAAGGTCAGCACGGCATCCGCCGTCGCAGGTTTGCCGAACACCGGCGCCTTGGGGTCGAACTCCACCACGTCGGCCTTGGCATATCGCGTTGGGTCGGCGGCGAATTTCTTCTTTAGGTTTTCTTCGGAGGTGCGCGCGTAGGCGCTGCTGCTGGCGGCCTGCACGGCGGCGATGTAGTGCCCGTGGTCCTTGAGCAGTGGCGCCAGTATTTCGCTGTACCAGCCACCGCCTGGCGTGATTTCTATCACGGTCTGCTTGGCGCCCAAGCCGAAAAACGCCAACGTCTGCTGCGGATGGCGATAGCCGTCACGCGCGCTGTTGGCCGGGTCGCGCCAACTGCCGGCCAATACGCTTGAATATTGCTGGGCAGTAATGGGGGCGTCGGCTGCTTGGCTGAACGCTGGAAAGAGCAGGGCGGCTAGGGATAGAGCTGCGAGCGTCGTTTTCATGATCGTCCTGTAAGGGGTCACTGTGCCACCGAGGCTAGCACGGGCCCCGCACAGGTCGATCACACATTATCCGCAGTCGACCTCACCAAACGTTCTAAGCCCATGGCAATCATTGGCTTGTTACGTTTGTAGCGCGCCCACCGCTCGCTGAGTGATTGCGGCAGCACCGTGTCCTGGCTGAAACCCATACGCTGATACACAGCTTCCAAATCAGGATGGCACAGCAGCCATACCGTTCCTTCCACGTCGGCCACTGCCTGCACAATCAAGCGCGCCGCCAACCCTTGGCCGCGAAACCCAGGGTCAACAAATACGCCGGTCAGCCACTGCCCTCCGACCACGGGCGTGAGGCACAGCCCGGCCACAATCTCGCCGTCGCGCGCCACCCACAAACGCCCGCCCTTAAGCGCCTTCATCGGTGAATTATGGCTGCGGTAAAACTTGTTCAGCAGCGGCCACAGTGGCTCTGCCAGCGGTTCGATGAGCAGTTCGGGCATGGTCTTTAAGCCAGCGTTTTCAAGGGCCGGGGATTATAAGCGCCTTCTGCCCGGCAATAGGTGGTATACCCATTGTTACATCCCCTTTTAGTGGAGCATGCATCATGGCCAAAGGTATGGATTCAAAGAAAGCCGCGAAGAAGAAACCGGCAAAAACCGCCGATGAAAAGCGCGCCGACAAGAAGGCTAAGAAAACCGAGACAGGCCTGTTCGGTCACTGAGTTACAAGCTTAGAACCAAACGATCTGCAAGGTTTTTAGGTCTCGCTGCACAGAGCAGGAAACACCTGCTCTGAGCTGCCGATGGCCAACTACCTTGATCTGACCCAACGCCGGGAAATCGAAGCCCTGGCGCACCGCTTTACCGCCAGAACCGAATGGCCGACCTGGCTGCTGCTGATCGGCGTGTATGCCGGCTGGTTCTCTGTGATGCTCGCCAGCCCTTGGCTGGGCCTGTGGCTCAGCACCCTGTTGCTGGTTCCGTTGGTGACGCTGTGGCTGTCGGTGCAACACGAATTGCTCCACGGCCATCCCACCCGTTCCCTCTTCGTAAACAAACTGCTCGGCTACGCGCCCTTTGCCGTGTGGTACCCCTACACGCTGTACCGCAACAGCCATCTGCTGCATCACAACGATGAAGACCTGACCCTGCCGGGCATCGACCCGGAAAGCCGCTACCTGAATCAATCCCAATGGGACAACAGCTCGTTGTTTAAGCGCGGTGTGCATTGGTTGACCAAAACCGTGCTCGGCCGTTTCCTGCTCGCGGCCCCGCTGGCGATTGGTCGATTGGCGCGCCAGGAATTTCAACGCCTGCCACAGGTGTGGCCGATGTGGCTGGCCCACGGCGCCGTGACGGTCTTGATGCTCAGCTTTATCGCCCACTTCAGCGTAATGCCGGTGTGGCATTACCTGCTGCTGGTCAGCGTGCCAGCCTTGTCCCTGGCCTCGATCCGTTCCTACTATGAACACCGCCCGCACCTGCAACCGGAACAGCGCACCGTGCTCAACGAAGCCGCCTGGCCGTGGACCTGGCTGTTTCTCAACAACAACTTGCACCTGGTGCACCACGACTTGCCGAAACTGCCCTGGTACTTGCTGCCCACGGTCTACCACGCCCGCCGCGAACAGTGGGTGGCGCGCAGCGGTGGTTTTCTGGTGCAAGGTTACGGCCAGTTGATCAGCCGTCACGGCCTCAAGGCCATCGACAGCCCCCGGCACCCTTTTGCGTGAGAGACGACCATGAGTGATCACTATGCCGAGCTGTTGATGTACGTCGCGCCCGAAGCGGTGCAGCAAGCCAACCAGCAATGGCTGACGCGCATATTTGAGCGCCTGAACCTCAGTCGGCGCAACGCCGACCACCTCGACTTGCACAGCCTGTGGCGGGCGCCCGAACTGCTCGTCACGCAAACCTGCGGTTACCCGCTGATGACCCAACTGCGCGGCCAGGTGCGGGTGATCGGGCGCCCACGTTACGAGCTGGCCCACAGCAGCCACGGCGAACATTGCAGCCTGCTGCTGACCCGCGACGACAACCCGCGCACCGCCCTGGCGGACTTCTACAACAGCCGCGGCGTGATCAACGGCCACGACTCCAACAGCGGCATGAACCTGCTGCGCGAACGCCTCGCGCCGTTGCAGCGCGACGGCCGTTTCTTCACCCGTGTCGGCATCAGCGGCGCCCACCGCGAAAGCCTGCGTTGGCTGCGCGAAGACTGCGCCGACCTTGCCGCCATCGACAGCGTCACCTACGACTACCTCGCCCTTTTCGCCCCGCAGGAGGTGGCGGGGCTGCGCATCGTCACCCATAGCGCGCCAAGCCCGACCTTGCCCTACATCGGGCCGCTGCATCTGCGCGACGAACAGGTGGCGCAGATTCGTCAGGCGATGAACCTGGCGTTGCAGGACTTGCCGCAGGTCGTCGAAACGCTGGGTATTCAAGAAGTTTTATCCGCCAGCGAAGACGACTACCACGTGCTGTTGGGACCCCGCTTTCATACGCAGAGGGTTGGAACGATAAGTTATATAAAAATACCTTTTAGATATTATTAAAGAATAAGCAGCCTTGCTAGGATCGCTCCACCGGAACACCGGACATAACGCGCAACCTACTCAGATGGAGCCACTATGTCCGGCGCCGACACTTCACACTGCGATTACGTGGGCGGATTGTTCCGCAGTCATTACGACTGGCTGTGCAGCCGTTTGCACCGCCACTTGGATTCGCGTGCCCACGCCGAAGACATCGCCGCCGACGCCTTCGTCCAACTCCTGAGTTCGTCGGGTGTGACGCCGATCCGCCAACCCCGCGCCTTACTCACCACCATCGCCCAGCGCCTGATGTACCAGCTGTGGCGCCGCCGTGACCTGGAGCGCGCTTACCTCGACGCCCTGGGCAACGACGAAACCTGCACCGCGCCTTCGCTCGAAGACCTGGCGCAAATGCTCGAAGCCCTGCAGGCCATCGACCAGTTGCTCGACGGCTTGCCGGCCAAGGTCAAGGCGACCTTCCTGCTGTCGCAACTCAATGGCCTGACGTATCCCGAGATCGCTGCCGAACTGGGGATTTCCCAGCGCTCGGTCAGTGACTACATGGCCCGCGCGCTCAACCAAACCCGACGACTTCAACAGCCGCCGGCGCCGGGCCAGCAACACAGCTACCTGTCGCCGACCGCGCCGGAAGGGGCGTTCCACTGCACGCGGCCGCGTTCCACTGCACGCGGCTCAGTTATGACGTTCAACCGATCTTGACGACTGCGCAGATCGAATGTGGGAGCTGCCCACTTTGAATGTGTTGTGAATCGAATCTCCAAGAGGCTACTCATGAGAACACTAAAAAACCTGCTCGGTGGTTCGCTACTGGCACTCACCGCCCTGGCCCAGCCAGTCACCGCTGGTGAACCGGTCAAACCGATCCACTTCGGCGACATCACCTGGGAAAGCGGCAGCCTGATCACTGAAGTGCTGCGCCTGATCGTCGAGAAAGGCTACGGCCTGCCCACCGACACCTTGCCCGGCAGCACCGTGAGCCTGGAAGCCGCCCTGGCTAAGGACGACATCCAGGTGATCGGCGAAGAGTGGGCCGGGCGCAGTCCGGCGTGGGTCAAGGCTGAAAGCGAAGGCAAAGTGTTCGGTCTGGGCGACACGGTCAAAGGCGCCACCGAAGGCTGGTGGGTGCCGGAATACGTGATCAAGGGCGACGCCGAACGCGGCATCAAACCCCTGGCACCGGACCTCAAGTCGGTGGCCGACCTGGCGCGCTATAAAGATGTGTTCCGCGACCCCGAAGACCCGAGCCGTGGCCGCTTCCTCAACAGCCCCACCGGCTGGACCTCGGAAATCGTCAACAGCCAGAAGCTCAAGGCGTATGGCCTGACCGATACCTTCGTCAACTTCCGCACCGGCTCCGGCGCGGCGCTGGACGCCGAAGTGGCGTCGTCGATCCGACGTGGCAAACCGGTGTTGTTCTACTACTGGTCGCCGACCCCGCTGCTCGGGCGCTTCAAGCTGATCAAGCTAGAGGAGCCGCCGTTCAACGCACAAGCCTGGAAGACCCTGGCCGACGCCAACAACCCACACCCCATCGGCACCCGCTCGATGCCCGCGCACTTGGCGATTGGCGTGTCGGCGCCGTTCAAGGCGCAGTACCCGCAACTGGTGACGTTGTTTGAGAAAGTCGACCTGCCGATCGACCTGCTCAACGGCATCCTCGCGCAGATGAGCGAGAAACGTGAACAGCCACGCCAAGTGGCGCTGGCGTTCCTCAAAGAGCAACCGCAAGTCTGGCAACAATGGGTACCAGCGGACGTGGCGGCCAAGGTCAAGGCAAGCCTGTAGATCGTTCCCACGCGTGCTGGCTTCAGTTGTGTTGTCGGCAGCGGTTTTAGCCGCCGAACCTTCCACCTTGCGCATCGGCTATCAGAAAAGCTCGGTGAGCATGGTGCTGGCCCGTGAGCACAAGCTTTTCGAAGAGGCACTGCCCGGCACCCAAGTGCAATGGATTGAGTTTCTCGGCGGCCCGCCGCTGATCGAGGCGTTGAACGGCGGCAGCCTGGACATCGGCAATATCGGCGACATCCCGCCGATCTTCGCCCAGGCCGCCGGCATCGATTTGCAGTACTTCGCCGTCGAGCCCAACGAGGGTAAAACCGAAGCGGTGCTGGTGCCCAAGGCCAGCACGATTCAAAGCGTGGCCGAACTCAAGGGCAAGCGCGTGGCGCTGCTCAAGGGTTCCAGCGCGCACAACCTGTTCCTCAAAAGCCTGCTGCGCGCCGGTTTGCAATGGAAGGATGTGAACGTGGTGTACCTGTCGCCGTCCGACGGTCGCGCCGCGTTCGAACAAGGCAAGGTTGATGCCTGGGTGGTGTGGGACCCGTATTACTCCGCTGCCGTGGTCGACGGTTCCGCCCGTGTGCTAGGCGACGGCCAAGGCCTCAACCCGGCCGGCAGTTTCTTTGTGGTCAGCAGCCCGTTTGCCAAACAACACCCGCAGGCCGTCGGCGCGATTATCAAGACCCTCGCCAAGGCCCAGCGCCTGTCCCTGGACCAACCCGAGGACAGCATCGCACTGATGGCCAACACTTTGGGCCTGCCACCGGCCGTGGTCAAAAGCTACTTCGAACACCGCTCACCCGCACCGATTCGCCCACTGGAAGCCGTGGACATCGCCAACCAGCAACGCACCGCCGACCTGTTTTTTGCCAACGGCCTGATCCCCAAGAAGGTCGATGTGCAGCAGATCGTGCTCAAGGCCCCCTAAACCCTGCGGCCAGCGGGCTTCCTGCAACCCGCGGGCCTGTTGTGGCGAGCGGGCTCGCCACAGGAAGCCCGCTCGCCACAAAAACATCCGATTTTAATCAGTGAGCAGACAATGCAACCGATCTGAATCGACTTTCTCAACGGCCTGTACATCGGCGCGCTCCAGGCTTCCTGCAACCCGCGGGCCTGTTGTGGCGAGCGGGCTCGCCACAGGAAGCCCGCTCGCCACAAAAACATCCGATTTTAATCAGTGAGCAGACAATGCAACCGATCTGAATCGACTTTCTCAACGGCCTGTACATCGGCGCGCTCAACTTTTCCAACGACGAAATCCTCACCGCCATCGCAGGCAAGCCAGCTCCCACAGTGAATTGCATTTCAGGTCATGCGGCTTCGGCGGCCAATGCGGCGATCACAGCTTGCCGCTCACCCATCCGCTGCTCAAACGCCGCCAACGCTGGCCACTGCTGCAAATCAATCTCGTGAAACCCCGCCCAGCGCAGCACCACAAACAAATACGTATCCGCCACTGAATACTGCGCGCCGAGCAGATAATCCTGACGCTCCAACGTCTGCACCAGAATCGCAAACCGCTTGTACAACGTGGCCAGGAACATCGCCCGTACTTCACCCTGAATCGCACCATTAAAGAAAATCGCCAGCCCGCCATGAATCTCGCTGGCGATAAAGTTCAGCCATTCCTGCAAGCGCACACGCTCCCAGCTGCCATTGGCCGGGGCCAGGTGGGCGGCGGGCTGCAGGTCGGCCAGGTACTGCAGGATGGCGCTTGCCTCGGTCAGTACTTCGCCGTTGCCCAGTTGCAGCGCCGCGACGTAGCCTTTGGGGTTGATTTGTAGGAAGTCTTCGCCGCCGGCGAAGGTTTTGGCCTGGTTATTCACCCGCACCAGCTCGAACGGCAACGCCAATTCACGCAGCACGATATGCGGGGCGAGCGAACAGGCATTGGGGGAAAAATACAGTTTCATCTAAGGCCGCTCCGTTGGATTTGCGCCAGTCTCACGGGCATGGCACCTTGCGTAAAATTAAACCTTCAAACCCCATCCATAAGGACAGCTACTGCCATGATGAACCTGATGCACTGGCGTTTGTTGGTGGCTGTGGCCGATCACGGCAGCATCACGGCGGCTGCCGAACAGGTGGGCATGACCCAGTCCGCCGCGAGCCAGGCCATGGCGTCCATGGAGGCGACGCTGGGGGCGCAACTGTTCACTCGTGAGCCGCGCAAGACCTTGCCCACTGCGCTGGGGCTGAGTGTGATCGAGCAGGCGCGGGTGATGATGGGGGCGTTGCAAACCATTCGCACCACGGTGGATGAAGCGCGCCCGCTGCTGCGTGGGAGTATTCGCATCGCCAGTTTCCCGATGGTGTTGGCGACCGTTCTGACGCCGTTGTTGCAGCGTTTTCGTCAGTTGAACCCGGGTATCGAGGTCACCACCCTGGACGTCACGGACAGCGAAGTGCACACCTTGCTCGACGCCGGCCTGATCGACCTGGGCGTGGTGCTCAACCCCAAGCCCGAGCGCAACGCCACGGTATTGGGTCGCGGCCTGTGGATGGCGGTGTTGCCGACCCACCATCCACTGGCGCAGCGTGCGGCCGATGCCAGCGTGTCGCTTGAGGAATTGCTCGAACAACCCTTCGTGCTCGCCACCGGTGGCTGTACCGCCAATGCCCGCAGCCTGGCTGTAGACGCCGGGCTGAGCCTGCGCGACATCCGCGTGGAAGTGCGCGAATGGAACAGCGCCTACAGCCTCGTGCGCGAAGGCGTCGGCGTCACCCTAGTGCCTGAAATGGCCTTGCCGGCCCAGCGCAACGGCCTGCGCGTGATGCCGCTTACGGTCCCGCTGTACCGTGAGTTTGCCTTAGTCGGTTCACCAGCCCTTCCGACCTCGGCTGCCGTCAGCGCATTGTTAAAAATGCTGGCTGAATAATGGCCTTGCATAGCGCCAAGCCGAGTCTATGCTCACCCAGAACCGTTGATGACGTTTGGCATATATAGCGTTTTGGATGGTTTTTTCCCTATGAAGGTGTGCCAGCAATAGCCAACTGAAGAATGGAATGCGCCTTCCACGGGCGCCGGGAATCTAGGGTGATCTGACCATGTTCAACCGCCACCACCAATCCGACCTGCAAGAAATCGAACGTTTCTCCTGTGCCCTCACCGAAGCTAACGCCAAACTCGCCGCCATCAGCCGCTCCATGGCGATGATCGAGTTCGACGGCAATGGCGTGATCCTCGACGCCAACCCCAATTTTTGCAAAACCATGGGCTACACCGTCGAGGAGATTCGCGGCAAACATCACCGGCTCTTTTGCGAAGAGGCCTACACCCACACCGAGGCCTACACCAAACTCTGGCGCGACCTGGCGCGGGGCGAAGCCCTCAGCGGCACGTTCATGCGCCTGAACAAGCGCGGCGAAGAGGTGTGGCTCGAGGCCAGTTACATGCCGGTGCTGGACAGCAGCAATCAGGTGCAGAGCGTGATCAAGGTGGCGTCGGATATTTCCGCACGGGTCCACCGTGAACACGAGAACCAGAGCCTGATCGATGCCATCAGCCGCTCCATGGCGGTGATTGAGTTCACGCCCCAAGGCCAGATCCTCAATGCCAACGACAACTTCCTGCGCACCGTGCAGTATTCACGTGAAGAAATCATCGGCCAGCACCACAGCATGTTCTGCCATCGCGGCGAAGTGGAATCCCCAGCGTACAAGGCCTTTTGGGCCTCGCTCAATCGCGGCGAATATCACTCCCATCGCTTTGAACGCAAAAACAAATACGGCAAAACCCTTTTTCTGGAAGCCTCCTACAACCCGATCTTCGACGCCAACGGGCGCCTGTACAAAGTGGTGAAGTTTGCCAGCGACATCACCGAGCAGGTCACCACCCTGCGCACCGCCGCCGATTCGGCCCACGCCACGTCGGTACAAAACGACGCCTGTGCACGCAAAGGTTCGCAGGTGGTGCAGCAAACCGTGCAAATCATCGAAGCCATTTCCAACGACTTGAACCAGGCGGCCCAGAGCATCGATGCGGTGAACAAACAGTCGGACATCATTGGCTCCATCGTGCAGACCATCCGCAGCATTGCCGAACAAACCAACATGCTCGCGCTCAACGCAGCGATTGAAGCGGCGCGGGCCGGCGAGCATGGGCGCGGCTTCGCGGTAGTGGCCGACGAAGTGCGCAGCCTCGCGGCACGTACCAGCCAGGCGACGGTGGAAATTGTTGATGTCGTGCGCAAGAACCACGACCTGTCGCTGAGTGCGGTGTCGAGCATGCAGTCGAGCCTGAGTCGCACGGGGCTGGGGGTTGAACTGGCGAATGAAGCGGGGCAGGTGATCCTGGAGATTCAGGAAGGCTCACGGCATGTGGTGGATGCGATCAGCCAGTTCAACTCGACGTTGCAGCTGCAGTAAACGTCTTGGCGCTCGCTGTCGGCCCTGGGCCGGCAGCGAGCTTTGCGATTTACCCAAGGCGAAGGTTACTTGCGCAAGGAGGGGAGCAGAGTTGCTCCCCTCCTCAAAAGCTACGTAGTCAGATCGCAGCCAAGGTCTCTTTCACGCTCTGTGCCTGCGGGTCAGCGGTCTTCGCCGCGACTTGCTGCTCTTGCTGCTGCTTCATGCGCTCAGCCACTTGCTTGGCAATTGCGTCCTGTTTTTCCTGTGGCATGGCTTGCACCTCTGCCTCAGTCAAACCCTGCTCCTTGAGCAGCTGTTCGCGAATGCGTTCGGCCGGGGTTTTGCTCATGTAGTCGGTGAAGTCGGCACGCGCGGTGCTGGTGCTCGAGCCGGCCGCCGGCACATCCGTCGACGCCGTAGGGGCGGCGGTGGTGGCTTGCAACTGCACACGGGTCTTGGCGAAGGCTTCGTCGATACGGTCGTTGGCCTTGTCCAGGTCCTTCTGCGCAGTCGGCACGGTCACGCTCTGCTGCGCGGCTTGCACGGCACCGCTGTACAGCGCGCTGGCGGCTGCGTTGGCGGGGTCCATGTCGGGGCGCTTGAGCTGTTGCACGGTCGACACAGCTTGAGTGTTGTTGTTAACCAGCATGATCGGTTACCTGTGGATATGTTCGGTGCCACAGGTGGAGCAAATAGTGTGCCGGAGGCGATGCCCCCGGTTTTATTGGAGAGGGTGCGGCCGTCGCGGCAAACATTGTCCAGCTCGCGGCCAAGCGTTGCCGTCAGTGCGCAATATTCTCCAACGCCAAATTGCGCGTACGCGGCCCCAACCAACTGATGGTGATCATCACGATCAACATGCTGCTGGCAATAAACGCGAGCACCCCAGGCGTGCCCAAGTGTTCGAGGATAAAGCCGATCAACAAACTGCTGAACACCGTGGACAAGCGGCTGAACGAATAGCAGAACCCCACTGCCCGCGCGCGGATGTTGGTCGGGAACAGTTCGCTTTGGTAGGCGTGATAGCTGAAGCTCAGCCAGGCGTTGCAGAAGGTGATCATCACCCCGCAGATCACCAGCCCCAGCGCTGTGGTTTGCAGGGCGAACAGGCTGCCGAAGATCATCGCGCCCATGGCCGAGCCGACGATTTGCCATTTGTTTTCAAAGCGGTTGGCTACCTTCACAAACAGCAACGGCCCCAGCGGGTAGGCGAGGGTGATGATAAAGGCGTACATCAAGCTGTGGGTCACGCTCACGCCCTGGCCCGACAGCAACGCTGGCAACCAATTGCCAAAGCCGAAAAAGCCGATGGCCTGGAACACGTGGAACACAATCAGCATCAACGCCCGGCGCCGGTACGGCGGTTGCCAGATATCGGCAAAGCGGCCGTTGCCTTGCACGCTGACGGCTTGCGGCTCCGGTTCATCCAGCGGTTTGCCGTGGTCTTTCTGGCAGCGCGCCTCCAGGCTGTCCATGATCTGCCCGGCTTCGTCAAAGCGGCCTTTCTGTGCGAGCCAGCGCGGTGATTCTGGCAGGCGTTTGCGCAGTTGCCAGATAAACAGCGCAAACACCGCGCTGCTCAACACCACCCAGCGCCAGCCGGAGATGCCAAACGGCGCCTGGGGCACCAGCCACCACGACATCAACGCCACCGCCGGCACCGACAGAAACTGGATAAAAAACGCAAAGGCAAACGCCGAGCTGCGCATGCGTTTGGGCACCAGTTCCGAGAGGTAGGCGTCGATGGTCACGAGCTCAATCCCTAAGCCAATGCCCACCAGAAAGCGCATGCCGATGATGCCCAGGGCGGACGTCTGAATGCCCATCAACACCGTGGCGATCGTGTACCAGATCAGCGCGAAGGTGAAGATTGCCCGGCGCCCGAAACGGTCGGCGATGGGGCTGAGCAGGCTGGCGCCGAGGAACAGGCCCAGGAAGGTCGCCGAGGCAAACGCTGCCTGGTCGGAGAAGCCGAATACGCCTTCGCTGCCGGTGTGGAAAATCCCGTCGCTGATCAAGCCGGGGCTGATGTAGGCGGTCTGGAACAGGTCATACAGCTCAAAAAAACCGCCAATCGACAGCAACGCCACCAGGCGCCAGACGGTGGCGACGGCGGGCAGGCGGTCAATGCGCGCGCTGATATGAGCGGCACGGATTGGGTCGATGCTGTCCGTGGCTGAGGCAGTGAGTGTCGACATGGGGTGGATTCCAGGAGCAGTGACCTGGAATCTTAGCGGGCTAACGGAAATCGGCGCTTGTGAAATTACGTGCGGCAGGCCTCACATTCGCTGATTTATTGCGCCAGGGTGTCAGGTTTAAAGGTTTTATGGCGCGGGGCTCAATAAGTGATGGGGATCTCGAAGGTCTGGAACGCGTCATCCACTGGCTGGTAACCCAACACCCGTGTGGTCTCACTCAAGTCCAGGCGCTTGAAGCGGTTATTGGAAATGCCATGGGCGATCAGGTGCTTCACGCCCTCGGCCTCTACCGAGCGTTGCAGCAGTTGCACGGCGTCACGCGGGCTGAGCCAGGCGCTGAGGTCGCGGGCGTTGTTCAGGTCATGGGTTTCAGGGGATTCGAACGCGCCGATGCGCAGGGCAATGGTCGAGAGGGGCGTCTTGGCTGCGTAATAGCCGCACAGCGCTTCGCCGTAGCATTTGCTCACGCCATACAGGTTGGCGGGCAATACCGGCATGCCGGGGGTGATCTGCCGGTCCACGGGGTAGCCTTCGATGGTTTGCGCACTGCTAGCGAATACCAGGCGTTTAACCCCGGCGGCCACGGCGGCTTCGAACAAGTAGGTGGTGGCGAGGATGTTGTTCGGCAGTAACTCATCGAATGAAGCGCTGGCGTGGGGGATGCCCGACAGGTGCACGATCACATCGATGCCGTCGAGCAGGGCGGCCAAGCTGGACTTGTCGCTGAGGTCGGCGTGCACAAAACGGTGCTCGCCCAGGTCGAAATCCGGCGCGATGCGGTCAGTGAGGGTGAAGCGGTAGCGGTTTTTCGAGGCTTCGAAAAACGTCTTGCCGATTCTGCCGCAGGCGCCGGTGAGCAGTACGTTGAGTCCTTTCACGAAGTGTCCTTGTGTTAGTTATGACCGTCGAGGGCAAAGGTCTTGAAGCCTGGACGCTGGCTGAGGCGTTGGTAGTACGCCGCAATGGCGGGGTAGGGCGGGCGCGCCATGGGCGTGTTCTGCCAGCGGTGCACCGAGAGGCCGATGAGGATATCGGCGAGGGTGAATTCATCGCCGGCCACATAGGCGCAGGTTTCAGCCAGCTGTTGCTCCAGCAGGCCCATCTTGTCATTCCACCGGTGTACCGCGGCGGCAATCTGCGCAGCGTCCAGGCCGTCCGGGTTGTTGCGCACCAGCGCGGTAAAGGCATCGCCCCAGGCGCGGTTGAGTTCCACGGCTTGCCAGTCCACCCATTGCTCGATGCGCGCACGGGGCGCGGGTTCGACGGGTAGCAGGTCCGTGCGTTGGTAAAGGCCGATCAGGTAGCGACAGATGGTGTTGGATTCCCACAGCACGCCATGGTCGTCGATCAGCACCGGCACTTGGGCGTTGGGGTTCAGAGCGAGAAACTCGGCAGACTGGGTGGGCTTGAAGCCGATGCCCCAGTCTTCGCGCACGTAGTCGATGCCCAGTTCCTGGCAGGTCCAGAGCACTTTGCGCACGTTGATGGAGGAGGTGCGGCCTAAGATTTTCAGTGAGTGTCCCATGGTGCTTCCCTGACGATGGAGATGACCAATCTAGCAGGGGTCGGGAACGACAGCGAGGGCGAGAAGTGCACAGGGGCCAAATGTGGGAGCGGGCTTGCTCGCGAATGCGGTGGGTCAGTTAGCCCATCTGTAGCTGACCCGCCGCCATCGCAGGCAAGCCAACTCCCACATTTTTGACCGAGTAGGGCTTGTGTTTGCTGGTCCACTCTGAGGCGCCCCGTTAACCACGATGGCCGAACGCAGGCTTTGGAGCGTGGGTAAACCGGCAGGACGCCGGGTTAGCCGCGATGGGCCAAGGATGGCCCATGGCGGCGGCCCACGGTCCAAAGCCTGCGTGAGGGCACACCGAGCCTAGGCGAGGTGCCGAGTGGTGGGGCAAGAGCGTTTTGGTTACTTTTGCGCTCTTTCAAAAGTGACCCGCTGTAAGAGCGGAACCAATAGAGGCCATGGCCCAAATAACGGATATGCACCCAGCGCCCCCGCGACAACCAAACAGCGGACGCTCTGCGTCCAAAGCATGACGCAGAGCGTCACAAGAGGCATTCCCACGCAGAGCGTGGGAACGATCAGGCCGCGCTCAGGTGCTTTCGCGCACCTGCAACTCAAACCCCATATCCACCACCGGCTTGGCAATCTTGTTGCCCGCCATGATGGTCAGCAAATGCTCCGCCGACCGCCGCCCAATCGCTTCACGCGGTGTGCTGATGCTGCTCAAGCGCGGCACCATGAACGACGACGCCGGCAAGTCGTTAAAGCCCAGCACCGCTACGCGCTCCGGCACGTTGATACCGTGGCGCATGGCTTCCAGCAGCGCACCTTGGGCCAAGTCGTCGTTGCCAAAGAAGATCGCATCCACATCCGGATGGCTGGCCAGCAACTGCAAAAACAACTCGCCACCCAAGCCCACAGAGGAGGGGCGCGGCGTCAGCAATTCCAGCGCCGGGTCATACAAGCCCGCCTGTTGCAGCGCGCGGCGAAAACCTTCACCGCGCAGCAACGTGCGTTGGTCCAACTGCGCGCCGATATACGCCAGGCGCTTGCGCCCACGTGAGATCAAATGTGCCGCTGCCGTTTCACCCGCACTCAGCTGCGAGAACCCTACGCAGTTCACGCCGGCATTCGGGTCCAGGTCCATCATGTACACACACGGCACATTGCTGGCCTCGACCATCCGTCGCGCGCTTTCAGTGCGGTCAAACCCGGTCAGCAGCAAACCGCGTGGCTGGTAGGCCATGTAGTTGCGCAGCAGGTTCTCTTCTTCGTCGCGTGAATAGTGGGAGTTGCCGATCAGTACTTCAAAGCCCTTGGGTCGCAGCACCTGGTGGATGGCTTCGAGGGTTTCGATAAACAGCAGGTTGGACAGCGACGGCACGATGACCACCACTGAATGGCTCTGCGCCGAGGCCAAGGCGCGGGCGGCGGGGTTGACCACGTAGTTGAGTTCGGCGGCGGCCAGTTGCACTTTTTTCACCAGTTCGGTGGCGACCGTGCTGACGCCACGCAAGGCGCGGGACGCGGTAATAGGGCTGACGCCGGCCAGGCGGGCGACTTCATTCAAGGTCGGACGACCGGTGGTGCGGGTATTTTTATCGTTCTTGGAGGTCATCAGGCGGTTGCCAAACAAAAATCGAGGCACTAAGGTAGCGCTGTCTCCAAAAGGCTGCAAATGCTTGAACACAGGGTTGCCTGATCCGGTTCAACGGTTTTGGAGAGGATGCACGCGTCACTCCATAAAAATGACAAGTCGGCGCGGGAAAAGCCTGTTTTTGCACTAGCCTTACAGCGTGCAAAGGTAGCGCTATCTGCGTCCTGAGGTGTTTCATGAGTCAACCTGTTACCGCCCTGGTCATCATGGGTGTTTCCGGCTGTGGCAAGTCCAGCGTCAGCGAAGCCTTGTGCCGCCTGAACGGCGCCACCGCCATTGAAGGCGACAGCTTTCACCCTGCCGCGAACATCGAGAAGATGAGCGCCGGCCACCCCCTCAACGACGACGACCGCGCCGGCTGGCTCGACATCCTGTGCGATGAACTGCGCCGCGCGCTCAAAGCCGGCGAGCATCCGGTGCTCACCTGTTCGGCCCTGAAGAAAAAATACCGTGACCACCTGCGCGAAGCCGCGCCGGGCCTGGGCTTTGTGTTCCTGGAGCTGACCCGCGCCGTGGCCGCCGACCGCGTGTCCCATCGCCCCGGTCATTTCATGCCCGCCAGCCTGATCGACAGCCAGTTCGCCACCCTTGAATCGCCCGTGGGCGAGCCGCTGACCCTGGCGTTAAACGCCAGCGAAGACAGCATCGAGGACCTGGCCGAGCAAACCAATGCCTGGTGGCTGCAGCACGGCTTTGAACCAACCCATTAATTTTTTGCCGGAAAAGATAGCGCTATCCCCGGCGAAAGATTCAACACCGGCTTTAATAACAACAACAAACAGGAGAGACCCCCCATGTTTGGCATGTCCCACGAGTCCTACCTGCTGCTAGATGCAGTGGTCACAATCATCGGGCTGATCGTACTGATCACCAAGTTCAAGGTGCACCCGTTCATTGCACTGATCATCGCGGCCGGCTTCCTCGGCCTGACCTCGGGCATGCCCGTGGACAAGATCATCAAGGCGTTCCAAGACGGCTTCGGCGGGGTGCTCGGCTTTGTCGGCATCATCCTCGCGCTGGGCACGATGCTCGGCAAGATGATGGCTGAATCCGGCGGTGCCGATCAGATCGCCCAGACCTTGATCCGCGCCTTCGGCAAAGACAAAGTGCAATGGGCCATGATGTTCGCCGCGTTCCTGGTGGGCATCCCGCTGTTCTTCGAAATCGGCTTTGTGCTGTTGATCCCGCTGGTGTTTATCGTCGCGCTCCGCACCGGCGTGTCGCTGATCAAGATCGGCATCCCGCTGCTCGCTGGCCTGTCGGCGGTGCACGGCCTGGTGCCACCGCACCCGGGCCCGTTGCTGGCTATCGGCGTGTTTGGCGCGGACATCGGCAAGACCATCCTGTACGGCCTGATCGTCGCATTGCCGACCGCCATCATTGCCGGCCCGATCTTCGGTACGTTTATCGCCAAGTACATTCCGGGCAACCCGTCCCAGGAACTGGTCGACCAACTGGCCCGCGAGCCGGAATCCAAAGACCTGCCGAGCTTCAGCATTACCCTGATCACCGTGCTGCTGCCGGTGTTCCTGATGCTGCTCAAAACCTTTGCTGACGTCGCGCTGCCGGACGGCCACGCCATCCGTAACTGGATGGACATGATCGGCCATCCGATCACTGCGCTGCTGCTGGCATTGCTGCTGTCGCTGTACACCTTTGGCCATCGCCAAGGCATTCATTCCAAGCAAATCCTCAAGCTGCTCGACGCCAGCCTCGCGCCGACCGCGGCGATCATCCTGATCATCGGCGCCGGTGGTGGTTTCAAGCAGATGCTCGTGACTAGCGGCGTAGGTGATGTGATCGGCCATATGGCCGTGAACGCGCAGATCAACCCGATCCTGCTGGCGTGGCTGGTGGCGGCGGTGATTCGCGTGGCCACCGGTTCCGCGACCGTGGCGACCATTACTGGCGCAGGCATTGTAGTGCCGGTGGTAGGGATGATTCCGGGTGTGAACCTTGAGCTGCTGGTGTTGGCGACGGGGGCGGGTTCGTTGGTGTTGTCTCACGTCAACGATGCGGGGTTCTGGCTGGTGAAGCAGTACTTCAACATGACCGTGCTCGAGACGTTCAAAACCTGGACGGCGATGGAGACCATCCTGTCGGTGGTGGCGCTGATCTTTATCATGCTGCTGTCGTTGGTGGTGTAAGCCAGCGGCGCTGACCTCTCGTCGGAACTGTCAACGTTGACAGGTAGTTTGAATGAGCGCCTGTTGCTAGAAAACTCAGTATTTATGATTGATCAATAGCACCCGCTATTGACCCCTGAGGCAGGAGCGAATCAGATCGCTCCTGCCGATCTCAGGCCTCGGTTTTGCGAACTAAGCCATCCGCCCGAAACATCCCGCGAATACCGCGTATCGCCTGGCGAATCCGGTCCTGGTTCTCGATCAGCGCAAAGCGCACGTGATCATCCCCATACTCACCAAAGCCAATCCCCGGGGACACGCACACCTTCGCTTCCAACAGCAGTTTCTTGGCAAATTCCAACGAGCCCATGGCGGCATACGCCTCGGGAATTTTCGCCCAGACGTACATCGACGCCTTCGGGTTCTCGACCATCCAGCCCAGCTCATGCAAGCCCTTAACCAGTACGTTGCGGCGCTGGCGGTACTGCTCGGCGATGTCTTTCACGCATTGCTGATCGCCTTCC
This sequence comes from Pseudomonas sp. IB20, assembly GCF_009707325.1. Lineage (NCBI taxonomy): Bacteria > Pseudomonadati > Pseudomonadota > Gammaproteobacteria > Pseudomonadales > Pseudomonadaceae > Pseudomonas > Pseudomonas gelidaquae. The sequence continues at coordinate 3,983,785 of NZ_CP046103.1, read as the reverse complement.
AGCGCCGCAATGGCCGCCACTTGCAGCGGGGTGAAGGTGCCGTAGTCGTGGTAACTCTTAATGCGCGCCAGGGCGTTGACCAGTTCCGGGTTGCCGACCATAAAACCAATGCGCCAGCCAGCCATGTTGTAGCTCTTGGACAGGGTGAAAAACTCCACCGCAATGTCCTTGGCGCCGGGCACTTGCATGATCGACGGGGCTTTCCAGCCGTCGTAGACGATGTCGGCGTAGGCCAAATCGTGCACCACCAGTACGTCGTACTGTTTGGCCAGTGCAATCACCCGTTCGAAGAAATCCAGCTCCACGCACTGCGCGGTCGGGTTGGACGGGAAGCCCAGAATCATCATCTTTGGCTTGGGGATCGATCCACGAATCGCCCGTTCCAGCTCGGCGAAGAAGTCCACACCCGGCACCAGCGGTACCGAGCGCACCTGGGCGCCGGCAATCACGGCGCCGTAGATATGAATCGGGTAGCTCGGGTTGGGCACCAGCACGGTGTCGCCTTGGTCCAGGGTAGCCAGCATCAGATGCGCCAGGCCTTCCTTGGAACCGATGGTCACGATGGCCTCGGTTTCCGGGTCGATGTCCACTGCGTAGCGGTCTTTGTACCAGCGCGAAATGGCCCGACGCAGGCGCGGAATGCCTTTGGAGGTGGAGTAGCCGTGGGTGTCTTCACGCTGGGCGACGGTGACCATTTTTTCCACGATGTGTGGAGGCGTGGCGCCGTCTGGGTTACCCATGCTCAAGTCGATGATGTCTTCGCCGCGCCGACGCGCAGCCATCTTCAGCTCAGCAGTGATATTAAAAACATAAGGGGGGAGTCGATCTATGCGCGCAAAGCGGCGCGGCGAACCTTGGTCTGCCATTGTTGCCTCGAGGTACGTAAGCGCCCGGAACCGTCCGAGCGACGTCGGCCACTGCGGTGGCCTGCGGGGCAGACAATACGGTCGATGATGGCCAGTTGTCCAGATGTCGCGGGAAAAATTTCTGCTTGAGGCACCGCACGGATATGCCCCTATACTCGATGCGGGTTTGTTCCCTCATAAGAAGGAGACTGTTCAGATGGATCAGCAGACAAAACAACCGTTAGAGCCACGCATGGAAGCCGGTAAAGCCCTGGTGATCGCAGGCGTCCAAGGGCGTTATTCGAAGGCCACCGTGGGTGATATCCCCAAACTGTGGGAGTTGTTCGACACCTGCATCAAGGACATCAAGCAGCGCGTCGGCGGCGTGACGTATGGCGTTTGCCATAACCCCAAAAATGCCGAATTTGACTATATGGCCGGTGCTGAAGTCCCCACCCGGGGCGACGTGCCGGGCAACTTCGAGTGCATCGAAATTCCGCCGCTCAACTACGCCGTGTTCCCGCATTACGGGCCGGTACAGGCACTTGAGCAAACGTACGAGCGCATCATGTTCGAATGGCTGCCGCACTCGGGCTACAAGGTGATGGGGGCGGATTTCGAGCGCTACAGTGCCGATTTTGATGTGCGCAAAGGTACGGGGACCGTGGAAATCTGGTTGCCGATCGGGGAACGAGGCTGACTGCCGCCTTGCAAGCGCCGGCCAGCCGGCGCCTGCAATGGGCTCAATACAACGTGCTTTTGACTCGCTCTGGCATCTCACGGTCATACGCATCGGCGTCAAACTGCCCATCATTGAGCCGCTTGTGAAACGCCCCGGCCGACGGCAATGCCGAGCGGTCCAGATGCTTCTCGGGTCCGGCCCGGATGAACTCACCACCACCAGCGGCGACGCCCGCACCATGGCCTGGTAATCCTCGTTGAGAAACGCGATTTCCTTGCGCACCGCCCGCTCGTGGGGGAGGCCGTAGAGGGTTTCAAGTTGTTCTAGGGTTGTCAGCATATTCACCACCTCCTTATCGTTCAAAACACCAACGCCAGCCGGCGCTCACACCCAACCCGCCCCTTATACGCCTCCCCGCTGTCCACCCATCCGGCGCCCAAATACAAGCCCATCGCCGCCCCATTATCGGTGTCCACCGACAACTCTAACCCCTTGATCTGCGGCCAGGCCTGCAGCGCCACCGCCGGCAGCGCTTGCAAGCATGCCTTGCCAAAGCCACGCCCCTGCTGATGCCGATCAACCTGAAACGCATGCAGCGTCGCACTGTGTTCATCGGCCCAATGGGGCAGGCAAGGCGGGCGTTTGAGCAGCAGGAAGGCCACGGGCTGTTCGTCGGCAAGCAGGGCGAAACCTTTGATAGCGCCGGGGTTGGGATTGACCAGCAGGCTGTTCAGCGCGCAGTAGATATCGCCGGAAAACACCAGTTGCTCGGGGTGCACTTGCAGCGTGTCGAGCTGCTGTTTTTGCACAAGGCTCAGCGTCTCATAGGGGACGAGGCGAGTTTCCATCAGGGGTGCATCCGAAATCCTACAAAGAGGTGTGGATTCTATCGGGTTTGCGCAGGGCGAAATTATTTTTAAACAGGATGTCTATTTACCCCAAAGCCATTCGACTGAGGGTGTTCTTCGTGATTTTCCAACCCTCAGGAGTATCGCTATGAGTACCGTAATCAACACCCTGATCGAGCAATGGAAGCAAGCTGTTCTTGACCGGGATATCGACAAAATTGTCAGCTTTTACGCCGACGATATCCTCTCGTTCGACGCCGTCACCGCGCTGCAATTCAAGGGCAAGGCCGCCTACCGTGCACACTGGGAAGACTGCATGAAGCATTGCCCCGGCCCCGGCATTTTCGAGTTTCATGACCTGCATATCGTCGAGGCGCCAGACAGTGCGTTTGCCCACTGGCTGGCCCATTGCGGCGGTGCCGGGCCGGACGGCGTGGTGAAGGCCTGCTGGATGCGCGTAACCGCCGGCTATCAGCGGATCAACGGCCAATGGCGCGTGGTGCATGAACACTGGTCGGCGCCTTTCGATATGGCGAGCGGCACGGCGCTGTTCGACCTGAAACCCTGACCGCCACGAACTATAGTCAGTAGTCCGAAAACGGAGACGCACATGAAATACCTCTGCTTGATCTACAGCAACGAACAGGTGCTGCACACCTCGCCGGACAGCCCGGAGGACCCTGAGTGTTTCGCTTATGCCGAGGCGATCCAGGCCAGCGGGCGCATGCTCGCCGCCGAGCCGCTGGAGTCGGTGAGCAGCGCCACCACCGTGCGCGTGCGCAATGGCAAGCTGTCGATTACCGACGGACCGTTTGCCGAAACCAAGGAGCAGCTCGCCGGGTTTTACCTGATCGAGGCCAAGGACTTGAACGAAGCGATCCAGGTGGCCGGTGGCATTCCGGCAGCAAGGGTTGGCAGTGTGGAAGTACGCCCCGTGCGTGAATTGAATCTCTGAACACAACAACCAAAAGGCTTCAGGAGGTTTACCCCATGACAACGCAACCTGCCGAATTTGAACTGTGCATCAGCCGCTTGATCGACGCTCCGCGCAACCGCGTGTTTCGCGCCTGGACCGAGCCTGCTTTGTTGCAACAATGGTGGGGCCCGCACGGCATGACCACCCCCGAGTGCGAAATGAACCTGTGGGTCGGTGGCCTGTTTCGCACCCTGATGTGCGCGCCCGATGGCGCCGAATACCCGACCCAAGGCGTGTTCCTGGAGATCGAGGCGCCGAGCCGGCTGGTGTTTACCGATGCGTACTCGCCAGGCTGGATTCCGTCGGGCAAGCCGTTCATGACCGCCAAAGTCACTTTCGAAGAGCGCGACGGCAAAACCCTCTACACCGCCCGCGCCATGCACTGGAGCGAAGCCGACAAGCAGGCCCATGAAGCCATGGGCTTTTATGACGGCTGGGGCCAGAGCCTGGACCGCCTAGTGACGCTGGTGACCCAAGGCATGCCCGATTGACGCCTCAAATCGAGGCGATTTACCGCAGCGAATCACGGCGCGTGCTCGCCACGCTGATCCGCCTGCTCGGCGATTTCGACCTCGCCGAAGACGCCTTGCACGAGGCCTTCTTTGTCGCGGTCGAACGCTGGCAGCAAGACGGCGTGCCGAGCAATCCACGCGCCTGGCTGGTCTCGACCGGCCGCTTCAAAGCCATCGACCGCCTGCGCCGCCAAGCGCGCTTCACGCCGTTATTGCAGGAGCAAGCCGACGCGCTGGAAGCGGCGCAGTGGAGTGAGGAAGACGTGGAAGACGACCGCCTGCGCCTGATCTTCACCTGTTGCCACCCGGCGCTGGCGCCCGATGCCCAGGCGGCGCTGACCTTGCGTGAGATCTGCGACCTCACCACCGAAGAAATCGCCCGCGCCTTTCTCGTCACACCCACCACCATCGCCCAGCGCATCGTGCGCGCGAAGGGCAAGATCCGTGAGGCAAACATTCCTTATCAAGTGCCGTCCCTCGACGCGCTGCCCGAGCGCTTAGAGAGTGTGTTACGCGTGGTTTACCTGGTGTTCAACGAGGGCTATTCGGCGTCCATGGGCGCGGACCTTACCCGTGAGGATTTGACTCGCGAAGCGATTCGGCTAGGGCGCCTGCTGATGGAGTTGCTGCCGGAGCCGGAAGTCATGGGCCTGCTGGCGTTGATGCTGCTCCACGAGTCGCGCCGATCCGCACGCACCTCGGCCAGCGGCGAGTTGGTGCTGCTGGATGAACAGGACCGTAAGTTGTGGGACGCGTCCTTGATTGCTGAAGGCTGCGCGCTGGTGGAACAGGCGTTGAGAACACGGCGTTTTGGACCGTATTGCCTGCAGGCGGCGATTGCGGCGGTGCATGCCGAAGCGCCGAGCGCCGGGAAGACGGACTGGCTGCAGATTGTCGGGCTTTATGATGTGTTGCTCAGGGAAGTGCCGTCGCCAGTGATCGAGTTAAACCGCGCCGTGGCGGTGGCGATGCGTGATGGGCCGTTAGCGGGGTTGCAGGTAGTGGAAGGTATTTTGCAGCGAGGTGAGTTGCAGGATTACCACCTGGCGCACTCGGCGCGCGGGGAGTTTTGTCGGCAGTTGGGGCGTATCGAAGAGGCCAGGGCGGCCTACGAAAAAGCCCTGTCACTCACGCAGCAAGCCCCCGAAAAACGCTTCATAGAGCGCCGCCTGGCCGCTAVAACAATGTGGGAGCGGCTTGCGCGAGCGGTGTGAAGTGCGCCCCAAAAGTTGGACAGCTAATGGTTAGGCTACCGCGGACCGGGTTCTGTAAGCCACAGGGCTCAGTCCGCCAAGCTTCGTTTTGATTCGCTTATGGTTGTAGTAATGGATGTACTTATCCAGCCGGCCTGCATCTTCAGAACCTCTCTATAGGGGCGAAGATCAACTGTGGGAGCTGTGGGGGCCCTAATGGCGGAAAGCTTGAACTGCGTCGTGTATTTGCTCATGAAAAGCCTCAGGAGTTGGACGAGTGTCCAACTTCTGGGGCGCACTTCAGTGCGTCAGTTAGCAGAGATGCAAGCTGAACCACCGCCATCGCAGGCAAGCCTGCTCCCACAGGTTTGTGTCTCTATTGCCAAATTGGCAGAAAGGGCGTGTTTATCACTCCAACATCTGCCCCAACATCCAACTCCCCGCTGGCCCCGGCGGGTGCTGGCGTGACCACAGCGCATCCACCGCCACCGAGCGTGGCCAGCTGCGTACGTTGAGTTCAACCAGCTCGGCATTGCCAAAGCGCTCCACCAACCAGCGCGGCAGCGCTGCCCAGCCGAAACCGAGCTGGGCCATCTCCATCAGCATCAGAAAACTCGGCGCCGACCACACGCGGCCGGTGGGGCGCGTTTCATTCGGGCTGATGATGCTCGCCAGACGTAATTCGCGGTGCTGCTGCAAGGTGGGCTGGTCGATGTGTTGCAGGCTGGCCAATGGATGCGTGGGGGCCACGAACAGGGCCATCTCCGCGCGTTCCGCCACGGGCGCGCGGGTCAGGTCGGGCGGATACACCCCCTGGGCTTCAATCAAGGCAATCTGCGTCCGGCCACTTTGCACCAAGGCGATCAGGTCTTCGCACTCGGCGATCAACCACTCCAGTTCCAGGTCCGGGTAGCGTTGTTCAAAGGCTTTGAGCACGAGTTCGAAACGCTCGGATTGGTAAGTATCGGACATGGCGATACTCAGCTTGGGTTCCAACCCTTGGGCCAACTGGTTCGCCGCCAACTCCAGTCGGCTGCTGGCTTCCAGCACCTGTTCGGCGCGTTGCAGCAATACGTGGCCAGCCGGGGTGAGCGTCGGCTTGCGGCTGCTGCGGTCAAACAGCACCACATCCAAGTCAATCTCAAGGCTGGCCACCGCCGCGCTGACGGTGGACTGGCTCTTGCCCAGCTTGCGCGCCGCTGCGGAAAACGAGCCCTGTGTGGCCGCCTGGACAAATGCCTGCAGCACTTCGTTAGAGGCCATGAGTATCGCCTTTGTCGATGGTTATTGGTTATGAAGTATCGATCAAGGGGGTAATGATGGCAACCATCGTCACTCACGGAGCTGTGTTATGAACCCTACCAAGTCGATTACTGAACGTGTTTGCCAGGCCATTGGTTTTGAGGTGCTGGCGTTGTTGATCTGCACCCCGTTGCTGGCGTGGATCATGGATAAGCCCGCCCTGGAAATGGGCATGGTCGCCCTGGCGATCAGCCTGATGGCGTTGACCTGGAACGTGATCTTCAACGGCTTGTTCGACCGCCTGAAGGCGCGCTGGAAACTGGCCAACAATGGCTGGACCCGAGTGCTGCACGCGCTGATGTTCGAAAGCGGCCTGATTCTGGTGTGCGTACCGTTGATCGCGGCGTGGCTGAATATCAGCCTGATGCAGGCGTTCATCCTCGACATCGGCGTGCTGCTGTTCTTCCTGCCGTACACCTATGTGTATCACTGGGGCTACGACGTGCTGCGGGACAAGTTCGTACAACGTCGCCTGGTCAGCCAAGCTTGAGGGACGCGACAAAATCCAGAAACGCCCGCACCTTGGCGGCGGGCAAAACTGCCGCTGTCGACCACGGCGGCTAACACTCCCATGCCGCCGGCCACACCGGGATCAACACTCATCGGACAAGTTCGTACAACGTCGCCTGGTCAGCCAAGCTTGAGGGACGCGACAAAATCCAGAAACGCCCGCACCTTGGCGGCGGGCAAAACTGCCGCTGTCGACCACGGCGGCTAACACTCCCATGCCGCCGGCCACACCGGGATCAACACTCATCGGTGATTGCCTGTCAGTAGTCTGTAGGCATTGATGCCAGCGCAGAATGCCTACAGAAACATGCCGCCCGAGGCTTCGATGCGCTGCCCGGTGATCCAGTGACTGCCATCGGCCAGCAAGGTCGAAATCGCCCCGCCAATATCGTCCGGCAGGCCGGCACGGCCCAAGGCGGTGTTGTGGGCGACCATCGCATTCACATCCGGGTTGTCGCGCACCGCGCCGCCGCTGAAGTCGGTGGCAATCGCGCCGGGTGCCAGGGTGTTTACGGTAATCCCGCGCGGGCCCAGCTCTTTGGCCTGGTAGCGCGACAGCACTTCTACTGCGCCTTTCATCGAGGCATACGCCGAATAGCCCGGCAGGCTGAACCGCGCCAGGCCGCTGGAAATATTGATGATGCGCCCGCCATCGCTGATCAACGGCAGCAGCTTCTGGGTCAGGAAAAACGGCGCCTTGAAGTGGATGGCCACCAGGCGGTCGAACTGCTCTTCGGTGGTGTCGGCAAAGCTGGCGTGGGTACCGATACCGGCGTTGTTGATCAGAAAGTTGAAGTGATCCTGTGCGAAAACACCCTTGAGCAGCGTGGCGACTTGGCCGACGAAAGCATTGAAGCTGCCGCTCTGACTGACATCCAGTTGCAGCATGGTGGCGCGGCCACCCAAGGCTTCAACCTGTTCCACCACCGCTTGGGCTTCGCCCGCAGCGCTGTGGTAAGTGCCGATGATGTCGACGCCTTGTGCGGCCAGGTGCAGCGCGGCGCTTTTGCCCAGGCCGCGGCTGGCGCCAGTGATCAGTGCGATTTTACGGGTCATGGTGCAGTCCTCGGCGTTGATGTGGGACTGAGTGTATTTGTCCGGCTGTTACGTGATAAACAGGGTGATATCGGAATCACTGGCCGGATAAGGCGAACAATCCCATGAACAAGCTGGAGCTGTTGCGCACCTTCGTGCGGGTCACTGAACTGTCGAGTTTCACCCAGGCGGGCGAGAGCCTGGGCCTGCCGCGCTCCACCGTGTCCGAGCATGTGCAGGCGCTGGAAGAACTGCTCGGCGCGCGCCTGCTGCAACGCACCACGCGCAAGGTGCAAGCCACTCAGGACGGGCGCGTGCTGTATGAGCGCAGCAAGGATGTGCTCGCGCACATGGAGGAACTTGAAGGCTTGTTTCGCCAGGATGAAGCGCAACTCAGCGGGCGCATTCGCGTGGACATGCCCAACGTGATGGCGCGGGACTTGATCCTGCCGCGCCTGCCCGAATTTATGCATGCACACCCGTTGATCGAGCTGGAAATCAGCACCACCGACCGCCAGGTCGACCTGCTTGCCGAAGGGTTCGACTGCGTGTTGCGCGTCGGCGCGCAGCCCGACCAGTCGGTGGTGGCGCGGTTGCTGTGCAGCATGCCGATGATCAACTGTGTCAGCGCCGAATACGTTCAGCGGTATGGCATGCCCGAGACCTTGGCCGACCTGGCGCATCACCAATTGGTGCACTACGTGCGGCCATTGGGTTCACGTTCAGCGGGGTTCGAATACCAGCAGGGCAACAAGGTGCACCGCGTGCCGATGGCCGGGCGCGTCACGGTCAACAGCACCGATGCCTACAAGTCGGCGTGCCTGGGTGGCTTCGGCATCACTCAAGTGCCGGTCCTGGGGATTCGCGATTTGCTCGACAGTGGTGTGCTGGTGTCCGTGTTGCCCGACTACCCCGCGCCGGCGTTGGACGTGTCGTTGCTCTATGCCGGGCAACGGCATCTGCCACAACGGGTGCGAGTGTTTATGGCGTGGCTGGCCGCCACGTTGCAATCCCAGCTCTAACGCCGCGCCGACAACTGCTGCGGCGCCAGGAACGCGTCGTGGAAGTAATCCCGAAACGCCTGCATCGCCGGGGTAAATGCACGCTCGCGGTGCCAGGCCAGGCCCACGCTCATGGGCGTTACCGGGTCGGTCACGGTCAGGGTTTCGATGCGCTTGCCTTCCAGTGACCAGGGCCGATGCACCAGGTCTGACAGAATCGCTACGCCGCTGCCATTGGCGACCATGCTGCGCACCGCCTCCACTGAGCTGGTGCGCAGCCGCACCTCTGGCGTTTGCCCGGCCTGTTCCCAGTAACGCATGGCGCTGTGTTCGGCTTCATCGACGGTGAGCAGGATGTAGGGTTCCTGCGCCACATCGGCCAGGCTCACCGCGCCGCGTTCGCACAACGGGTGATGGCTGGGCAGCCACAGGCGCCGCTCCGAATTGAACAGGATTTCTGAGACGATATCCGCGTGAGTGAGGTTGGCGGTGAGCACCACGGCCATGTCGAACTGGCCGTCGAGCAGGCCCTGTTCGATGGCCTGGCGCTCCTGTTCGAAGACCTCGATGGTCACGTCCGGATGCCAGTGTTCCATGCGCTGTAGGTGATGAGGCAGGAAGTAGCCGAGCACCGTGTAACTGGCCGCCACCCGCAGCACGCCGCTGGCGCGGTAGTCCGGCAGCGGGCTGTTCAGCGCGTCGTCCACGCTGCGCACAATCACATAGGCACGGTTGAGAAAATGCCGCCCGGCGTCGGTCAGGTTCATGCCTTGGGCCGAGCGCACGAACAACTGCACGCCGAGCATCGCTTCCAGCTCCTTGATTGCCGTGGTCACCGCCGACTGGGAGATGTTCAGGTGAATCGCCGCCTGGGAAACCTGGCCGATCTCGGCGGTGGCGACGAAGTAGCGGACTTGGCGCAGGGTCAATGACATTCGATTCAGAAGATGGCCCATCTGATAATAGATCTTCCCAAGGGGTCAAGCGTCAGCCTACTTTCAGCCATCACCCTTTGGCGGAGCAGCCCCAATGCAGGCAGTGGATTTCAATTCAGACATGGGCGAAGGCTTCGGCCCTTGGACCATCGGCGATGGCGTCGACGCGGAACTGATGGCCTACATCAGCTCAGCCAACATCGCTACCGGCTTCCACGCCGGCGACCCCGGCACCATGCGCCGCACCGTCGCGCGTGCCAAGCAACTGGGCGTGGCTATCGGCGCGCATCCGGGCTTTCGCGACCTGGTGGGTTTTGGCCGTCGGCATATCAACGCTCCGGCCCAGGAACTGGTGGACGACATGCTCTACCAGCTCGGCGCCCTGCGCGAAATCGCCCGCGCTCAAGGCGTGGCCCTGCAACACATCAAACCCCACGGCGCGCTCTACATGCACCTGGCCCGTGACGAAGAAGCCGCGCGATTGCTGGTGCAAAATCTGCAACTCATCGAGCCGACGCTGTTGCTGTATTGCATGCCCAACTCGGTGATCTGGCGCGTTGCCAAAGAACTCGGGCAACCGGTGGTGCGCGAGTTTTACGCCGACCGTGAGTACGACCTGAGCGGCTCCATCGTGTTTACCCGCACTGTGCGCGCGCTGGACCCGGCAACGGTTGCGGCACGGGTCCTGCGTGCTTGTCAGACGGGGTTGGTGCGAACCGTGGAAGGCGAAGACCTGATGATCGAATTCGATTCCATCTGCCTGCACAGTGACACCCCCGGCGCCCTGGAACTGGTGGAAGCCACCCGCGAAGCCTTGGACCAGGCGGGCATTGAAGTCAGAGCTCTTCAATAAGAGAGCTCCCCAATAAGATTGAAACAGCCCTTTTTGCCTGCCTTTCTACAATGATTCCAAGAGGAACAGACATGGCTCAAACGACCCCCATCCGCTATAGCTTCGGCGCTGATGAACACCTGTTTGCCGAGGTCAGCGACAGCATGTCCCTGGAGGCTTTTTTCAAAGGCATGGCCGTGACCCGCGCCGTGGAGCGACTGGCGCTGGACGGTGTGCTGGACGTGTGCCTGGCCAATGCATCGTTCCAGATCCGCTTCGACCCCGACCGCATCGCGCCGCATGTGCTGCTCGACGCCGTGCAAAGCGCCGAAGCCCAGGCCGTTGCCGAACGCACCTTGCACACGCGCATCATCGAAATCCCGGTGCTCTACAACGACCCCTGGACCCATGAAACGCTGATGCGTTTTCGCGACCGCCATCAAGACCCCAGCGCCACTGACTTGGAGTACGCCGCGCGCATCAACGGTTTGGCCGATGTGGACGCGTTTATCGCCGCTCACAGTGGCGCGCCGTGGTTTGTGTCGATGGTCGGTTTTGTCGCGGGCCTGCCGTTCATGTTCCAGATGGTCGAGCGCGAGCGGCAATTGCAGGTGCCCAAGTACCTGCGCCCGCGCACCGACACGCCCAAACTGACCCTCGGCCATGGCGGCTGTTTTGGTTGTATCTACTCGGTACGCGGCGCCGGTGGTTACCAGATGTTCGGCGTGACCCCTGCGCCGATCTACGACCCGGCGCAGCAGTTGGCGTACCTCAAGGAGCACATGGTGTTCTTCCGCCCCGGCGACATTGTGCAGTTCAAACCCATGGACCGTGACGCCTATGACCTGGCGGTTGCCGAGGTGGACGCCGGGCGTTTCGACCTGCGCATCCGCCCGGTGGAATTTTCCCTCGATGCCTTTCTCGCCGACCCCATCGGCTATCCGAAAACCCTGCAGGAGGCGCTGGCATGATCAAGGTGCTCAAACCCGGCCTCGCCACGTCCGTGCAGGACCTTGGCCGTGAAGGCTATTACCACCTGGGCATTCCGCCATCGGGTGCGCTGGACCAATACGCATTGAGCGCGGCCAACCATCTGGTGGGCAATCCGCTCGGCGCGGCGGGTTTGGAATGCACGTTGATTGGCCCCGAGTTGCAGTTTCAGCAGGACGCGTTGGTGGCACTCAGCGGTGCACTGATGTCGCCGCGCCTGGACGGCGAAGTGGTGCACCAAGACACCGCCTTCCAAGTGCGCGCCGGGCAGGTGTTGCGCTTTGAGTTTCCCAAGGCGGGCGCGCGCACGTACCTGGCGGTGGCGGGTGGCATTGATGTGCCGCTGGTGCTCGGCAGCCGCTCGACCTACACCCTTGGCGCACTCGGCGGGTTTCAGGGGCGGCGCTTGCAGGAGGGCGATGAACTGCCGATTGGCGAGGCCAGCGGGCAGGCGTGCGCAGGCAATAGTTTGCCGATGGCGTTGCGTCGCTCAGTCGGCGGCGACGTGACGTTGCGCGTGGTGCCGGGGCTGTATTACGACCGGCTGACGGATGGCGCGAAAACCAGCTTTTTTGCCGAGCCGTGGACGGTGGGCTCGGAGGCGGACCGTATCGGCTATCGCTTCAAGGGCGGCAGTGCGTTGAGCTTTCAGCCACGCGAGCAACCGTTTGGCGCGGGGTCGGATCCGTCGAACATCGTCGACAGTTGCTACCCGATTGGCTCGATTCAGGTGCCGGCGGGGTTGGAGCCGATTGTGTTGCACAGGGATGCGGTGTCGGGCGGCGGTTACGCGATGATTGGCACGGTGATCAGTGCGGACCTGGATTTGATCGGGCAGATGCAGCCGAATCAAAGGGCGGGGTTTGTGGCGGTCAGCCTGGAGGAGGCGTTGGAGGCGCGGCGGGTGTACAAGAAGCGGCTGAAGGCCATGGCTGGCCTCTTTACTTCCTGACACACCCTAAAACCCCTGTGGGAGCAGGCAAGCCAGCTCCCACAGTTTTCTGACACACCCTAAAACCCCTGTGGGAGCAGGCAAGCCAGCTCCCACAGTTTGATCTGTGTTGTGTCAGAACAGTTTGGTGAACAGCCAGTACAAACTGCCCGACAACAGAATCGCCGCCGGCAACGTCAGCACCCAGGCCATCAGCAGATTGCGGATGGTCTTCATCTGCAACCCACCGCCATTCGCCACCATGGTCCCGGCCACACCCGACGACAGCACATGGGTGGTCGACACCGGTAACCCGAACATATCCGCTGCGCCAATCGTCAGCATCGCCACCGTCTCGGCCGAGGCGCCTTGGGCATACGTCAGGTGCGTCTTGCCAATCTTCTCGCCCACCGTCACCACGATGCGCTTCCAGCCGACCATGGTGCCCAGCCCGAGGGCGATGGCCACGGCGATCTTCACCCACAGTGGAATAAAGCGGGTGGAATTGTCGATCTGTTGCTTGAACAATTGCAGCTTGCCTTGGGTGTCGGCATCGAAGTTGCCGACCTTGCCCTTGTCCATCAGGCGAATGGTTTCGCTGCTCAGGTACATGTCGTTACGCACGTTGCCGACCGCTTCGGCGGGGACTTTGGCCAGGGAGCCGTAGCCTTTGACTTCATCACCGATCTGGCCGGCGAGGGCGGCGAGGGCTGGCACCAGTTCCGGGGTGGCTTCCTTGGTGCGCACGTAGGTCGAAAGAATCGGCCGCGGGTCGCCGGGCAAGGCTTGCGGCGCGCTTTTCATCAACGCCACCTGGGTCACTTCAGCCACCGCCGCGAACTGCAAGGACTGCTCGGCGGGCATGGTGCGGTTCAGTGCGTAGGCCATCGGCAGGGTGCCGACCAGGATCAGCATGATCAGGCCCATGCCTTTCTGGCCATCGTTGGAGCCGTGGGCGAACGACACGCCGGTGCAGGTGACGATCAACATGCCGCGAATCCACCAAGGCGGCGGGGTATCGCCCTTCGGTGCTTTGTACAGCGAGCGGTTTTTCACAAAGGCGCGCAGGGCCAGCAACAGCAAGGCGGCAAAGGCAAAGCCGATCAGCGGCGAGAGCAGTAAGGCATACCCAATCTTGATCGCCTGGCTCCAATCCACGCCGCTGGTGCCGTCACGCCCATGCATCAAGGCATTCGCCACGCCCACGCCGATGATCGAGCCGATCAGGGTGTGCGACGACGAGGCCGGCAAGCCCAGCCACCAGGTGCCGAGGTTCCAGAGGATCGCCGCGATCAGCAGGGCAAAGATCATCGCAAAACCGGCTGAGGAACCCACCTGCAAAATCAGCTCGACTGGCAGCAAGGCAATGATGCCGAACGCTACTGCACCGCTGGACAGCAGCACGCCGAGGAAGTTGAAAAAGCCCGACCACACCACTGCAAAATGCGGCGGCAGCGAGTTGGTGTAGATCACCGTTGCCACCGCGTTGGCGGTGTCGTGGAAGCCGTTGACGAACTCGAAACCCAGGGCGATCAACAGCGCCACGCCGAGCAGCAGGAACGGCGTCCAGGTGGTCACCACCGTGCCCAGTTCGTGCATGTCGTGCATCAGGCTGTAGGCGGTGAACAACAGGCCCATGGCAAGTACGGCGAAGAAAATGATCACCGTCACCAGGCCGGGTTTCTTGTCCAGCTGGGGTTTGGGGTCTGCGTATGAGGCGGTGGTGGAGGCAGTCAGGGAAGGGGTGGCCATGCCGGAGCATCCAGTGTGAGGAGGATGTCGTTGATGATCATTGCAGAATGTTACAGAGATGCTGCGGTAAGTCAGTGTTTAGGGAATTGGGTGTGCCACTGGTCTACAAACCCCCGCAAAACTAATGTCAAGTGCAATCAATGTGGGAGCGGCTTGCCTGCGATGCCAGGGTATCTACGCAACTTTTTGTGTTGCGCTAAGTTTTGGGGTTTTGGTGTTGGTACATATCCGTTGCTGCGGTAACGGCTGCTGGGTTCCGCCTTACGCGGGTCACTTTTGGAAAAGAGCCCGGAATGCCGGCCCAGCCAAAAGTAACCAAAAGGGCTCTTGCCCCACCACTCGGCACCTCGCCTAGGCTCGGTGTGCCCTGGCTTGTGGGCGCCGCCATGGGCCATCCTTGGCCCATCGCGGCTAACCCGGCGTCCTGCCGGGTTACCCACGGATTCAAGCCTGCGTTCGGCCATCGTGGTTAACGGGGCGCCTCAGATCAAGATCAAAAGCAGATCAAAAGCAAGAGCACGGCGGCCTAGTAGCCGACCTGAGTGGTTGAAGCAAAAGCAGGGCAGAAGCAAGCACACCTTCTACTGATGTATGATTGTGGGAGCTGGCTTGCCTGCGATGGCATCAACTCGGTGTACTTGATGGACCGAGGTGTCTGCATCGCAGGCAAGCCAGCTCCCACATTAGATTGAGTTCAGTTTCAAATATCAGGTCGGCTGTCAGGCCGCCTCGGCTTGCTTTTGATCTAACCACTCAGGTCGGCTACTAGGCCGCCGTGCTCTTGCTTTTGATCTTGATCTTGATCTTAGGCGCCCCGTTAAACCACGCTGGCCGAACGCAGGCTTTGGAGCGGGGTAAACCGGCAGGACGCCGGTTTAGCCGCGATGGGCCAAGGATGGCCCATGGCGGCGGCCCACGGTCCAAAGCCTGCGTGAGGGCACACCGAGCCTAGGCGAGGTGCCGAGTGGTGGGGCAAGAGCCCTTTTGGTTACTTTTGGGGCTCTTTTCCAAAAGTGACCCGCGTAAGGCGGAACCTAGCAGCCGTTACCGCAGCAACGGATATGTACCCAGCGCCCCCGCGACAACCAAAGAATTCAACCCATAAAAAGATGTGTAGATACCTATGCGCGATCGGGCAGBCACCTTGACTGACGCTCCACAAGCCAGCTCCCACAGTTTGATTGCATTCCAAGGTCAGTAATCTTTGCGTTTGCGAAACGCCCAGCGCCCGGCAATCAAGGTAAATGTCGCCACCAACGCCACCAGAATCCAAAACCCCTCCGGGTCAGTCGAGAGCGGCACACCTCCCACGTTCATGCCGAAAAAACCGGCAATGATATTGATCGGCAATGCCAGTACCGTCACCACCGTGAGGGTGAACAGCGTGCGGTTGCTTTGCTCGTTGAGGTTGGCGGCGATCTCTTCCTGCAACAACTTGATGCGCTCACCCAGGGCCGTCAGGTCGTTGATGATCAGCGCAAACTCCTCGGTGGATTTGCGCAACTCCTTCACGTCTTCTTTTTGCAGCCACTGCGGCGGGCGATTGAGCAGGCGCAGCAACGAGCCCGGTTCCAGCGCCAGCAGGCGTTGCAGGCGCACCAGCACTCGGCGCGCGGCACCCAGTTCGGCGCGGTTGGTGGACAGGCGCGAAGACAGCAACTGGTCTTCGATATGGTCGACGCTGAGGCTGGTCTTACGCACGATCTGCGTCAGCACTTCGCCTTGGTCGCGCAACAAATGCACCAGCAGTTCCAGTGGCGAGCGAAAGCGTTCACCGGCCTTCACCGACGAGCGCAATTTGTCCACCGAGTGCAACGGTTGCAGGCGCGCACTCACCAGCAAGCGGCTGCGGGCGCACACCCACAGCGTGGAAATATCCGAGGAAACCATGCTGCTGAAGTTGAACACCACGTCGTTGACCACCGCCAGCAAGGCCGAGTCGACGTGTTCGATACGCGTGGAGCGTGAGCCTTCGTGCAGCGCTTCAAAAAACTCATCCGGCAACGACAGGTGCGTCTGCATCCAGCGCTCGCACGCGGCGTGAGCCAGGTTCAGGTGCAGCCAAAGGAATTCTTCCGGGTCTTGTGGTGCCTGCAAAGCCGCCAGCGCGGTGGCTGAATCAATCTGCTCGCCTTTTTCTCCAGGGCGAAAACGGAAACCGTAAAGCAGGCCAAACAGATCGGGATCCTGGTGGCCGTGGTCGATGCTGTGGTTCATGGAGGCTCGCAGAGAAAGCGCCTGTAGGACGTTTCACAGGTTCGCGTGGGCGAATCATTGCAAGGTAATTTGACAATTTTGTGACGGGTTATGATGTATTTCCTGGAGATGACATTTTATTGACCGTCGGTCTGGAATCCTTAAAGAAGCCTCTAGCACGGCCGACTCCAAGCACAAGGCCCGCTGCGAATGGGCTGAGCCTTGATGACAGGGATGTTATGGCGTGCTTGCACCTTTTTCCTTGTTTTGAGGCTTTCCCCATGAACATTTTGCGTACTTCCTTGAGAGCACAAATTTTGTCGCTGCTCGGTGGCAGTCTGCTTGCGATCTTGTTGATCGCCCTGGCCTGTTTCAACTTCCTCTCTAACGGCGTGCAAAGTTATCGCAGTTTGATCGAAGGGCCCTTGCTCACGTCTCAACTGATTGATGAAGCCAACCTGCAATTCAAGGTACAAGTGCAGGAGTGGAAAAACGTCCTGCTACGCGGCAAACAGCCCCAGGACATGGAGAAATACTGGGGCCAGTTCCAGGACCGGCAACGCGATGTGCAGGGCATCCTCACTCGGTTGGTCACCCAGACCCAGGACGACCCAAGCCTGAGCCGGCGCATTGATAGCCTGCGCCAGGAACACCTGCAGTTGGGTGTGGCTTACCAAAAGGGGCGCGATGCCTACGTAGCGGCGGGTGGCGACCCGACTGTCGGCGACACCGCCGTCAAAGGTGTGGACCGCGCCACCAGCGACCAGATGAGCGCGCTGGTCAGTGACTTGCGCGCGCAGGGCAGCCAGCAATCCCAAGCCATCAGCGCCTATGCCGAGCGCACGGTCATGGTGGGGTTGGCAATCATGTTGCTGTCGGGTGTGTTGATCGGCCTGTTCAGCTTGTGGCTGATCAACCGCAACCTGATCCTGCCGATTCGTGGCTTGATCGACTACGTGACGCAACTGAGTCACGGCCGGTTTGCCGAACGCGTCGCCAGTCGCCGCCAGGATGAACTGGGCCACTTGGCGGCCGTCGCCAATACCTTGCGTGACTTCCTCGCCGAAACCTTCAGCCGCTTGCAGCGCAGCGCCACCGAACTGGTCAGCGCCAGCGGCGAGTTGAGTTCGATTGCCGGGCAGATGGCAAACGGCACCCACGAACAATTCAACCGCACCGACCAAGTGGCCACGGCCATGACCGAGATGTCCGCCACTGCCCAAGAAGTTGCCCGCCACGCCGCCAGTGCCTCGCGCGCCGCCGACGAGGCGGATCATTCGGCCCGCGAAGGCGGGGAAGTGATGAAGGTCACCATCGCCACCATCGGCCAGATGCGCAATGAAATCCTCAACACCGGCACCATCATCCGCCGCCTGGAAACCGACAGCGTGCGCATCGGCAAGGTGCTCGAGGTGATCCGTGGGATCGCCGAACAGACCAACCTGCTCGCGCTCAACGCCGCGATTGAAGCGGCGCGGGCGGGTGAGGCGGGCCGTGGTTTTGCGGTGGTGGCCGATGAAGTGCGCAGCCTGGCGCAACGCACGGCGGCGTCGATCATCGAGATCAACCAGATTATTCACGCGGTGCAAACCGGTGCGGTGGATGCGGCCGAGGCGATTGTCAGCGGCCAGTCCTGCAGTGATGACAGCGTGGAAAAAGTTTCCCAGGCCGGTGCCATGCTTAATCACATCACCCAGGCCGTGGAGGCGATCCGTGACATGAATCGCCAGATCGCCACGGCCGCGGAAGAGCAGACCTCGGTGGCCGAGGATATCTCGCGCAATATTACCCAGATCACCACGGTGGCCACGGCGAACATGGACAACGTGCAGCGCACTGAAGCGGCGAGCCAGAACCTGCGTGGTTTGTCGGCTGAGCTGAATGAAGTGACGGCGCGTTTGGGCGCCTGATCAGCCTATCGGCAGGCTGAAGCTGAACACGGTGCCGTGCTGCTCATCAGTGGACACGCTCAGTTCACCCCCGTGAGCCTGGGCGATCTGCTTGACGATATACAACCCCAGGCCGGTTTGGTTTCGAGCAGGCATAAAAAAACCGCGCCACTTAAACAGTGGCGCGGTTTTTTTGGCGCTGGAACTCAGGTGTCTTGCTTGTTTTCCAGCACGGCGCCGGTCTTGGCGTCGAGCTTCACTTCAAAGCGTTTGCCAGCGGTGTCGGTGACGTCAACTTCGTAAACCAGTACACCGTTTTTGTGGTCCAGCTCGGTGTCGGTGATGGTGGCGCCAGGGTGCGTGGCGACGGCTTTGGTGTTGAGTTGCTCAAAAGGCATCACGGCGCCGGACTTGAGCAGGCCTTCAATGTGATCCGGACGAACATCCGCCTGGGCCAGGCCGGCGGTCAGGGTCAGGGCGGTAGCGGCGAACAGAGCAGTCAGGGTTTTCATGGTGTGTGTCCTTCTTCGGTGAGCTGTTTAAGTGGGCTCAGGTTAACCAGCGCAACTTAACTCACCCTACACGCGGGTTTCACTCAGTAGCCGTTGTCCTTGAGCAGGTCCTGCACACTCGACGACGGCCAGCGCTTGTAGAACTTCAGCAGCTCGGCGGCGCGGTTAGTGAAGATGCCATCGACGCCGGCTTTCATCACTTTCTCGAAGTCCACCGGCTCATCGACGGTATAGACGTGCACCAGCAGGCCTTTGTCGTGGGTCAGCTTGTTCATCTCAGGCTTCACCAGGTCGGTGTAGCTCTGGTCGCCATGGTTGGTCAGCTCGGCCGATGGGCCAGTGCCGATGGCGCCGAGGCTCTTGGCTTCGTCGACCCATTTTTCGAACTCGGCGGCGTCTTTCGGCTCTTGCTTGGCGTAGTAGGCGGCCTTGGTCGGCTCGCCGGACTCGGCGAAGGTCTGCGCGGACTTCGGTTCGATGCTGCCTGGGCCGACCCACAACAGCAGGATTTTCGGGGTGTTGGGCATTTCTTTTTGCAGCTCTCTCAAGCTGTCTTTCTCAAACGTTTGCAGCACGACGCGGCCCTTGCCCTGGCCAACGCCGGTGTTGCTCTTGCCCAGCTTGGAACCGGCGGAGCTCAACCAGCCTTTGTCCAACAGCTTGTTTTTCAGGTCGGCTTCGATGCCCGGAAACTGTTTGGGCTCTTTAGTCTCGATGTACAGGCCGGGTTTGTGCTGCGGGTTGCCTTCGGCGATCTTGATGATTTCGTCCAGGCTCTGGATTTTCAGGCCGACGAAAGCAGGGCGCGCGCGGTCTGGGTAGGCAGTGTTGAACCAGCTGCCGGCGTCCAGGGTGCGCAATTCAGCCCAGGTGAATTCGTTGGCCGGGGCGTCTTTGCGCTCCGGGAACTTGGTGGCCACGTCGGTGGTGCGCTGCAGGTTGTTGTCGTGCAGGGCGAACAGCACGCCGTCCTTGCTGCGCTGCAGGTCCATTTCCAGGTAGTCGGCACCCAGGTCGCGTGCGAGCTTGTAGGAAGCGGCGGTGGATTCGGGGGCGTCGTAGGAAGCGCCGCGGTGGGCGATGACGGCCGGGTACGGAATGCCTTCGTTTGTCGACAATTCAGCCGGGCTGATCGGGTCGCCAGCCTGCGCTTGGCCAAGGCCGAGCATCAGCGCGAGCAGCAGGGCGCTCTTGGAAAACGTGACAGGCATAAGCGAAGTCCTTTCGTGGAGGTAACTTTGAGAAGGCATCCTTTTTAACAATTGATTGCGAAAGGCGCTATCACCAAACCGACATTAACGTGCGCGCGGGCCATTTTTCTGGGTTTTTTTGTGCTGCATTGCAGTATTCTTGGCCGAATTGCCCCGTTAGAGGGCAGTGATTTCTGCCACGCGTGTAAACCATCTTTCCAGTCCCTGTGGGACTTTTCAGTGAGGTTTACCATGCGCATCACGTCCGAGCTTATCTGCCAGGCCGCCGACCAACTCCACGGGTTTGTCGGCCTGAACCGCAAAACTGGCCAGTACATCGTACGTTTCAGCGAAGATTCCTTCGGCATGGACGTGGCCGATGACGGCATCATCCCCACCGCCGAATTTGTCTGGCTGCCGGCCGCCGACCACGCGATGACCTTATCGCGCGAACGCCTGCAATTGCTGCTGGACCAGAACATCGACGATCGCATCAACATCACCGAGCCGTTGCGCGTGTATATGCGCCGAGTGGAGATCCCGCAGATCAGTGCGCTGCGCAGTTTGGTCAGCTAAGCGAATGTCGTTTTTGCAGACAATAAAGATCAAAGGTGGGAGCTGGCTCCCACAGGGGTAAGCATTTCAGTTTTGGAAGGCGTAGCCAAGATCAAAGGTGGGAGCTGGCTCCCACAGGGGTAAGCATTTCAGTTTTGGAAGGCGTACGCCCGCTCCACCTTGCACACGCGCGTGTGGAACGCCGAGTACCAGCTGGCGCGACCTTGCTCGCGCACCTCGCGATGCTCGGCCTGCTGTTTCCAGGCCAGTATCGCGGCCTCGCTCTGCCAATAGGACACGGTGATCCCCAAGCCGTCTTCGCGGGCCGATTCCACCCCAAGAAACCCCGGTTGTTCGCGCGCAAGCTCCAGCATGCGCGCGGCGGCCTGGCCGTAGCCTTGATCGCCCTCGGTGCGCAGTGAGCTGAAAATAACCGCGTAGTAGGGCGGGGCGGGTGTGTTGGCGATCATCGTGCCAGCGCCTGGCAGGCCTGGAGCAGGGCAGTCGCCAACGGCGGGGTAGTGCCTTTGAGCGCGGCGCGTTCAGGCTGGAACAGGGTGGCGACGAAAAACGGGTGGTCCAGCAGCTCCATGGCGCGCAGATCACCCGCCGAATCGTGGCCGCTGGCAATCAAGTCGCCTTCAAGCAGTGCGTTGGCGAATTCGGGGTTGATGCCGTAGCGGCAGCGGTAACCTTCATGGATATCCAGGCTGGCGTAGGCCTCGGCGATGCGGGTGTACGGCACCAGGCGCACGGTATCGGTCGCCTCCACCAATGCGCAGTTGAGTGGCGTGATCACCGCGCGTTTGGCCTGCGGGGCCAGTTCGCCGTGTTCGGCATCCGCCCAGCCCAGCACGTTGCGAGCATATTCCAGCACCGCGTGTTGAAAACCACCGCAGGTGCCGAGGAAAGGGCGCTTGTGCTCGCGGGCAAAACGGATCGCCCGCAGTGCGCCGTCGGTGTCGCGGTAGGGGCTGGCGGGCACGCACCAGAAGCCATCGAAGCGGTGCAGTTGGGTGTTGGGTGTGAGCGAATCTGTGTCGAGCCATTGCACGTGGACGTTCAGGCCCAGGGCTTCGGCCGCCTGTTGCAGCGCCACGGGAATGGCTTGGTGCGCAATCACGTCAGGGTTGTAGTCGCCGATCAGGGCGAGGTGCAGGGTGCTGGCTTTCATCGTGTAGGCCCCATGGCTTGTTGTGTCTTGGTACGCACTATAGATTGGCGCTCACGCAATCAAAATTGGCGTTTGCCCACATGCTCAATGCAGCCACGCACTATCAAATTGACTACCCAGACTTGTCGCTGATCCTCGCCTTGGTGCGCGGCGGCACCCTGGCGCGGGCGGCGGCGTTATTGCGGGTGGATGTATCCACGGTGTTCCGTGCGGTGCGGCGGCTGGAGGCGGCCCTGGGCCAGACCCTGTTTGAAAAAAGCCGCGCCGGTTACCTGCCCACCAGCTTAGCCAGTCACCTGGCGCAGCAGGCCGAAAACGCCGAACAGGCCCTGGAAGCGGCGCGCATTGGCGTGGAGCAGGGCGGTGAAGTGATCAGCGGCACCGTGCGCCTGACCTGCACCGACTCAGTATTGCAAGGCTTGCTGCTGCCGGCGTTGGCGCAGTTCATGCCCGAGTACCCGGCGTTGACCCTGGAGTTGAGCACCTCGAATGATTTCGCCAACCTCAGCCGCCGCGATGCGGACATCGCTCTGCGCCTGACCAAGACGCCGCCGGAGCACCTTGTGGGGCGTTGCCTGGGCACGGTGGCCTATCAGGTGTGCGCCAGTGCCGGTTTTGTGCGCCAGCATGCAGGCCGCGAGTTGGCCGACCTGCCCTGGATCGCGCCGGACGACTTCCTGCCCGATCACCCCACGGTCGCCTGGCGCCGCGAGCACTTGCCGGGCGTGCGCCCCAGTTATCGCTGCAACAGCATGTTGTCGGTCACTGAACTGGTGCGGGCGGGGTTGGGCGTGGCGGCGCTACCGGATTTTCTCTTGGGCGATGGCTTGCAACCGTTGGGGCCTGCGTTGGCCGGGCGGGATAGCGCACTGTGGCTGCTGACGCGCCCGGACTGCCGGGCGCTGCGTTCGGTGGTCACGTTGTTTGATGAGCTGGGGCGGCATGTGCGGTTGCCATGGTTTTGCGCACAAACTGATCATGCATTTCGCAGGTCAGGCTTTCGATGCGTTCGGTCAGTTGCTTGGTCATTTCCGTCAGGCGGGTGTTTTGCTCCAGCAGTTCCAGCAGCTGTTTGGTGGTCTGCGCCGCTTGGGCCTGGCGCTCGGTGTTTGCAATGGCGATGTCTTCGCGGTGCTGGGCATCGGCGTCGGACTGGGCTTTGTCGCGGGCGGCCTGGCGTGTCTGGGCCAGCAGGATCAGCGGCGCGGCATAGGCTGCTTGCAGGCTGAAGGCGAGGTTGAGCAGGATGAACGGGTACACGTCGAAGTGGGTGATGCCGGTGATATTCAGCACTATCCATACCAACACGATCACAGTTTGCGCGCCGAGGAAGGTCGGCGTCCCGAAGAACCGTGCGAACGCCTCAGCCTTGAGGGCAAAAGTGTCGTTGCCGAAGGTCGACATCAGGTGCGCGTGGCTTCGGTGGAAACGCAGGTGATCGACGGGGGCGGCGTCTGGCTTGTCTGGGGTCATGGCGGGCTCGAATCCTTAGCGTAAGACTAGTCAGCACTATAGACCGAGCCCCCGGGCCAAACACATGAAGATCGGGTCAGTTGGTGCCCCGCTCATTGGCAAACGCGCTCACCGCCTGTACGGCCTCGCCAGTGCCTTCGCGAATCTGCAGGATCACCGTCCCGGCCTGGTTGGCCAGCTCCACACCCTGTGCGGCACGGTCGCGAGTGCCTTCCATGCTGTCGATGGCCTGACGGGTTTCCTCTTGGATCATCGCGATCATGCTGGAGATTTCCGCCGTCGAGCCGCTGGTGCGTGCCGCCAGTTGGCGCACTTCATCAGCGACTACGGCAAAGCCGCGACCTTGCTCGCCAGCGCGCGCCGCTTCGATGGCGGCGTTGAGGGCCAGCAGGTTGGTCTGGTCGGCGATGCCGCGGATGGTGTTGACGATGGCGGTGATCTGCTGCGAACGCTCGCCCAGCTTGGCGATCAGTTGTGAAGAGCCGTCAATGTCAGCGGCAATTTCGCGCATGCCGCTGGCGGTTTGCTGGATCACATTGGCGCCTTTTTCGGCGATGTCCCGGGTGTTCAAGGAGATGTGATAAGCCTGGGCGGCGCTGGCGGCATCGGCGGTGTGTTGCTGCACCTTGGCGGTAATGTCGGAGGCGAACTTCACCACTTTGCACAGGCGCCCACTGGCGTCGTACACCGGGTTGTAGTTGGCTTCGAGCCAGACCGTCTGGCCGTTTTTGTCGATGCGTTCGAACTGGCCGCTGAACAGTTCGCCCTGGTTCAAGCGTTTCCAGAAATCGTCGTATGTCGCGCTGTTGGCCAGCTCCGGCTTGCAGAACAGGCGGTGATGCTTGCCCTGGATCTGCGTCAGGCTGTAGCCCATGCGCTGCAGGAAATTGTCGTTGGCGGTGATGATGGTGCCGTCGAGATTGAACTCGATCACCGCCATGGCGCGGTCGATGGCGCCCAGCTTGGCATTGGCTTCGCTTTCGGCCTGCAGGCGTGGGGTGACGTCCATGGCGTACTTCACCACCTTGATGACCTGGCCTGTGTCATCGCGCACCGGGTTATAGCTGGCTTCCAGCCACACCGACTGGCCATCGCCGGCCACCCGTTCAAAGGTGCCTGACTGGAATTGGCCATTGCGCAATTGCGTCCACAACTGGTTGTACTCGGCGCTGCGGCTGAAGGCGGGCGTGCAGAACATCCGGTGAGGCTGGCCCACGATCTGTTCGGCGCGGTAGCTCATGGTTTTGAGGAAGTTGTCATTGGCGCGCAACACCGTGCCTTGCAGGTCGAATTCGATCACTGCCATGGAGCGCTCGATGGCCTCCAGCAGGCTGGCGTGTTGGGCGTTGGTGTGTTGCAGGGTACTGATGGTTTTTTTATGGGCGTTGAATAGCATGTTCGAAGGCTCGGGGAACCACGCGTCTGAGGTATCCATGAATATGCGCCTGCCCCCGTAGGGCACCAGGCCTTACGGTTGACTTGCTCATTGTCAGCTTCCTTGTGCTGACAGAGTGGGGTGGAACAACGGGGTCAGAGTGATCGGTCGGTCAAGAAGTTCGCCGCCGGAACGGGCATTTTCAGGGGAAGCGACCAATGGAGGCATTATGCTATTGCGGCAGGCTGGCGTAAGAGAATTCAGACGAGATGTTGTAGGACGACTTAGGCGGAATGGGCCATTACATAGTCGCTGACATTCACTCGGTTGCGACCGGTGTCCTTGGCCGCGTACAGCGCGCGATCCGCGGCGTTGAGCCACATCGCGGCATCGCTGAAGGTGGGCTGGAAGTCCGCCAGGCCAATGCTCAGGCTCACGCGCAGCTCGGGTATCTGCGGGTTGCGGTAGTTACTGAATGTTTCGCGCATGTGCTCCATGACCTTCGCGGCTGCTTGCAAAGGCATTTGCGGAAGAATCACACAGAATTCATCGCCACCGTAACGACCGGCCAAGTCGTTTTCTCGCAGGACTTTGCGCAGTTCCAGGCTCAGTTGCCTCAGTACGGCATCCCCCACGATATGGCCGTGGGCGTCATTGATCTGCTTGAAGTGGTCGATATCAATCAGGGCAATGGTGGCGTGGCTTTGTTGCAGTTGGCATTTGTGGAATTTCAAGTGCAGCAGGTCTTTCCAGGAGCCGTGGTTGAGCAACCCGGTCAAGCTGTCCGTGCGGCTCAGGGCGCTCAGGGCGCGTTTGTGTTCGGACAGTTTGATTGCCAACTGATAGCAGACCATACCGATGGCCATCGGATAGAGCGTCAACATCGGCAGGCAGGTGTAGACCTGGGTGAGGCTGACGTTGGGGTTGAACTTGATCCCGAACAGCCCCCACGCCAACCCGATGCCGGCGGCCTGTGCCAGCAGCCCGCGCAGGAACAAACGCTTGCCGCCCGCAGCGACGTTATTCATGGTCATCATTGACAGGATGGTCACCGTCGTCAGCGGCGTGAGCTGGATAGCCGCGGCCCAGAAACCGCCGAACAGTGAGTCGTAGAGCAGGTTGCGTTGTTCGGCCTGGAAGGGAAACTGCGAACGCGTTGAAAGCTGGTAGGCCACGTGGGCCCAGATATAACCGTTAAATAGCAGAAACGCCCAGACCCAGCCGGGCATTGCCAGAGGGTAAAGCGCGCCAGCGACACTGATACAACCGATGCCCAGGCCGATGATCCTTGGCTTGTAGATACGCCTGGCAAATGAAAGCCCTTTGCCTCGTCTGTTTTCCATAATGTTCCAGGTCAGCTCTTTTTTGCAGATACGACAGCATGCGTCAGCGGTTGGAACCGTTGATCGGATAATAGTTGTGAATATTGTCAGTTATTCGCGTAGCAATAATCAGTGTCCTTCCAGGCCATTTGCGCAGCACTGCGTGCAAATCGGCTAAAAACGACCTGGAATGTCGCGCCTGCAACAGGCTTTTACTGCGGGCAGGGCGCGCTGACTTCGTAGCCGGCCAGGAACAGGTCGATAGCCGATTCGATAACGCTGGCCTGACTGGCGTCGTCAAGGACCGGCTGGCCCAGGGTGATCTGGGGCCAGAAGGCGAAGGCCTTGAGCAGGCTTTGTATCTGGTGGGCTGCGAAGGCCGCGTCGGTGCAGCGCAGCCGCCCATCGTCCTGGGCGGCGCGTACCCATTGGGTGAAACCTTCTTCGCGCTTGCTCAGGCGGTTGACCATATCTTGCGCGCGTTCCGGCGAATGGATGGTGGCGGCAATCGCGACGCGGGCCAGGTCGAGGAAGTTGGCGTCTGCCATCATCTTCATCTTCGCTTGCAGCAAGCCGCGCAATTGCTCGCGCAGGGGGCGGTCACTGGTGTAGCTCACGTCCAGTTGTGCAACGCTGCTGGCCCACAATTGGTGGAGGATTTCGGCAAACAACTCTTCCTTGCTGGGGAAGTGGTTGTACACCGTGCGTTTGGAAACGCCGGCGGTGGCCGCAATTTTGTCCATGCTGGTGACCTCGAACCCGTTAACCCGAAACTCGGCGATGGCCGCAGCCACGATGGCTTCGCGTTTACGGTCGGTGAGGCGCAGGGGAGCAGTCATGGAGGGCGTTCGACTCTAGAAGGAAAATTACACTCGGTAGTTTACTTGCTCCGGGATTTGTTGCAATCTAGAAACTATACTGTGCAGTGTAATTATAGGGCGGAATGTAGGAGTCACTCAGTTATGGCCACGATTTCAAGCCGACTCGACCCAGCGCCAACGGCACTCAAGCCTGCCGAACAGGCGCAAGGGCACTTCAGCAACGACGCCCCGGTGCAACACGGTGGCTTTGGCAAAACGTTGCGGATTTTCTGGAACATGCTTTTCAACAAGCCACGCAGCACGCGGCCGGTAGGCAAGATTCCGGTGCAACCACTGACGCGCGAGCAACTGCTGGCCGCCCCTGACCACAGCGTGTTTCGCCTGGGGCATTCCGCTGTGCTGCTGAAAATGCGCGGTAAATTCTGGGTCACCGACCCGGTGTTTGCCGAGCGCGCCTCGCCTTTCAGTTGGGCCGGGCCCAAGCGCTTTCATCAGCCGCCTATCAGCCTTGAAGACTTGCCGCCGCTGGAGGCGGTGATTCTTTCCCACAACCATTACGACCATCTCGACCACAAGGCTGTCGTCCAACTGGCCGACAAAACCCGATACTTTCTGGCCCCGCTGGGCGTGGGCGACATCCTGGTGAAGTGGGGTGTGGACGCCAGCAAAGTGCGGCAACTGGATTGGTGGGAAGGCACCGAGGTGGACGGCATTCGCTTTGTCGCCACGCCGGCCCAGCATTTTTCCGGGCGTGGCCTGTTTGATAGCAACCAGACCCTGTGGTGTTCCTGGGTGATGATCGACGGCGCGCGGCGGATCTTTTTCAGTGGCGACACGGGCTATTTCGACGGCTTCAAACGTATCGGTGAACACTACGGCCCGTTCGATCTGACGCTGATGGAAACAGGTGCTTACAACGTCGACTGGCCTCATGTGCATATGCAGCCGGAACAAACCCTGCAAGCGCATATCGACCTGAAAGGGCGTTGGCTGCTGCCGATTCACAACGGCACCTTCGACCTGGCGTTCCACGCCTGGCACGAACCCTTCGACCGCATCATGGCCCTGGCCTGGGAGCGCAACGTGTCGATTACCACCCCGGCGATGGGGCAGGCGTTCAGTTTGAACCAGCCTGAACGCGGGCATGTGTGGTGGCTGGACGTGGAAACTCAGGGTGTAAAAGAGCACGCTGCGGGGTAAGGCCAAGCGTTCTGGAAAAAGGGTTTTTCAGGGTGTTTCAGCTCTGCGACAAACGTCAGATGGGAGTGCGATGATCCCGGGCAGACTATTCTCGGGGGTGTAGGTTTTGATGGATAACTATTGTAGGGTGCATTGGTGCATGAGGTTGCCGTGCCCGATAGGGCATTCATTGCCCTTGACCGAGGAACCGGTCGGTTCGCCGCTCGCATCAACCCATTCTCAAACGGATAAGCCAAACTCGGGCGGTATTGTCGCGCGTGCTAATTCCCGGCTATAACACCTTGGCTCCGCATCTGAGGTCCGTCCTGAACAGAACCGGGCATCAACTGAAGATCTTTTTTACTGCCGCCCACCCATAGGAGTGGCTTCCATGGACTCATGAGACGACATACCTAAATAGGGATAAGCGTGAGTGCGAGTAAATAATTTACTCTGCCGCCTCATAAGCCAAAGGCGCTGATGGTTTGAGTGACGCTCCGCGCACACTCATCCCCCACCCCGGCGCAAACCCCGGAAAAAACACCAGCCCTTCAGCCTCCAGCCGAAAGGCCAATGCCAGGCGAGTGTCATCATCCACATCACCCTGACTTTCAAAGCGTTGTACCGCTTCCACCGTCAACCCGGCTTGTCGGGCCAGTTCTTCGCGGCTCCAACCGAGCATCGCGCGGGCCTGCACGCTGTGTTTGGTGGTGAATTGATGCAGGACGATCTGCTGTTCTACGAAAGAGCTCATTGCCAGAGAGGACATGGGGTTTCTCCAGGTTCGACGGGGGAGGGCAAACTATACTGTGTTTTTGTACAGTTGTTTTGACCGCTCATCAACTGGATTTTTCATCATGACTACCCCTGCGGCCTCCATGATGAGCTCAGGAGGTTGCAGCGCTCATGTATCAATAGGAAAACCGTGATTGGACGCTGTTACCTGGAAACTATTGGGCGCTGATTGACATGTTGCAACGCTGGCGTCACACCATAGAAGAAGCAATACAACGCCCGTTCACTGTCCACCGCCGCCTTGATCTGCTCCAGGAACGCCTTGCGCTTGCGGTAGTTCTCGATGAGTTTTTTGCTCAGGTAGACGTTGACCGAATAGGGTTTCTTGTCGAGCCACACCTTCTTTTCGAAGTCGATGCGAAAGCTGCTGGTGTAGTCCTTGATCGCTTTGATCTTGCCCCAGTAGATCAGGCCTTTGTTGTCTTGCAGGTATTCGACCTTCTTGAAAAACGTCCAGTAGGTCGCGGTGTGCTCGCCGATCTTCAGCGGCATGGCCTTGAGCTTGTCTTTGTCGTCGATATTCGACACATAGCATTCCACCGGGTGGGCGAACACGCTGGTTTTGTCCGGGGTGGTGTCGCTGGCGCTGTGGGATGTGGCGGTGCGGGGCGAAGGCGCTTTCGTTGGATCCTGCGGGACGTGTCCCTCGGTGCCCGCGAGTGGTGTTTTGCGTGGGTACTGACGCCGCGTCAGTACAAATTCTGATGGGAAATTGTCCTCGCGCTCGTCGTCACTTTCACCGGGCGCGCTCTTGTGCGTGCTGGCATAGCGGCAGCCATCAATGTGTTGGGTGCTGGTCTTGTTCTTGAAGTGCGGCGTGCGCTGGTAATTGATGTTTTTCGCGTTGAAGGTGCTCAGCGCATTGCCCGCATCGAATGCTGCGCGGCATTCGTCGTTGGGGCACAGGAAACTGTCCTTGTCGGAGTCGAAAGGGCTGGTTTCGTCGAAATTCAGATCTCGTACGTCGTAGATCGACAGTTTTTCGTCGAGACTCAGGCTATAGGCCGTGTCGAATTTCATGGGGCTCGGGTCCGTGAGATGAGTTGCTGGATATTACGCAAATATCCTTTATTAAGGAGATCAAAAATGTGGGAGCTGGCTTGCCTGCGATAGCGGAGTATCAAGTCAGGTATAGGCAAGCTGACCCACCGCAATCGCAGGCAAGCCTGATGTGCTGCGTCAATACCAAGTGGTCAACCACCGGTACGCGGTCCACCGCGACAAATTACGCAAATATCCTTTATTAAGGAGATCAAAAATGTGGGAGCTGGCTTGCCTGCGATAGCGGAGTATCAAGTCAGGTATAGGCAAGCTGACCCACCGCAATCGCAGGCAAGCCTGATGTGCTGCGTCAATACCAAGTGGTCAACCACCGGTACGCGGTCCACCGCGACAAGGCCAACTTCGTCACCTACGACAGCCAGTCCGCCTCGGCCTCACAAGTGGAAGCCGTCGCCGTCCTGATCCTCACCGGCCGCTTCCAACACTACGCCGCGCCACTGGTAAGGGAAGGGCGCCTGCGCGCACTGTGCCCGGAACAGGTTCACCTGAGCACCGCATTCAACCTGATCCTGCGCCACAACGCGCCAAGAAGCTCGATGCTAAAAGCCTTCGCCACAGCCCTGGGCATAGACCTCAAAGCCCCGATCTAAACCCCCGCCGAACACTGATCAATGAGCCTACAAAGCTCAAATGTGGGAGCTCTCGAGCCCCAGCGAGGCAGCGATGGGATCGACTCGGTCTACCTGCCGCCCCCATCCACTGCATCGACCCCCACACCTCATGCGAGTGCGCACCCAGCCCTGCACCGATCAAAATGTGGGAGCTCTCGAGCCCCAGCGAGGCAGCGATGGGATCGACTCGGTCCACCCGCCGCCCCCATCCACCTGCATCACCGCTGCAACCGAGCCCGCTTCTTTTTCGCATGAAAATGCCGAAAATGCGCATCCTGCGCCGCCGCCAACAACTCCCGATCCCCACGCGTATCGCCCCAAGCGCGCAGCCGATACTCGCCCAAATCCCCATACACCGCCTCAAGCCGCAGCACCTTATTCTCACAGCGGCAATTATTCCCCGTGAGCTTGCCTGTCAACACCCCGTCGACCACCTCAAGCTCAGTGCCAATCAACTTGATCCCCAACCGATTCGCAAACGGCTGCAACACCAATGCCGGCGATGCCGAACACAAGGTCACCACCGCCCCGGACTTCACCTCATCCGCCACCGACTGCAACCCGGTGGGGCGCATCAACTTGCTCCAATAGCGCTGGCAATACGCCTCAGCCTGCTGCTGCACCCACGCCTTCTCCACCCCAGTCATAAAGGTGCGGATCAACTGCGCCTTCAACTCATCCCGGCTGATCTGCCGCAGCAAAAAGCGCAGCCCAGGCACCGCCAGCTTGACCATCCGGCCATAAAACTCGCCGGGGCCAAAGGCAAACTTGAGGAACGGCACGAAACTATCGTGATGGGTCAGGGTGCCGTCGAAGTCAAAGACGGAGAGTACTTTGGCGTCTACTGGGCCGGCTTCGAGCATGTCTGGGTTCACGGGTTGGCCTCGGTCCTATCTAATATTTTTTAAGCGTGCATCAGGTGTGACAGCAGGATTTTACTCCTGTATCAATCGACTGATTTTCGAGTACAGCCCAGCGGTGAATTCATCCCGGTCGCTCGACCGGTGACAACGCTGATGGCAATTGGGGCACAAGGCTACAGCATTGGTGGTGCGATCCGAACCCTTCTGGGCGAGGTGCTTGACGTGATGTACTTCAAGAAATGGCTGGCCGTTATCTAGAGTAAACGGAGCCTGTAGGCCGCAACCCTCACAAATACCCGCCGCCTGCTGACGCACCCAAGCGCGTACTTCCGGATCGCGGACGTAAGATGTGCTGGTTGTGCTGACCTGTTGCGGCGTGGCGATGCCTTCGGGCTTAGTCTTGATGGGTTTGCTTTGAAGCTTTGCCGCGCGCCGCTCCAATAGCTCTTCATCAAACGTGGGGGCGTTGTTTTCAGATTCAACGATGCCGCGCTGTTCAAGCATTCGACGAATACGAGAGACGATTCCCGAGCCGACATTATTTGCAGCTGTGTAGCCTGCAATTGGCGTCTGATTCAGTGTTTCAAATACAGCAGAAATATTGCGCATGCGGTAGTCGACCGACGCCAAGGACCGATCGCTTAGAGCGCCCTCGCGCAGAAGCTCGTGTTCAGCTTTCTTGTTAAGCGACTGGCCGAGACTTTCCAGCTTCAACATTTTCAGGTAGCCATCGACGGACGCTTCAAGCTCCTGATCGCTCCATCCGGTATTACTTTTTTGCGTATCCATACAGCCGCCGAGGGTAGAAAACCCTCGGACGATACTGAGTAGCCATTATGGCGTCTACGAAATTTCCTGCGGATCGGTCAGATTTGGCTGTCGTCGAATTTAGTGAAATCGCTGCTTCATTCGGAAAGGTTGAATGAGCTTGCGCCACCACAGAGTCTTTGTTGATTCTCCCCGATAGGACCGATTCACTAACAAATACGGCATATCCCGAAGTCGTATCCAACCTTCATCCTGCCAATGCAGCAGGTTCAACGACATCTCAGGCCAATCCAACATGCTCAACAACGGTCGCTCCATCGTCCGAGGCTGACGCTCGTCCCGCAACGTCGGAACTACTTCATGAGTCAGCCAGCTACGCAGTAGGCGATTCCCCGGTGTGTAGTGATAAACCAGCAATGCGTAAGCCCCGGATTCACTGATCATCAGCATTTCTTGCGGCTGACCGTGAAACAGTAGTTTTAGAGTTCTTCGCTGGTCTTCATCGAGCTTGCGCGTCGTTCGCTCATCTAGATACCAGCCCATCAAACGCCCAAGGTCGCGCGCGCAGAACCAGGGTTGGTTTTCTAAAAGGAGGGTGTGAAGTTGAAGGTTTTGGCGGGTGAAAACGACGGCAACAAAGGGCTCAGCCGTGGCAACCTTCTTGGCTGTCGGCAAGTCGAGCAGATATTGGCTAGGCATTTCCTGTGATCTCTACGTGATTGTCGCGAGGGCAGGAGCCCAACGTAGAGAGCGGGTTTAAGAAACTCCAACTTGCCTGGCCTCAAAGCAGCATTAAGTTCGCATGAATGAGATCAGGCGGATTTTGGCTGTAAGTGTGGCTAGCTTCTACGTTGGGCGTTTCTTAGGCACCGGTGGACGAGACTATTCAGCATTGAAACTCACATCAACCCTTGAATGGATGATCTTGGTGTAAGAAGGCTCCTATTCAAATCACGGAGCATAAAAAAGCCCTGAACATGTCAGGGCTTCTTGATGTTGCCGGCTTAGGGATTAATCCCAGCTCAACGTTTAGATCTATGCCGTGGACTAATCCCAGCTCAACGCGCCGCCAGTTTGATACTCGATCACGCGGGTTTCGAAGAAGTTTTTCTCTTTCTTCAAGTCCATGATCTCGCTCATCCACGGGAACGGGTTGGTGGTGCCCGGGTATTCTTCTTTCAAGCCAATCTGCGACAGACGACGGTTGGCGATGAACTTGAGGTAGTCCTCCATCATTGCCGCATTCATGCCGAGAACACCGCGCGGCATGGTATCGCGCGCATATTCAATCTCCAGCTGCGTCCCTTGCAGGATCATCTGGGTCGCTTCTTCTTTCATTTCAGCATCCCACAAATGTGGGTTTTCGATTTTGATCTGGTTGATCACATCGATACCGAAGTTCAGGTGCATCGACTCGTCGCGCAGGATGTACTGGAACTGCTCGGCCACGCCGGTCATTTTGTTACGACGGCCCATGGACAGGATCTGGGTGAAGCCGCAGTAGAAGAAGATGCCTTCCAGGACGCAGTAGTAGGCGACCAAGTTGCGCAGCAGCTCTTTATCAGTCTCAACGGTGCCGGTTTCGAACTTCGGATCGGAGATCGAACGGGTGTACTTCAGGCCCCAGGCGGCTTTTTTAGCCACCGATGGGATCTCGTGGTACATGTTGAAGATCTCGCCTTCATCCATGGCCAGCGATTCGATGCAGTACTGGTAGGCGTGGGTGTGGATCGCTTCTTCGAAGGCCTGACGCAGGATGTACTGGCGGCACTCCGGGTTGGTGATCAGGCGGTACACGGCCAGCACCAGGTTGTTCGCGACCAACGAATCCGCAGTGGAGAAGAAGCCGAGGTTGCGCATGACGATGCGGCGTTCGTCGTCGGTCAGGCCTTCGGGGTTTTTCCACAGGGCGATGTCGGCGGTCATGTTGACCTCTTGCGGCATCCAGTGGTTGGCGCAGCCGTCGAGGTACTTCTGCCAGGCCCAGTCGTACTTGAAGGGCACGAGTTGGTTGAGGTCGGCGCGGCAGTTGATCATGCGCTTTTCGTCAACGGCGACGCGGGCGGCGGAGCCTTCGAGCTCAGCGAGGCCTTCGGCGACGTCGAGTTTGTCCAGGGCGGCCTTGGCGCGCACGATGGCGGCGGAGTCACTGGCGGTGACGGCGCGGGCTTCGATGGCGGCGGCAGCGCCGGCACCGTCGAGGCGGTCGATGTTGGCTTCGGTGGCGTGGCCGGCGTTGGCGCCTTTGGCAACTACTTCGCCGTCTTCTTCTTTGTCGAATTCGTCCCAGCTCAGCATGACGTGTCGTCTCCTGCGTGAGGGCTCAAAGGTGCCCGTGTGAAACCGGATGGTTGGGTGTTCACACGGCCCTCGGGCCGCGGTGGATCTTAAGGAATCGTTTGTTGCAACAGCTAGCGCAGGCATTAAACGGAATAGGGTAACGGGTGCTCTGCGTGAGGCTTGAGGGGCGGAGCGACAGGTGCATGCTCCAGCGGGGGCCTCAGGTCTGGCTCTTCATCCCCGTGTAAAGGGATATTGCAGGCCCGATTTACCCGCGCATTATAAGGAAAAATTTGTCTTTGTGTTGCGGCGGATGGTCACGATGGAGGGCCAAAATGCCGTGGTTTTCGGCCAAGGCGTGTGTTTGCAAGGCTTTGCCAGGGTAGGAATTTTTTGACGGGCGGTGGGATAGTTTTTGTGGGACTGGAGGAGGCGGGGATGTGGAGGGCTTTGGGAAGTGTGAGGCGTGTGTAAGGCCGAAATCGCCATCGCAGGCAAGCCAGCTACCACATTTGTTTCGTGGTGGGCTCTGGATCGGCTCTTTGCCGCAAGAACGATTTCTTGCGGCGAATAAGATCTGGGTTTAACTCCACGGCGGGAAGTTGTTATCCGTTAGAGCAACCATTGCCCATCACTTGGTAATTAAGAATATGGCGCTGGCCGTGTGAGTCTTCATATTCCATCTTCACCGGTACAACTTGGCAGACTTCTGGAACAGCGCTCATGGACAATACTTTGGCCACATCCAAGTGTGTGCTGTAGGTGTAATCTTCAACAATCGGGGCGTTCTGGCCGGCCAGCTCGGTCGGGGCCTCATCGGCCAGGGCGGCGGTGGCGCACAAGCTGCTGAGGGCCATAACTACGAGAGCTTTCATTACTGTATTTACCTTCTTCAGGGCGAAAGGGGTCACGGGGCCCTTATGAGGCCGCGTGTGTAACTTAAGAGTTGGGAAGTTCGGATTAACGTTGCCTTCGTGGGGGCTGTTACGGTGTTAATCACATTGCCTTGGTTGGCGGAGTTGATTCTAGGCTCGCGGGTTATATTCATATACCCGTGCTTTTGATAAAGACTATTGGCGGTTTTTGTAACAATCCTGTGGTAAAGGTTTTTTCACCCAGCGTGAAAGCCACGCAGGGCGCGGGCCAGAGCCGCATACGGGCATAGCAGGGCAATGTGTAGGGGCTTGTTACTACCATCGTCGAATGGTTCTATGGGGCAGCCCCGGCTACAACAGGGGCCATACAACAACAACTATGTCACCGAGGTAAGAAAGATGAGTGCGGCTTCCCTGTACCCCGTTCGCCCCGAAGTAGCAGCCAACACGCTGACCGACGAGGCGACCTACAAGGCCATGTACCAGCAGTCGGTGGTCAACCCCGATGGTTTCTGGCGTGAGCAAGCCAAGCGCCTTGACTGGGTCAAGCCTTTCACCGCGGTCAAGCAGACCTCTTTCGACGACCACCATGTCGACATCAAATGGTTCGCCGATGGCACCCTGAACGTTTCCTACAACTGCCTGGACCGTCACCTCGCCGAGCGTGGCGATCAGGCGGCGATTATCTGGGAAGGCGATGACCCTTCCGAAAGCCGCACCATCACCTACCGCGAACTGCATGAAGAAGTCTGCAAGTTCGCCAACGCCCTGCGCGGCCAGGATGTGCACCGCGGCGACGTGGTGACTATCTATATGCCGATGATCCCCGAAGCCGTGGTCGCCATGTTGGCGTGTACCCGCATCGGTGCGATTCACTCCGTGGTGTTTGGCGGCTTTTCGCCGGAAGCCCTGGCCGGTCGCATCATCGACTGTAAGTCGAAGGTGGTAATCACCGCTGACGAAGGCATCCGCGCGGGTAAGAAAATTCCGCTGAAAGCCAACGTCGACGACGCGCTGACCAACCCGGAAACCAGCAGCATCCAGAAAGTCATCGTGTGCAAGCGCACCAATGGCAACATCAAGTGGAACCAGCACCGCGACATCTGGTACGAAGACCTGATGAAAGTGGCGGGCACCGTGTGTGCACCCAAAGAGATGGGCGCCGAAGAGGCGCTGTTCATCCTGTATACCTCCGGCTCAACCGGCAAGCCTAAAGGTGTGCAGCACACCACCGGCGGCTACCTGCTCTACGCAGCCCTGACCCACGAGCGTGTGTTCGACTACCGCCCGGGCGAAATCTACTGGTGCACCGCCGACGTCGGCTGGGTCACCGGCCACACCTATATTGTCTACGGCCCACTGGCCAATGGCGCGACCACGCTGCTGTTCGAAGGCGTGCCGAACTACCCGGACATCACCCGTGTCGGCAAGATCGTCGACAAGCACAAGGTCAATATCCTCTACACCGCGCCCACTGCGATCCGCGCGATGATGGCTTCGGGCACCGCTGCTTGCGAAGGCGTGGATGGCAGCAGCTTGCGCTTGCTCGGTTCTGTCGGTGAGCCGATTAACCCGGAAGCGTGGGACTGGTACTACAAGAACGTCGGCCAATCCCGTTGCCCGATCGTCGACACCTGGTGGCAGACCGAAACCGGCGCCACCCTGATGAGCCCGCTGCCGGGTGCTCATGCACTCAAGCCGGGTTCGGCGGCGCGGCCATTCTTCGGTGTGGTGCCGGCGTTGGTGGACAACCTCGGTAACATCATCGAGGGCGCTGCCGAAGGCAACTTGGTGATCCTCGATTCGTGGCCAGGCCAGGCGCGTACGCTGTACGGCGACCATGACCGTTTCGTCGATACCTACTTCAAGACCTTCCGTGGCATGTATTTCACCGGTGACGGTGCTCGTCGCGATGAAGATGGTTACTGGTGGATCACCGGCCGTGTGGATGACGTGCTTAACGTGTCCGGCCACCGCATGGGCACCGCCGAGATTGAAAGCGCCATGGTTGCCCACCCGAAAGTCGCCGAAGCGGCGGTGGTGGGTGTGCCGCATGACATCAAGGGCCAGGGCATCTATGTGTATGTCACGCTCAAAAATGGCGAAGAGCCGAATGAAGCGCTGCGCCTGGAGCTGAAAAACTGGGTGCGCAAAGAGATCGGGCCGATTGCTTCGCCGGATGTGATCCAGTGGGCGCCGGGCTTGCCGAAGACGCGTTCGGGGAAAATCATGCGCCGTATCTTGCGCAAGATCGCTACGGCTGAGTATGACGGGTTGGGGGATATCTCCACGCTGGCGGACCCAGGTGTGGTGGCGCATTTGATTGAGACGCACAAGACCATGAACGTCGCGTAAGGCGAGGTTGATGGGACAGGGCCCCATTCGGCGTGAGCTGGATGGGGCTTTTTTGTGGAATTCAGAGTGTGGGAGCTGGCTTGCCTGCGATAAGGGTGGGTCAGGCAACAATGGGCTAGCTGACAGGCCGCTATCACAGGCAAGCCAGCTCCCACAGTTGGAATGTATTTGCAGGCTGGCTGAAGCCGTGGTCTGACAGACCTGCATAACCCTCAAGCCAATAAATATCGACTTACCTGGTTGGATATTTCTGAATGTTACCGAGCACACTAAATGTGTAACCCCACGCCCAAACATGAGGCAAAGTGCTACGCCCATGCCCCGAAAACCCACGGTTTAGACACCCTCAGAAATAAGATTAAACGCCAGACTTGCCGTGCTAGAAGGGTTTGCGAATAATAGGCCCGCAATTTGCAGCATCAATAGGTTTAATGTCTTTTGTCTCTGCATAAAAAGCGGGGGCTGTCAATGTGCTGGAACCGCTTTCTCGGTGCTTCTGTAAATTGTTGTCGCATTGAGGAAATATCGGCTTCCGGCCTGTCGTTAGAATGCCGATCACTCGCTCGTCGTCTCCTGTATCAATTCGGGGTAGGACGCAGCACCGCTATTCGGTTTCACTTAAGTCGCATCGTGGGCCACGGCTCATTCTGCTTTTTGCCCTACCGATGGAGTCCCAAGATGAAGAAACTTGTGCTGTTGGGCGCCCTGGCGCTGTCCGTGTTGTCCATGCAGGCCTTCGCTGATGAAAAGCCCCTGAAGATTGGTATCGAAGCGGCTTACCCTCCGTTTGCCTCGAAGGCGCCGGATGGCAGCATCGTCGGTTTTGACTACGACATCGGCAACGCCTTGTGCGCAGAGATGAAGGTCAAGTGCGTCTGGGTTGAGCAAGAGTTCGACGGCCTGATCCCTGCGCTTAAAGTGCGCAAGATCGATGCGATCCTGTCGTCCATGTCCATCACTGACGACCGCAAGAAGTCCGTGGACTTCACTTCCCGCTACTACCTGTCCCCAGCGCGCCTGGTGATGAAGGAAGGCACCACCGTCAGCGACAGCCTGGATGAACTCAAAGGCAAGAAGATCGGTGTGCAGCGCGGTTCGATCCACGATCGTTTCGCCAAGGAAGTTCTGGCCCCTAAAGGCGCCACCGTGGTTCCTTACAGCTCGCAGAACGAAATTTACCTGGATGTGGAAGCCGGTCGCCTCGACGGCACCGTGGCTGACGCTACCTTGCTGCAAGACGGTTTCCTGAAGACCGACGCAGGCAAAGGCTACGCGTTTGTGGGCCCACAGTTCACCGACGTCAAATACTTCGGTGAAGGCATCGGTATCGCGGTACGTAAAGGCGACAAGGCCGACCTGGACAAGATCAACGCTGCTATTGCTGCGATCCGTGCCAACGGCGAATACAAGAAAATCCAGGACAAATACTTCGACTTCGATATTTACGGCGCTGACCTTAAGTAACTCGTCCTAGCTGTCTGTCCAGAATGGCGCAAGCAACAGAATTCCTGCGGTTTGCGCCATTTTTTCATCCCCCTTTTCGAGGACCTGAATCATGTTGAAAGGCTACGGGGCCGTCATCCTCGATGGCGCATGGTTGACGCTTCAGCTCGCCTTGTCGTCCATGGCCTTGGCGATCGTTCTGGGTCTGATCGGGGTCGCGTTACGCCTGTCGCCGGTGCGTTGGTTGGCCTGGCTGGGTGACTTGTACTCCACGGTGATCCGCGGGATCCCTGACTTGGTGCTGATCCTGCTGATTTTCTACGGCGGTCAGGACTTGCTGAACCGCGTCGCGCCGCTGCTTGGCTATGACGACTATATTGACTTGAACCCCTTGGCCGCCGGTATCGGCACCCTGGGTTTCATCTTTGGCGCCTACCTCTCGGAAACCTTCCGTGGCGCCTTCATGGCCATTCCCAAGGGCCAGGCCGAGGCCGGCCTTGCGTATGGCATGAGCAGTTTTCAGGTGTTCTTCCGGGTGATGGTGCCGCACATGATTCGGCTGGCGATCCCTGGGTTTACCAACAACTGGCTGGTACTCACCAAGGCCACCGCGCTGATTTCAGTGGTGGGCCTGCAAGACATGATGTTCAAGGCCAAGCAGGCGGCAGATGCCACCCGCGAGCCTTTTACCTTCTTCCTCGCAGTGGCGGCGATGTACCTGGTGATCACCAGCGTGTCGTTGCTGGCCCTGCGCTATCTTGAGAAGCGCTACTCGGTAGGCGTAAGGGCGGCTGATCTATGATCTTCGACTACAACGTCATCTGGGACGCCATGCCGCTGTACCTCGGCGGCTTGGCAACCACCCTGAAATTGCTCGCCATTTCGCTGTTCTTCGGCCTGCTCGCCGCCTTGCCTCTGGGCTTGATGCGTGTGTCCAAGCAGCCGATCGTCAACGGCTCGGCCTGGCTCTACACTTATGTGATTCGCGGCACGCCGATGCTGGTGCAGCTGTTTTTGATCTACTACGGCCTGGCCCAATTCGAAGCCGTGCGCGAAAGCTTCCTCTGGCCGCTGCTGTCCAGCGCCACGTTCTGCGCGTGCCTGGCCTTTGCGATCAACACCAGCGCCTACACCGCCGAGATCATTGCCGGTAGCCTCAAGGCCACCCCTAATGGCGAGATCGAAGCGGCCAAGGCCATGGGCATGTCGCGCTACAAGCTGTACCGCCGCATCCTGCTGCCGTCGGCCCTGCGCCGCGCGCTGCCGCAGTACAGCAACGAAGTGATCATGATGTTGCAGACCACCAGTCTGGCGTCCATCGTCACCTTGATCGACATAACCGGTGCCGCGCGCACGGTGAACGCCCAGTTCTACCTGCCGTTCGAAGCCTATATCACGGCCGGCGTGTTCTACCTGTGCCTGACCTTTATCCTGGTACGCCTGTTCAAGTTGGCCGAGCGCCGCTGGCTGAGCTACCTGGCGCCACGGAAGCACTGATATGGAACGTATCGATCACCGGTTGCCCTGGGGCCACCTGGGCTGCGAGCGCCAACTGAGCGTGTTTCGTTTCGGCAAGGGCGAGCGCAAGGCCTACATCCAGGCCAGCCTGCACGCCGACGAGTTGCCCGGCATGCGCGCGGCCTGGGAGCTGAAAAAACGCCTGAGTGAACTGGAACAGCAAGGCGCCCTCAACGGGGTGATCGAGCTGGTGCCGGTGGCCAACCCAATGGGCTTGGGCCAGCTGTTGCAAGGCAGCCACCAGGGGCGTTTCGAGGTCGGCAGCGGCAAGAATTTCAACCGTGATTTCGTTGAGTTAAGCGAGCCGGTTGCCGCGCTGCTCCAAGGCAAGCTGGGCGATGATCCGCATGCGAATGTGCGCATGATCCGCCAGGCGATGAGCGATGCGCTCAGTGCATTGCCCGAGCCGAGCAGCCAGTTGCAAGGCATGCAGCGCGTTCTGCTGAGCCACGCCTGCAGCGCCGATATCGTTCTGGACCTGCATTGCGACGCCGAAGCCGCGCTGCATATGTACGCGCTGCCCCAGCATTGGCCGCAGTGGCGCTCGCTGTCGGCGCATTTGAATGTGAAAGTCGGCCTGCTGGCCGAAGACTCCGGCGGCAGCTCGTTTGATGAGGCGTGCTCGCTGCCGTGGTTGCGTCTGTCTCGGGCGTTCCCCGAGGCGCAGATTCCGCTGGCGTGCCTGGCGACGACCCTGGAACTGGGTGGCCAGGCCGACACCGGCCGCGATGAGGCGATCTTCCACGCTGAAGGCATCTTGGCGTTCCTGGCCGAGCAAGGCTTGATCAAAGGTGAATGGCCCGCGCCGCAGCACGAACCTTGCGAAGGCTTGCCCTTTGAAGGCACCGAATTGTTGTTCGCCCCCCATGCCGGCGTAATCAGTTACCTGCGTAAAGCCGGTGACTGGGTGGAGGCCGGCGAGCCGATTTTTGAAGTAATTGACCCTCTGGAAGACCGCGTGAGCATCATCCGCGCGGGCACCTCGGGGGTGTTGTTTGCCGTTGAACGGCTACGTTATGCCCAAGCGGGTTTCTGGCTGGCCAAGGTGGCGGGGCGCGAAGCGCTGCGTCACGGGCGCTTGCTCAACGACTGACCACCTGTTTTTGTGAGAACCGACCGCATGTACAAACTTGAAGTCCAAGACCTGCATAAACGCTATGGCAGTCATGAAGTGCTCAAAGGTGTGTCCTTGGCCGCCGCGGCCGGTGATGTGATCAGCATCATCGGTTCCAGTGGTTCGGGCAAAAGTACCTTTTTGCGCTGCATCAACCTGCTCGAGCAACCCCACGCCGGCAAGATTTTGCTCAACAACGAAGAGCTGAAACTGGTGGCCAACAAGGACGGCGCCATGAAGGCCGCCGACCCCAAGCAACTGCAACGCATGCGTTCGCGCCTGTCGATGGTGTTCCAGCATTTCAACCTGTGGTCGCACATGACTGCGTTGGAAAACGTGATGGAAGCGCCGGTGCACGTGTTGGGCATGTCGAAGAAAGACGCGCGAGAGAAGGCCGAGCACTACTTGGCCAAAGTCGGCGTGGGCCATCGTAAGGATGCGTTCCCCGGCCACATGTCCGGCGGCGAGCAGCAGCGCGTGGCGATTGCCCGTGCGCTTGCGATGGAGCCTGAGGTAATGCTGTTCGACGAACCGACCTCGGCGCTCGACCCGGAGCTGGTTGGCGAAGTGCTCAAGGTCATGCAGGACCTGGCCCAGGAAGGCCGCACCATGGTGGTGGTGACCCACGAAATGGGCTTTGCTCGTGAAGTGTCCAACCAACTGGTGTTCTTGCACAAAGGCATCGTCGAAGAACGTGGCAACCCGCGCGAAGTGCTGGTGAACCCGCAATCGGAGCGGTTGCAGCAGTTTCTGTCCGGCAGCCTGAAATAATCAAGACTGCTTTTGTGCACCGAGTTAGTGCATGCTTGGCAGCTCGGAAGTTGACTTCGGTCCCTGTGGGAGCTGGCTTGCCTGCGATAGCGGTGTATCAGTAACCGATGTGCCAACTGCCCCACCGCCATCGCAGGCAAGCCAGCTCGCACATTTTGATCTTCATTAGCTTTAGAGATTTGTGTTGGTTTCCGGGCTAGCATTGGCCTTTGTCTTCATTACCGTTCTTCGCTTCGGATAGCATTCCATGACCGCCCACAAAATTGGTTTCCTGATTTGGCCCAGCACAAAAGCCCTGACGCTTGCGCTGGCTGAGGAGGCCTTGCGCGTTGCTCAGCGGGTGCATCCGGACGTGGTCTACGAGTTGTCGTTTCTGCTCGCAGAGCCTGCCATTGAAGGCGCCTGGCAATTGCCGGGCGAGCCGTGGGCCGGCAAGCTTGAAGGCTTCCAGAAACTCTTCCTGCTCGCGGACGAACCGCCCACCGTCATCGCCTCCCAGCTAAGCACTGCGCTCAAGCAGCTTGTGCGGGCAGGTTGCGTGATCGGCGGCTTGTCGGCCGGGGTGTATCCGCTGGCTCAGTTGGGCTTGCTCGACGGCTACCGCGCCGCCGTGCACTGGCGCTGGCAGGATGACTTTGCCGAGCGTTTCCCCAAGGTTATCGCCACCAGCCATCTGTTCGACTGGGACCGTGATCGCCTGACCGCCTGTGGCGGCATGTCGGTACTTGACCTGTTGCTGGCGGTATTGGCCCGTGACCACGGTGCTGAGCTGGCCGGCGCGGTGTCCGAAGAGCTGGTGGTGGAGCGCATCCGCGAAGGCGGCGAA
Organism: Pseudomonas sp. IB20; assembly: GCF_009707325.1. NCBI lineage: Bacteria > Pseudomonadati > Pseudomonadota > Gammaproteobacteria > Pseudomonadales > Pseudomonadaceae > Pseudomonas > Pseudomonas gelidaquae. The sequence continues at coordinate 3,940,474 of NZ_CP046103.1, read as the reverse complement.
CGCCAGCGTATCCCGCTGCAAAATCGCCTGGGTTCCAGCCATCCAAAGCTGACCCAGGCGGTTCTGTTGATGGAAGCCAACATCGAAGAGCCGCTGACCACCGACGAAATCGCCCAGCACGTGTGCGTGTCGCGACGACAGCTTGAACGGATCTTCAAGCAATACCTCAACCGCGTTCCCAGCCAGTATTACCTGGAACTGCGCCTGAACAAGGCGCGCCAGATGCTCATGCAAACCAGCAAGTCGATCATCCAGATCGGCCTGTCGTGTGGCTTCTCTTCGGGGCCGCACTTCTCCAGCGCCTACCGCAACTTCTTCGGCGCCACCCCACGTGAAGACCGCAACCAGCGACGCAGCAGCAGCCCCTTCGAGCTGTCGTCAGTGCCTTCCGAGCGCGGCTGATTACTCCTCCATCGGCGTCGGGCCCACGAACACCAAGGGCACGCCTTGATCATCCACTGTGGCGGCCTCTACCTGAAAATCGATGCCGGTGCGCAGGTAGTGTTGCCTCAGATACTGCAGGCTTTGCGGTGACAGCGGGTTGCCGCTGAAATCGCTGTCCTCGCCATAGGCCGCTGTCGATTCCAGCAGGTCGGCCGGAATGTCGCTGATCAAATTGTCGCTCAGGTCCACCGTTTCCAGTTCCTGAAGACTGAACAGGCCGTGAGGTACCGCGCTGATCCCGCTATTGCGTAGATGAAGCGCCTTCAATTCATGCAGTTTGCTGACGTCAGGTGCCATGCCCAGTGGGTTATTGCTCAGGCTGATGTACTCAAGCTGGGTCATGTCGCTGAGCATATTGATGTCTGGCGCGGTCAACGTGACCCGGCTGTCTTCAAGGTTCAGGATGGACAGCCTCGGCAGGTGCGCGAGTGTTTGCGGCAGCTTGCCGAGCATGCATTGGTTGAGGGTCAGTGTTTCCAGGTGAGGGAAGCATCTGAGCGTGCCATCAACCCCGTTGGTGACGCCGCTGCCGTTGATTTCGAGGTTGGTGACATGCTCGAACCTTGCGCTCAGTTCAGGCAGCGGGCCCAGGGTCGATGTTTCAATGGCCACTGAATGGGTGAATTCACTGTCCAGGCTTTCTTGGTCCTCCTCACTTTCGCGACGCCAAGCGTCTTCAAGCAAGGTCTTGAAGTTCTGGCGTGCCAGTTGCTCCAGCGCGGCAGTCTGTTCGTCAAGCGGGATGCCTAGGGTGGGATGGCGCGCGGGGATGTTCAGGGCCCATTGCTGAAGGTCGGTGCCCAGTTGCGCGTATTCGGCTTCAAGGCGCGTGAGTGTCGGGGCGACGGCGTCCATGTCGCCGGGCATACGAAAGATGAACCGGTCCGCTTCAGTCTCCAGAAAGGTCGGGTACAGGTTCATGACCCTGGCACGCTCCGCGCTGGGCGCCTGGGCGGCGAAAAACGCGCCCTGGTTTTGGCAGTAGGCCTTGACCCGCTGCAGGGTGGTCCGAGTGAGTGGGTTACCGGACAGGTCGAACTTTTGGGCGGTCTCGGGCGTCACGCTGAACAGGCTCTGGGGTAGCTCGGCGATTTGGTTGTCGCTCAGCAAGATGGCCTGCAACTGCGGGTGATCCAATACGCCATTGGGCAGGCGGTCGATGTCGGTGGACGACAGGTCCAACAGGCTCAGGTTGGGCATGGCCTGCACATCGGGTACCAGGCCCAGCGGATTGTTGTGCAGGTCCAGCGCGTGCAGGCCGGTCATGGCGTTCAATCGGGCCTGGCTTTGCCCGGTGAGGGTAATGTTGCAGTCGCTCAGGATCAGGCTGTTCAGATCGGGCCGCGTGCTGATGTAGGGCGGCAAGTCTTCCAGCGCAATCGAGCGCAGTTCCAAGTGGCGAAGCCAGGGAAAACGCTGCAAAAACCCTTCGATTCCTTGCAGGTGGGGGCCGCCGATCACGGACAACAGTGACACATGCTTCAAGGTTGAGCCGGGGTCCGGCAGGTCGGTTAAGCCCGGGGCATTGAGCCTCAGGGTATAACCATTGGGCGAGCCATCCGTAAAGTACTGGTCGCGCGGGGTTTCCTGACGCCAGCACTCTTCCAGTTGTGCGGCTATCAGGTGGCGGGTCCTTTGCTCGTAATCCCGTCGCTGAGGCGTCATTGCAAGCTGGGTTTCGGGGTCGATAGCGGGGATGGCTTGCTGCCAGGTTTGCAGGTTTTGGCGCAATACCTGGCGCTCCGCGCGTAGGAGGGCGAGCTCATTGCTGGCGCCGCCTGGTTGCGCTTGCATGTGTTCGAGTGCGTTCTGTATTTGCGCATCGTCAAGCGTGGGAAACAGATCGCGTACCTGCGCAAGCAGCGACGGCGGTCCATCAGCGTGCTCAGCCAGGACCGGGTAGCCCTCCATGCCGCCCAGCAGCTTCATGATGCCCGGGTCGTAAGTCGGTTTGCGAAGGGGGTCTGCACTGAGCAGTTCGCGCAATTGATTGCGTGCCAGGGCGTGTTCTCGAATACGCCGGCGCAGGCGTACGCCTTGATCAATGCCCAGTTGAAGGGTTTGGCGTTGCGCCTCGGGCAGTGCGCCGAGGATCGCCGAGTAAAGATCGGTGGGCTTGGTGAGTGCGCCGTTGTCGTCAGGCCATGTGTATTCGCCGGTTTCGCTGCGTACCAACGTGCGCACGATCGGCGCCTGGGCAGTGCCGACCTGATCGCGCAGCAGGCCGTTGGCCGAATAGTCCCTGACCTGAAGGCGCACCTGCGCAGGCCATCCCGGCAGTTGGGGCAGCGAATGCAGGGCCAGGCGCTCGGTGTCCCAGGTGGCCGCGCCAAAGTGCAAGCCTTCGTAGGCGCGGCAAACGCGTACTTCGGCCCACGCATCGCGTGCCGACTGGTTCAGGCGTTGGGGCGTGCGTTGGTTGTCCAGTTCTGCCAGCTCCTCGGCTGTGGCGTGGTCCAGCAGTTTTTCCGCGACGCTGGCCGGCAGCCCAGGGGCGGCATCCATCAGGCGCTGTGCCCTTGGATTACGGGTGGCTTGCAGGGGCGCGTAGTGTGATTCGAACAACGACATGCGCTTTTCTTGGGCAATCGCCGCAAGTTTTTTTCGCAAGTGGGTGGCGCGTGTGTCCAGGCTCAGGCGCGAATCACCCACGTCTGCGCCAAACGCTTGAGCGGCATCTTGCGGGGGCAGTTGGGTGAGTATCGCCTTGAGCAGATCGCCATTGTTCAAATGGCTTTCGAGGATCCGGATGGAGGGCAGTTGGTTGTCGCCAAACGTCCAGGCGGTTTGCCCTTGGGCGTCGATAAATTGCAAGCTGCGGGTTTGCGGCCAATAGCCCTGGCCGGTCAATAACTGCAGGTTGGCCTGTGGGTCGACCTTGCCGTACACCTGCGGGTCATCGCTGTTGAGCTGGTCGATCTGGGTTTGAAGCGCGCGGTCGACGCGCAAGCGGTCCAGGGTATCAATCAGCAGGGCCGGGGGCTTTTCACTGTTGACGTGCATCTTGCGTAGCGCCGCTTCGTCGACACCGCTGATGTTCAGCGCCACCGTCTGGTCAGCCTCGCTGATGCCTTCCACGCTGTGCCCCAAGCGCCGCAAAAGGGTTTGTCGGCCCCATTGCAGCGGTTGTTCCAGCTCCGTGTGCCAGGCGCCATGGCCGTTGTGACGCACGTGCGGGCGGTAGGCGTGAGGGCGCGAAGGATGCGCGATGCGCTGGGTGTTGGACGCGGGGTCTGTTTCCACGTTGTAGACCTTGTTGTCCAGTTTCAGCAGGTTTGCGCGCGGGTGTTGGAACAGCCCCGATGGGTCGCGGTAGCTGCCCTGCGGCACGCTGATCGGTTGTTCGTAAGCGCTGAGGTCGGGTTTCCAGTAGAGGGTGCGGCCGTTGGCGAGTTTTACCGGCTTGAAGCGGTCGATGAAGTCGATGACGCTCTGGGGCAGGACCTTGCGAAACTCGGCGATGGCAATCGTACCGCCCACGGCGAAACCACCCAGTTGCACCAAGGCGTCGACCGCCCCCAGCAGGTGCCCGACGGCCTCACTGTGCACGCCTTCGCTCCAGTCGATGATCCCTTCGAACACCTCATCCAGCAATTGGTAGGCCATATAGCCGAGCATCAATTCGCCGGCAAACGGCACGAAGGGCGCAATGATCAAGGCAGCGGCTTGCAGGATTGAGGAGGCGACGTTGACGAATGAATCCCAGAGTACCCAACGGGCATTGCGGTCCACGGTTGCCGTGGCGACGGCGGTGGTGCGGCCGTCGTTGAGGATCTGATTGAGTGTGCGCTGGTATTGATGTCGCTCCAGCCCGCCGCTGCGGGGTGTGGCGACAAAGCGCACGCGTGGGTTGTCTGTGGGCGCTTCATACCAGGTCGGCAAGCTGCTGCCGTGTACATGGGGGTGCCAGGTGACTTTGGCCAGCAGTTGGCCCAGGTTGGCGAAAAAATGCCCGCGTTGGTCATGGGCGACAAACCGGCTGAAAAACCGTTGGTAGCCTTCATCGCGCAACTGGCGCACCAGCTCTTTTTGCATCGCCTGGGAGGAGGCATATTCCTTGATCGGGTGCTTGGGGTCGCCGGGCACATAGGCGACCACCCGCGCCGCCGAACGGCTGGTCTCAAGGTCAGGCGCAAACACGATGATGCCGGGCAGGTCGGCGCCCATCAGGCTCAGGTCGTGATAGCGCAGTGCCTGGCCGTCGAGGCGCATGCCGGCCAGGCCGTCGAGCAGGCCTTGGATCAAGCGAAAATAGTCCAGCTGGATGTCGCCGGTGATCAAGGCCCAGTGCAGTGCGGCTTGCAGCTCGGCCTTGTGGCTGTTCTCAACCTTCAGGCGCAAGGCGGCTTCGGCGACCGGTTCGTTCAAGCCCAGTTGCTCTCGCAGGTAGCTCGCATACAGCGCGCCGATGTCGAGGTCGCGGCACAGCTGGGTAAAGGCGTGGATCGACAGCCCCTTTTTGATGGCTGGCAAGGTGTCGAAGTGGCCCCTGGCGTCGGGGCGGGTGATGAAGGTCGACACCGCTTCATAGGCGTCTGCCTGGGTTTCCTTGGCTTCAAAGTTGTGCAGCACGGCCTCCAGCAGTGACACGGTCCAGGTGCGCGCGGCTCCCGAGTGGATCGGCAGACCAGGCAGTGTTTGCGGGACATAGAGGCGCAAGAAGGTATTTTTGACGTCCAGGTCCAGGCCGAACTGCGTCTTGAGGGCCAGGGTGAGGATCGGTTCGGCAAAGTCTTGGGCATTGAGCACGTTGGCCAGGGCGTGTTCGACGGTGTTTTGGGCGCTCCAGTGGGCGGTGGCCAAGCGCTTGAGTTCGCCCAGGTTGTCGGGGCTGGCGCTGCGCACCGATTGAGGCAGGCGCACAACACTGTTGCCCAAGGCTTGGCGGCGGCGCAGGGAGGTTTCGCCGAGCCAGCGCGGTAGCGCGTTTTTCAGCGGGGCGTAGTGGTTGTCGGGCTGGTTCGGGGGCGCGGCTTGCAGCGTTTGTTCAGTAGCGTCGGGCATGGTGCCAATCCTTGAGCGTGATGAAAGGGCTCCAGTTAATCGGCGCACGACCCTTTCGGGGCGCTACAGGTTTATCGCAATCGACAGGGGTTGATCTGATCCCGGCGCGTTGTGCCGAAACATCCGCCGCTGGTTTACACTGCGCCATTGCGACGCAATATGTCGCATTGCCGTAAACCCGCGTAAAACCGGGGTTGGCGCTATAAGAAGTTGTCGCTTGGCGACAAGGTGGCGCTGAAAACTGTCCTTACAATCCCTGCATCGCCCGCCAGTTCCAGGCAGGCGTTCCTCTTCAGGAGACTCCGATGTCCGTTGAGCAAGCCCCGGTGCAACGTGCCGATTTCGACCAGGTCATGGTTCCCAACTATGCACCTGCCGCCTTTATCCCCGTGCGTGGCGCAGGTTCGCGCGTCTGGGACCAGGCCGGCCGCGAGCTGATCGACTTTGCCGGCGGCATCGCGGTTAACGTATTGGGCCACGCGCACCCGGCGCTGGTCGGTGCGCTGACCGAGCAGGCCAACAAGCTGTGGCACGTTTCCAACGTCTTCACCAATGAGCCGGCCCTGCGCCTGGCACATAAGCTGATCGACGCCACCTTTGCCGAGCGCGTGTTCTTCTGCAACTCCGGCGCCGAAGCCAACGAGGCCGCGTTCAAGCTGGCTCGTCGTGTGGCGTTCGACCGTTTCGGTACTGAGAAGTACGAGATCATCGCCGCGCTGAACAGTTTCCACGGTCGTACCCTGTTCACCGTCAACGTCGGTGGCCAGTCGAAGTACTCCGACGGTTTCGGGCCTAAAATCACCGGCATTACGCACGTTCCTTACAACGACCTGGACGCGCTGAAAGCCGCCGTGTCTGACAAGACCTGCGCCGTGGTGCTGGAACCGATTCAGGGCGAAGGCGGCGTGCTGCCGGCCGAGCTGGCTTACCTGCAAGGTGCCCGCGAGCTGTGCGACGCCAACAACGCGCTGTTGGTGTTCGACGAAGTGCAAACCGGCATGGGCCGCAGCGGCCACCTGTTCGCTTACCAGCACTACGGCGTGGTGCCGGACATCCTCACCAGCGCCAAGAGCCTGGGCGGCGGTTTCCCGATTGCCGCCATGCTCACCCGTGAAGACCTGGCCAAGCACTTGGTGGTCGGCACCCACGGCACCACCTACGGCGGTAACCCGCTCGCGTGCGCGGTGGCAGAAGCGGTGATCGACGTGATCAATACCCCAGAAGTGCTGGCCGGCGTGAATGCCAAGCACGACCTGTTCAAGGCGCGCCTGGAACAGATCGGCGAGAAGTACGGCATCTTCACCCAAGTGCGCGGCATGGGCCTGCTGATTGGTTGCGTGCTCAGCGATGCGTTCAAAGGCAAGGCCAAGGACGTGTTCAACGCGGCCGAGAAAGAAAACCTGATGATCCTGCAAGCCGGCCCCGACGTGGTGCGTTTCGCCCCGAGCCTGGTGGTGGAAGAGGCGGACATTCAGGAAGGCCTGGACCGTTTTGAACGTGCTGTGAAGACGTTGACGCAAGCCTGATTGACCGTTCGGCGCCTGAGTGATCGGGCGTCGAGCAAAAATTCTATATGCCGGACCGAATCAAATGTGGGCGCCAATTTCTGTGGAAGCTGGCTTGCCTGCGATGCAGACAACTCGGTGCATTTGTTAAACCGAGTTGATGCTATCGCAGGCAAGCCAGCGCCCACAAAAGACTCCCCACATTGGATCTGTGTGAGCCCAGATCCTGTGTCCGGCATTTTTCCCTCTGTGAGTTTTTCGAGTTAAGGAGTGACACCATGCTGGTGATGCGCCCCGCGCAAATGGCTGATCTGGGCGAGGTACAGCGTCTGGCTGCGGACAGCCCGATTGGTGTCACCTCCTTGCCGGATGATGTGGAACGCCTAAGCGACAAGATCTCCGCCAGCGAAGCGTCCTTCGCGGCCGAGGTCAGTTTCAACGGTGAAGAAAGTTATTTCTTCGTGCTCGAAGACACCTCAACCGGCAAGCTCGTCGGCTGCTCGGCCATTGTGGCCTCGGCCGGTTACTCGGAGCCGTTCTACAGCTTTCGTAACGAAACCTTCGTGCACGCCTCCCGCGAGCTGAAGATCCACAACAAGATCCACGTGCTTTCCCAGTGCCACGACCTCACCGGCAACAGCCTGCTCACCAGCTTCTATGTGGAGCCTGCGCTGGTCGGTTCGCCGTGGTCGGAACTCAACTCCCGTGGCCGCCTGTTGTTCGTCGCCAGCCACCCCGAGCGCTTTGCCGACTCGGTGGTGACCGAGATTGTTGGCTACAGCGACGAGAACGGTGATTCGCCGTTCTGGGACGCCATCGGCCGCAATTTCTTCGACCTCAACTACGCCGCCGCCGAACGGCTGTGCGGGCTGAAAAGCCGCACGTTCCTCGCCGAACTGATGCCGCATTACCCGATCTACGTGCCGCTGCTGCCGGACGAAGCCCAGGAAGCCATGGGCCAGGTGCACCCGCGTGCGCAGATCACCTTCGACATCCTGATGCGTGAAGGTTTTGAAACTGATCATTACATCGACATCTTCGACGGCGGCCCAACGCTGCATGCACGGGTCTCGGGCATTCGCTCGATTGCCCAGAGCCGCGTGGTGCCGGTGAAGATCGGCGAGATGGTCAAGGGGGCCGGCCGTCAGTACCTGGTGAGCAATGCGCAGTTGCAGGATTACCGCGCGGTGATGCTGGACCTGGACTACGCACCCGGCAAACCGGTGACGTTGGACCTGGAAACGGCCGAAGCCCTGGGTGTTGGCGAAGGTGCCAGTGTGCGCCTGGTTGCTGTTTAAAAAAGAGTTTCGCGGGTGGCTGCAAAGCGGCCCGTTTGAGGAGATAGCATGATCGTTCGTCCCGTACGCAGCAGCGATTTACCGGCCCTGATTGATCTGGCGCGCAGCACCGGCACCGGCCTCACCACCTTGCCGGCCAACGAAGAGCGCCTGACCCACCGAGTGGGCTGGGCCGAGAAAACCTTTCGCGGCGAAGCCGGGCGCGGCGATGCCGACTACCTGTTCGTGCTGGAAAACGACGAAGGCCGTGTGGTGGGTATTTCTGCCATTGCCGGTGCCGTCGGCCTGCGCGAGCCTTGGTACAACTTCCGGGTCGGGCTGACCGTCAGCGCCTCCCAGGAGCTGAATATCTACCGCGAGATTCCGACGCTGTTTTTGGCCAACGACCTCACCGGTAATTCCGAGCTGTGCTCGCTGTTCCTGCACGCCGATTACCGCAACGGCCTCAATGGCCGCATGCTGGCCAAGGCGCGCATGTTGTTTATCGCGGAATTCCCGCAGCTGTTCGGCAACAAGATCATTGCCGAGATGCGCGGCGTGTCCAACGAGGCCGGGCGTTCGCCGTTCTGGGAAAGCCTGGGCCGGCACTTCTTCAAGATGGAATTCAGCCAGGCCGACTACCTCACCGGTGTGGGCAACAAGGCCTTTATCGCCGAGCTGATGCCCAAGTTTCCGCTGTACAGCTGCTTCCTGTCTGAGGACGCGCGCAATGTGATCGGCAAGGTGCACCCGGATACCGAGCCGGCGCTGAGCATGCTCAAGAGCGAAGGGTTCAGCTACCAGGGCTATGTCGATATTTTCGACGCTGGCCCGGCGGTGGAGTGTGAGACCAGTAAAATCCGTGCGGTGCGCGACAGCCAGTCGCTGGTGTTGGCCATCGGCACGCCGGGGGACGACGCCACGCCGTTCCTGATTCATAACCGCAAGCGCGAGGAGTGCCGCATCACGGCCGCTCCGGCCCGGCTGGCGGCAGGCACCTTGGTGGTCGATCAGCAGACCGCCAAACGCCTGCAACTGGTGGTGGGTGATCAAGTGCGTGCTGTTGCGTTGTCTGCTGCTCGGGAGTCGAAATAATGAATTCGCTGTATATCGCAGGTAGCTGGCTGGCTGGCCAGGGTGAACTGTTTGAATCGCGCAACCCCGTCACCCAGCACGTGCTGTGGGCCGGCAATGGCGCCACTGCCGAACAGGTCGAGTCGGCGGTGCAGGCCGCGCGCCAAGCGTTCCCCGGCTGGGCCCGGCGCCCGCTGGAAGAGCGCATCAGCGTGCTGGAAACCTTCGCCGCCACGCTGAAAAGCCGCGCCGATGAAATCGCCCGCTGCATCGGTGAAGAAACCGGCAAGCCGCTGTGGGAGTCGGCCACCGAAGTCACCAGCATGGCCAACAAGATCGCGATCTCGGTGCAAAGCTACCGCGAACGTACCGGCGAGAAGAGCGGCCCGCTGGGCGACGCCACTGCCGTGTTGCGCCACAAGCCCCACGGTGTGGTGGCGGTGTTCGGCCCTTACAACTTCCCGGGCCACTTGCCGAACGGGCATATCGTCCCGGCGTTGCTGGCGGGCAATACCGTGCTGTTCAAGCCGAGCGAGCTGACCCCTAAAGTCGCCGAGCTGACCGTGCAGTGCTGGATCGAAGCCGGTTTGCCGGCGGGCGTGTTGAACCTGCTGCAAGGCGCGCGCGAAACCGGTATCGCCCTGGCGGCCAACCCAGGTATCGACGGGTTGTTCTTTACTGGTTCCAGCCGCACCGGCAATCACTTGCACCAACAATTCTCCGGGCGCCCGGACAAGATCCTTGCGCTGGAAATGGGCGGCAACAACCCACTGGTGGTCGACGAAGTGGCCGACGTGGATGCGGCGGTCTACACCATCATCCAGTCAGCGTTCATTTCTGCCGGCCAGCGTTGCACCTGTGCGCGTCGCTTGCTGGTGCCGGAAGGCGCCTGGGGCGATGCGTTGCTGGCGCGCCTGGTGGCGGTGAGCGCGACGATTGCAGTCGGTGCGTTCGACCAGCAGCCGGCGCCGTTCATGGGCTCGGTGATTTCCCTCGGTGCGGCGAAAGCCTTGATGGACGCCCAGCAATTGATGTTGGCCAATGGCGCCGTGGCGCTGCTGGAAATGACCCAGCCCCAGGATCAGGCCGCGTTGCTGACCCCAGGCATTATCGATGTGACCGGCGTGACCGAGCGCGAAGATGAAGAGCTGTTCGGCCCGCTGTTGCAGGTCATCCGCTACGCTGACTTTGCTGCGGCCATCGCTGAGGCCAACAACACCCAGTACGGTTTGGCCGCGGGTTTGTTGTCCGATTCCGAATCGCGCTACCAGCAGTTCTGGCTGGAAAGCCGCGCCGGGATCGTCAATTGGAACAAACAACTGACCGGCGCCGCCAGTACTGCGCCGTTCGGTGGGGTAGGGGCCTCGGGCAACCACCGCGCCAGTGCTTATTACGCGGCGGATTATTGCGCGTACCCGGTGGCCTCGCTTGAGACCCCGAGCTTGGTGGTCCCAGCAACGCTGACCCCAGGTATAACGCTGAAGTGAAGGTGACACTGATCTAATGTGGGAGCTGGCGTGCCTGCGATGGCATCACCTCGGTCCAGTTGAAAGACCGAGTCGTCTGCATCGCAGGCAAGCCAGCTCCCCCACTTGATCGGGTTACAGATAGAGATCTGCACTAGATGCCTATAAAAACAGATGTTCGTGGAGCCTCGCCGATGAAATCCTATGAAGTCAATTTTGACGGTCTAGTGGGGCCGACCCATAACTACGGCGGTTTGTCCTACGGCAACGTCGCGTCCCAGAGCAACAGCCAGCAGTCTTCGAACCCGAAGGAAGCGGCGTTGCAGGGCCTGCAAAAAATGAAAGCGCTGATGGACATGGGCTTTGTGCAAGGCGTGCTGGCACCGCAGGAACGTCCTGACGTAGCCGCCCTGCGCAACCTCGGCTTCAGCGGCAGCGATGCCCAAGTCATCCAGCAAGCCGCCAAGCAAGCCATGCCGCTGCTGGTCGCCAGCTGCTCGGCGTCGAGCATGTGGGTGGCCAACGCCGCCACGGTCAGCCCGAGCGCCGACACGGCGGATGGTCGCGTGCATTTCACTGCCGCCAACCTCAACTGCAAATACCACCGCAGCATCGAGCACCCGACCACCAGCCGCGTGCTGGGGGCGATGTTTGCCAATGGCAAACACTTCGCCCACCACGCCGCATTGCCGGCGGTGGCGCAGTTCGGCGACGAAGGCGCGGCCAACCACACGCGTTTCTGCCGTGACTATGGCGAGGCGGGCGTCGAGTTCTTCGTGTTCGGCCGCAGTGCGTTCGACACCCGTTACCCGGCGCCGCAGAAATACCCGGCGCGCCAGACCCTTGAAGCCTCCCAAGCCGTCGCGCGCTTGCACGGCTTGAAGGACGACGGCGTGGTCTACGCCCAGCAGAACCCATCAGTGATCGATGCCGGTGTGTTCCACAACGACGTGATTGCGGTGGGCAACGGCGAGGTGCTGTTCTATCACGAGGACGCCTTCCTCAACACCGAGCAGATGCTCGCTGAGTTGCACGGCAAGTTGGGCAAGCTGGGCGGCAACTTCCAGTCGGTGTGCGTGCCGCGCGCCCAGGTCAGCGTCGAGGACGCAGTGCGTTCCTACTTGTTCAACAGCCAGTTGCTGACCCGCGCCGACGGCTCGATGCTGCTGATCGTGCCGGAAGAATGCCGTGCCAACGAGCGCGTCTGGCAGTACCTGCAAGGCCTGACAGCGTCCGGCGGGCTGATCCGCGAAGTAAAGGTGTTCGACCTCAAGCAAAGCATGCAGAACGGCGGTGGCCCGGCGTGCCTGCGCTTGCGCGTAGCGTTGAACGAAACGGAACTGGCGGCGGTGAATCCAGGCGTTATCATGACGGCGCCGTTGTACGACACGCTGACCCAATGGGTCGACAAGCACTACCGCGACAGCCTGCGCGAAAGCGACCTGGCTGACCCGCAATTGCTGCTTGAGTGCCGGACGGCACTGGATGAACTGACGCAAATCCTTAAACTGGGCTCGGTTTATCCTTTCCAGATCAATTAATTCCGCACGGCTGAGAACTATTTATGACCACCGACACCCTGAAACTGATCCTTGAAGACACCGACGGCACCCAGCTGGAAACCTCCTGCACCCGCGTCGCCGTGGTCTGGCAGGGCAAAGAGATCTGGATCCAGCACGACGGCCGCGGCCAACTGCTGATCGGTGTAGACGTGGAAGAAGGCGACGCCGAGTACGCCAACCTGCTGATGCGCCCACTGGCCACCAATCTGATGAGCCTGCAACTGGAAATGGAACCGGCTGATGTCGAAGGTGATGACGACGATCACGTCCACGGCCCTGGCTGCAACCACTAAGGAAGCTGCTTATGCTCGCCCTCGGCAAACTGCTTGAACTGACCCTCGCCGGTCGCGAACCGGCGCAAAAAATTCAACTGACTGTCGACGGCGTGCAGATGCGCTGGCTCAGCGAGGGCGCGCTCGCAGTGCGCCCGCCTGAAGTGAAGGACAACGGCGGCGACCTGCTGCTGTCGTCCGGCATCCATGGCAACGAAACGGCGCCGATCGAACTGCTCGATCGCCTGTTGCATGGCATCGCCCGTGGGGAGATTAAACCCCGCTCCCGTATTCTGTTCCTGTTCGGCAACCCCGAGGCCATGCGCCGCGGCGAGCGTTACCTCGAATTGGACGTCAACCGGCTGTTCAACGGCCGCCATGAACAAAACATCGGCCCGGAGGCCATGCGCGCCGCCGAGCTTGAGCAACTGGCCCGCACCTTCTTCAGCCTGCCTGGCCGTTCGCGCCTGCATTACGACCTGCACACCGCCATTCGCGGCTCGAAGATCGAGCAGTTCGCCCTGTACCCGTGGAATGAAGGCCGCCAGCACTCACGCCACGAACTGGCGCGCCTGTGCGCCGCCGGCATGCAAGCGGTGCTGTTGCAGAACAAGACCTCGATCACCTTCACCGCGTTTACCTACGAACAACTGGGGGCCGAAGCCTTCACGTTGGAATTGGGCAAGGCGCGGCCGTTCGGGCATAACCAGGGCGTGGATGTTTCCCGCCTGGAGGCGCGCCTCAAGCACATCATCGAAGGCTCTGAGCCTGCGACCGAGAGCCTGGATGGCCTGCAGCTGTTTGCCGTGTCGCGTGAAGTGATCAAGCACAGTGATGCGTTCTTGCTGCACCTGCCGGCGGATGTGGAAAACTTTTCGCCATTGGCCAAGGGCTATCTGCTGGCTGAAGACGTGGCCAAGACGCGTTGGGTGATCGAAGAGGAGGGCGCGCGCATCATTTTTCCCAACCCTAAGGTGAAGAATGGTTTGCGTGCTGGGATATTGATTGTGCCGACCACGGACGCTGGCCTGGCATAAATCTCAAGGCTTGATCGGATCCAACTGTGGGGGCGGGCTTGTGTAAGAGCTGGCTTGCCTGCGATAGCATCACCGCGGTGTGACTGACACACCGAGGTGACTGCATCGCGGGCAAGCCCGACTCCCACACAAGCCCCTCCCACATTTTTTTTGCGGTGTTGCTTAAACCGCTACAGCGCGCGGTTCACTGCGACGGATAGCGCGGACCTTGTGCAGCGTATCGGCGCAGGTGCGTGCAGCTTCCTGGCCCTTGTGCACAAAGTGCTCGTAGAAGAACGTGGTGTGCTCGCTGCCGGCGTGGAAGTGATGCGGGGTCAGGGACACCGAGAACACCGGCACTTCGGTTTCCAACTGCACCTGCATCAGGCCGCTGACCACCGATTGGGCGACGAATTCGTGGCGGTAGATGCCGCCGTCCACCACTAGCGCGGCGGCAACGATACCGGCGTAACGGCCGGTCTTAGCCAGCAGCTTGGCGTGCAGGGGCAGTTCAAAGGCGCCGCCGACTTCGAAGAAGTCGATGTCCGATTCCTGGTAGCCCTGGGCGATCATTTCGGCGAGGAAGCCTTTACGCGATTGGTCGACAATATCCTTGTGCCAGCAGGCCTGGATAAACGCGACACGCTCGCCGTGATGGTTTTTGCTTTTGCTGTCGATTGCGGTGGGTTGCATGTTCTGACTCCTGTTTAAGAAAAAAACAGGGCGTTATGAATCGAATGGGATTTAAGGGTACGAAGCGCTGCGTCATGCAAGCATGAACCCGGCGCGCGGCCCTTAGGTGCCAATCCCGTTCTCTCTTCATCCGGACTATGACCGTCGGCCCCGGGATCACACCGGGTCTGCTGACCTTGTCGCCGTCCTGCGTGAGCAGTTCGAGGCGCCAAGCGCTCGCGGGCTATGCACATTGCGTGCAATTACCGCCGGTGGGGAATTGCACCCCGCCCTGAGAACGTTGCCGCCAGAACCCTGGTGGCGGAGAGTTTTTAACATGGTTTTTCAAAAACTGCACGATTGCCGCATCGATAACCTATATCGGTTTGTTTGGTTGGTATTCGATTGAAGTAACGTGGGGCTTGATATTGCGTGGCTTTGCCCGCAGTAATCATCCATAAAAGGAACTTATTTAACCCATTAGAGGCTTGTTTCATGTCTGTGATCGACCTGCGTAGCGACACCGTGACCCAACCCACCCCCGGCATGCGTGACGCGATGGCCAGTGCCGCCAGCGGCGACGACGTCTACGGCGAAGACCCGAGCGTCAACCACCTGGAGGCCGAACTGGCCAAGCGCCTGGGGTTCGAGGCGGCGTTGTTCGTGCCCACCGGCACCATGAGCAACCTGTTGGCGTTGATGGCTCACTGTGAGCGCGGCGAGGAGTACATCGTCGGGCAGCAGGCTCATACCTACAAATACGAAGGCGGTGGCGCGGCGGTGCTGGGCTCGATCCAGCCGCAGCCGCTGGAAGTACAGGCGGACGGCTCGCTGGATCTGGACCACGTGCTGGCAGCGATCAAACCCGACGATTTCCACTTCGCCCGCACCCGTCTGCTGGCGTTGGAAAACACCATGCAGGGCAAAGTGTTGCCGCTGGAATACTTGGCGAAGGCGCGTGCGTTTACCCGTGAGCATGGCCTGTCTTTGCACTTGGATGGCGCGCGAATCTACAACGCGGCGGTCAAGCTTGGGGTGGATGCGCGGGAAATCGCCCAGCATTTCGACTCGGTGTCGGTGTGCCTGTCCAAAGGCCTGGGTGCGCCGATCGGCTCAGTGTTGTGCGGCTCGGCGGCGTTGATCGCCAAGGCGCGTCGCCTGCGCAAGATGGTCGGTGGCGGTATGCGCCAGGCCGGCTCCCTGGCGGCGGCGGGGCTGTATGCGTTGGATCACCAGGTGCAGCGCCTGGCCGATGACCACGCCAATGCGCAGTGGCTGGGCGATGCGTTGCGCAAAGCCGGCTTTGAGGTGGAACCGGTCCAGACCAACATGGTGTATGTGCAGGTCGGTGATCGGGCGCAGGCCTTGAAGGCATTTGCTGCTGAGCGCGGGATCAAGCTGAGCGCCGCGCCGCGTCTGCGCATGGTCACGCATCTGGATGTCAGCCGGGCGCAGATTGAGCACGTCGTGCAGGCATTTGTCGATTTTTCGCAGAAATGACCGTGCCCGCCGTCTAATTGAGCGTTTCTATCGTATAAACACGCTGTACCACCGGCAAAGGGCCGATATAATGCGGCCCTTTGCCGTCGCTCCGTCTGATGATGTTGCGCACTGGCCTTTGGCCGCAGCCTCCGTGGAAGAACCTAATGAAAAGCGCAGAAATCCGTGAAGCCTTCCTTCGCTTCTTCGAAGAGCAAGGCCACACCCGTGTAGCCTCCAGCTCCTTGATCCCAGGCAATGACCCAACCCTGCTGTTCACTAACGCGGGGATGAACCAGTTCAAGGACTGCTTCCTGGGCCAGGAAAAGCGCGCGTATACCCGCGCGACCAGCAGCCAGAAGTGCGTACGCGCCGGGGGCAAGAACAGCGACCTGGAAAACGTCGGCTACACCGCTCGCCACCACACTTTTTTCGAGATGCTGGGTAACTTCAGCTTCGGCGACTATTTCAAGAAAGATGCGATTACGTTCGCCTGGACCTTCCTGACTGGCGTGCTGAAGCTGCCGAAAGAAAAGCTCTGGGTCACCGTCTACGCGACGGACGACGAAGCGTATGACATCTGGACCAAAGAAATCGGCGTTCCAGCTGAGCGCATGATTCGCATCGGCGACAACAAGGGCGCCCCTTACGCCTCCGATAACTTCTGGACCATGGGCGATACCGGCCCGTGCGGCCCGTGCACCGAAATTTTCTACGATCACGGCGCCGACATCTGGGGCGGCCCACCGGGCTCGCCGGAAGAAGATGGCGACCGTTACATCGAAATCTGGAACAACGTGTTCATGCAATTCAACCGCACCGCCGATGGCGTGTTGCATCCGCTGCCGGCACCGTCGGTTGACACCGGCATGGGCCTGGAGCGGATCAGTGCGGTGATGCAGCACGTTCACTCCAACTACGAAATCGACCTGTTCACCAACCTGTTGAGCGCGTCTGCCGCAGCCATTGGTTGCGCCAACGAAGGCCAGTCTTCGCTCAAGGTGGTGTCGGACCATATCCGTTCCTGTGGCTTCCTGATCGCCGACGGCGTACTGCCGTCGAACGAAGGCCGTGGCTATGTGTTGCGCCGTATCATTCGTCGCGCCTGCCGTCACGGTAACAAGCTGGGCGCTACCGGTAGCTTCTTCTACAAAATCGTTGCCGCGCTGGTGGCCGAGATGGGCGATGCCTTTCCGGAACTCAAGCAGCAGCAGGCCAACATCGAGCGTGTGCTCAAGGCTGAAGAAGAGCAGTTCTCCAAGACCCTGGAACACGGCTTGAAGATTCTCGAGCAGGACCTGGCTGAGCTCAAAGGCACTGTGGTGCCGGGCGACGTGGTGTTCAAGCTGTATGACACCTACGGTTTCCCGATGGACCTGACCGCCGACATCGCCCGTGAGCGCGAGCTGACCGTCGATGAGGCGGGTTTTGAGCGTGAGATGGAAGCCCAGCGTGTACGCGCGCGTTCCGCCAGCTCCTTTGGTCTGGACTACAACACCTTGGTCAAAGTTGATGTGCCGACCGCGTTCACCGGTTATCAGGCCACGGCAGGCTCGGCCAAGATCGTGGCTATCTATAAAGATGGCAAGTCGGTTGACGTGTTGAGCGAAGGCGAAGAGGCGGTGGTGGTGCTTGACCAGACGCCGTTCTACGCCGAGTCCGGTGGCCAGGTGGGTGATTGCGGCTTCCTGAGCTCGACGTCCGGTCGTTTTGAAGTGCGCGACACCACCAAGACCGGCGGTGCGTTCCTGCACCACGGTGTGTTGGTGTTGGGTAACCTGACGGTCGGCGCGCCAGTCGACACGCAGGTTGATGCCGACGTGCGGCATGCAACTGCTTTGAACCATTCTGCCACTCACTTGCTGCACGCCGCGTTGCGTCAGGTGTTGGGTGAGCACGTGCAGCAGAAGGGTTCGTTGGTCGATAGCCAGCGCCTGCGCTTTGACTTCAGCCACTTTGAAGCGATCAAGCCTGAACAGATCAAGGCGCTGGAAGAGATCGTCAACGCTGAAATCCGCAAGAACACCCCGGTGGAAACCGAAGAAACCGATATCGAAACCGCCAAGAACAAAGGCGCCATGGCGCTGTTTGGCGAGAAGTACGGCGACGAAGTGCGTGTACTGAGCATGGGCGGCAGCTTCTCGGTGGAGCTGTGTGGCGGTATCCATGCCAACCGTACCGGCGACATCGGCCTGCTGAAAATCATCAGCGAAGGCGGTGTGGCCTCCGGCGTACGTCGTATTGAAGCGGTTACTGGTGCTGCGGCCCTGGCCTACCTCAATGCGGCCGAAGAACAACTCAAGGAAGCGGCCGGCCTGGTCAAGGGCAGCCGCGACAACCTGATCGACAAGCTGTCCGCCGTACTGGAACGCAACCGCGCGCTGGAGAAACAGCTGGAGCAGTTGCAGGCCAAGGCAGCCAGCGCGGCGGGCGACGATCTGTCGGCCTCGGCGCTGGACGTCAAGGGCGTGAAAGTCCTGGCCGTACGCCTGGACGGTCAGGACGGCAAGGCGCTGTTGGCCTTGGTCGATCAGTTGAAGAACAAGCTCGGCCGCGCAGTGATCCTGCTCGGCGGTGTCCATGAGGAAAAGGTCGTTCTGGTTGCCGGTGTAACCAAAGACCTGACTGGCCAACTCAAGGCCGGTGATTTAATGAAGCAAGCCGCTGCGGCAGTGGGCGGGAAGGGCGGTGGTCGTCCGGACATGGCGCAAGGCGGTGGTGTAGACGCCGGCAGCCTGGACGCGGCCCTGGCCCTGACCGTGCCGTTTGTCGAAGCCGGTATTTAAGGCGCTATGGCTGAGCCCGTGGTCTAGTCATGGGCTCGTTCGGTTGCTGGAATATTTGTTTATTGGGCGCCCCTTTACGGGCTGAGGCGGCTTAGAAATGGCTTTGATCGTACAGAAATTTGGAGGCACCTCGGTCGGCTCTGTCGAAAGAATCGAGCAGGTCGCCGACAAGGTTAAGAAATTCCGCGACGCCGGCGACGACTTGGTGGTGGTGCTGTCAGCCATGAGCGGGGAGACCAATCGCCTGATCGATCTGGCCAAGGCAATCAGCGGTGATCAACAGCCGCTGCCGCGTGAGTTGGATGTGATCGTGTCCACTGGCGAGCAGGTGACTATCGCCTTGCTGGCTATGGCGCTGAATAAGCGCGGTGTGCCGGCAGTGTCCTACACTGGCAGTCAGGTGCGCATCCTCACCGATAGCGCACATACCAAGGCGCGCATCCTGCAGATTGATGATCAGAAAATTCGTACTGATCTCAAGGCTGGGCGCGTGGTAGTTGTAGCAGGCTTCCAGGGTGTGGACGAACACGGCAACATCACGACCCTTGGGCGTGGTGGTTCGGACACCACCGGTGTGGCGCTGGCAGCGGCCCTCAAGGCGGATGAATGCCAGATCTATACCGATGTGGACGGCGTGTACACCACCGATCCGCGCGTGGTGTCCGTGGCCCAGCGCCTGGACAAGATCACCTTTGAAGAGATGCTGGAAATGGCCAGCCTCGGTTCCAAGGTGTTGCAGATCCGCGCGGTGGAGTTCGCCGGCAAGTACAACGTTCCGCTGCGCGTATTGCACAGCTTCAAAGAGGGTCCGGGCACCCTCATTACTATTGATGAAGAGGAATCCATGGAACAGCCGATCATTTCCGGCATCGCTTTCAATCGCGATGAAGCCAAGCTGACGATCCGTGGCGTGCCGGATACCCCGGGCGTGGCCTTCAAGATCCTCGGCCCTATCAGCGGTGCGAACATTGAAGTCGACATGATCGTGCAGAACGTTTCGCACGATAACACCACCGATTTCACCTTCACCGTGCACCGTAACGAGTACGATGCGGCGGAACGGATCCTGCAGAACACCGCGAGCGAGATCGGCGCCCGTGAAGTGGTCGGCGATACCAAGATTACCAAGGTGTCGATCGTGGGTGTGGGCATGCGTTCCCATGCCGGCGTTGCCAGCCGCATGTTCGAGGCGCTGGCCAAGGAAAGCATCAACATCCAGATGATCTCCACGTCGGAAATCAAAGTCTCGGTGGTGATCGAAGAGAAGTACCTGGAACTGGCTGTACGCTCGCTGCATACCGCTTTTGAGCTGGATGCTCCGGCCCGACCGGGCGAGTGATGCGATGCCAGGAAGGCGCGGCTTACCGCGCCTTTCATTTTTTTGCCGGGCGCATGTTCTTTTTGGTGCGCTCGACAATACTTAGGCGAGTAGGGCTGTGACCTTTGGGTTGCAGTTCGAAGGCCTTTTTTTTGCAGACTGTTGTTCCTGAACTGAAATGCGTGAGGAGAAAGGTATGCTGATTCTGACTCGTCGTTGCGCAGAAAGCCTGATTATCGGTGATGGCGAAATCACCGTGACCGTGCTCGGCGTCAAAGGCAATCAAGTACGTATAGGGGTTAACGCTCCGAAAGAGGTAGCGGTCCACCGCGAGGAAATCTACCTGCGGATCAAGAAAGAGAAGGACGAAGAACCAAGCCTTTAATTTTTATCGTTTTTTATGTTTGCAAACGGGGATGAACGTGGTTAATATACGCCCCGTGTTGCGGAGAGCTGGCCGAGTGGCCGAAGGCGCTCCCCTGCTAAGGGAGTACACCTCAAAAGGGTGTCGGGGGTTCGAATCCCCCGTTCTCCGCCATTATTTGCTTAGTACGTTGCAATCTGGTTTTTTCGGTAAGTTGTTGAAATTGCTCGAAAAAATAGCTTTACATAGAGATTGAACGGCCTATAATGCGCGGCAACAAATGCACTCGTAGCTCAGCTGGATAGAGTACTCGGCTACGAACCGAGCGGTCACAGGTTCGAATCCTGTCGAGTGCACCATTTAAGAGTCAGTTGCAGCGATGCAGGTGACTCAGCTTCAACCAGTTGTGATCTGGTCTAAAAACACAATCTGCACTCGTAGCTCAGCTGGATAGAGTACTCGGCTACGAACCGAGCGGTCACAGGTTCGAATCCTGTCGAGTGCACCATACAAACAAAAAGCCCGCCTAGTGCGGGCTTTTTGCCGTCTGGGGTTTGTGTAGGGTTTCATCTTTTTCTCCAGCGCCATGTGTTTTCCTTTCAGCCTGCGTCGTCGCAATTCTATATGCAGCCGATGTTCAGCTTTGGCTCGCAAGCGCTTGTTCTTTCCAGTTTTTTAACGTTTAAAACGGACGCAAGGTGTATCATTGCGCCCGTCAGCCCCGCCGGGGCTTGTGGAATACCTCCATGGACTTACCCAGTAGTTACTCAGTACCCCGTTTTTCCAATCATGAATTGACTGATTGATCCTTCCGGCGTGCCCCGCTGCTGGGAGTGGAGTTCGCCTATGACCGAAGTAGAAGTAAAGAAAACACAAGACAGCCTGCAGGATCGTTTGGCTCAAGTTATCGAGCTGCTGCAGCGCCAGCGCGTGGTCGAAGACCTCACGCACCGCCAGGAAGGTCCGCATCACGACCGCGTCGAAAACCTGGTGCACCGGCAAAACCTCGTCGAGTTGCAGCGCAAGCTCGACGACCTGCACTCCGCCGACGTCGCCTATATCCTCGAAGCCTTGCCGCTGAATGATCGACTGACCCTTTGGCAGTTGGTCAAGGCTGACCGCGATGGCGATATCCTGCTCGAAGTGTCCGACTCGGTCCGTGAAACCCTGATCGCCGACATGGACGATCACGAGCTCCTCGCTGCGGCCAGGGAAATGGACGCCGACGAGTTGGCCGACTTGGCCCCCGAGCTGCCCCGTGATGTTGTCCATGAGCTGATGGAGGCTCTCGATAGCCAGCAGCGTGAGCGTGTGCGTTCAGCGCTGTCCTACGATGAGGATCAGGTCGGCGCGTTGATGGACTTCGAGATGGTCACCATCCGCGAAGACGTCAGCTTGGAAGTGGTATTGCGTTACCTGCGCCGCCTCAAAGAATTGCCCGGTCACACCGACAAGCTGTTCGTGGTCGACTACGAAGGCATTCTTAAGGGTGTGTTGCCGATCAAGCGTTTGCTGGTGAATGATCCTGACAAGAAAGTTGCGGATCTGATGGCCAGCGATACCGTGAGTTTTCACCCGGATGAAGACGCCTATGAGGCGGCGCAGGCATTTGAGCGTTATGACTTGATCTCCGCGCCGGTGGTCGACAAGAACGGCAAGCTGATCGGCCGTTTGACCATCGATGAAATGGTCGACTTGATCCGTGAAGAGAGTGAAACCGAAGTCCTCAACATGGCGGGTCTGCGTGAAGAGGAAGATATTTTTGCGTCGGTCTGGCGTTCCCTGCATAACCGCTGGGCGTGGCTTGCGATCAACCTGATCACCGCCTTCATAGCTTCACGTGTGATCGGGCTGTTTGAAGGCTCCATCGAGAAGCTGGTGGCCCTCGCAGCGCTGATGCCGATTGTGGCCGGTATCGGCGGCAACTCCGGTAATCAAACCATCACCATGATCGTGCGCGCGATGGCGCTGGATCAGGTGAGTACCGCTAATTCCTCGCGCCTGCTGCGCAAAGAGTTGGCCGTGGGCCTTATCAACGGCCTGGTGTGGGGTGGTGTGATCGGTGTGGTCGCCTATTTGCTCTATGGCAGTTGGTCACTGGGCGTCGTGATGACGGCCGCCATGACCCTCAACCTGCTATTGGCGGCGCTGATGGGGGTGCTGATCCCCATGACCCTGGCGCGCCTTGGGCGCGACCCGGCGATGGGCGCCAGTGTGATGATCACCGCCATGACCGACAGTGGTGGCTTCTTCATCTTCCTGGGCTTGGCGACGATCTTCCTGCTCTGATCCCTTCCCGCGGGAGCAAATCTGCTCCCGCTTTGCTTCTTCTACTCAAATCCCAAGCAAAAAAAAGCCAGCACAGGGCTGGCTTCGGCTTTCAGTTGCAGATCAATTGGCTTCTGCGGCCGCCTCAACGTCGTGCGCAATAAGCGAGACGAGAGCATTTTGCTGGCGGTGGGAGAGCTGACGAAAACGCTGCAGCAGTTCGCGTTCGTGCAGTGACAGCTCTGGGCTGTCCAGGCGCATGCTCAACTCTTCTCCCAGCGCACCTTCCTGAATGAGGCTTTGTTCGAGGCGCGCGATGATTTCGGAGTTCATGCTGCGGTGATGATTGCGAGCCACCTCGGCAATGCGTTCCCGCATTCCGTCTGGCAGACGTACGACGAACTTGTCAGCCGTACGGCTGGAATAAATTGCCTGTTTCAATGGGCGCATATATTTAACCGGTTAGTTCAGGGGAGCGGTTTTTGGAATTGGCCGCAAGATGAGTGTTAAGACAAGGCTCACGACCAAAGTTCAACCCGAATTGCAAAGAGGCCGCATCATGCCTCAGATTTGACATTTCCTTGGCGTCAATTCTGTGACAAATATTGAACCGACTAAAGGCTTTATGCCAGCACTCATTTGCATTTTTGCGGACTGGTTTGAAAACTTTTCAACGAGTGATTCCGCGACGGAACTTCTCGTAAGTCCAGGCCACAACAGGGTTTGAGGCCGCACATCCTATAGCAATATGGCCTTTTGCCCTCGCATTTAAGACTAGTGGCAATTTGCCGATTTGCTAGGGCGTTGCGACATAAGGTAGGAAGGGGTGACGCGAGGAGGTTCTTAGCGCAGCACAGGATCGAATTTGATACGGCGCCCAACGATCAGCGTCAGAACCAGCAAACCAGCGAAGACGCCGGCGGCTATGAGGGCTGTTGTTTGGCCGTCTTGAGAGGGTGTGCTCAGGCCAAATAGGCCGGCTGCCAGGGTCAGGCACAGGAATAACCAGGCGGGTTTCGTCATAAAGGCTTCCTCAGAAAACCCAGTGTTCAGAGACGGGGGCTGCCTGAGTGTCTTGGGCCACACGAATCGGCGACTGCACAGTGGGGTTCATCACCGCCAATTGCGGACGCTGTTGCAGGTGGTGAGGCACCGGCTGGCTGATTTGCGCGACGTCATCTTGGGTTGCTTGAAAATGGAACATGACCAGTGCAGCCAGGGCCACAGCGTTGAGGCTTAACAGTAGGGCGCTGTTCATGTTCTTGTTCTCCGCAGTGGCTGGGCCGAATGGTTTTGTAGGATAAGTATTGCAGGTCCCGTGCCAATCTTTTATATCAATAAAAGCAATAAGTTAGGTGTTATTTTTAGTCATGCTACGTTGCAATTTGCAATGCGGCTATTTTGCAGGAGTGCAATTTGCACGATAGCGCCAAGTGCCCGGGTTTACTCGGCGAAACTGTAATCCCCACGACAAGGATCGGCCTACACTCAAAAAGCCAACGGACGACATGACAAAACCGACCTCGGCCGTTAACATGCACGCCGTCCGTCGCTGCGCTTTTGGCCCGATGGCTGTCATTTGTCCCAGTAGCTCAATTGGATAGAGCATCCCCCTCCTAAGGGGAAGGTGGCGTTCGAACCGGCCCTGGGACACCAAATTCAACGCTGAAAAGCCCCGTACAGATTGCTCTGGCGGGGCTTTTTTGTGGGTGCTCGTCAAACACCGGTCGAACCTTGCCGGCGATCGGTGTTCACAGCAGGTGCGCGATGTATTTATCGCCATCTTTGTACCTTGCACGCGGCCAGGCAACGTCTGAGCTATTAAGCAAAATATTCCCCGGATACCGATTTATCGCCTGTCCGGACCCGGCAACCCCGGACTATCATGCCGATAGCCCTGTCACCCACTGCAAGGAGCCGCTCGGAACGCCGATGCGCCAAATCTGGAAATCTTTTCGAGCCCTTTATTTCGCCTCCTTGATGATGCTGATCGGCTCCGGCCTGCTCAGTACTTACCTGGCCCTGCGCCTCGCTGCCGACCATGTCGACAGCCTGTGGGTGGGTGCGCTGATGGCGGCCAACTACTTTGGCCTAGTGCTGGGCGGCAAGATCGGGCACCGCCTGATCGCCCGGGTCGGGCATATTCGCGCGTATGCCACCTGTGCCGGGATTGTCGGTGCGGCGGTGTTGGGCCATGGCCTGATTAACTGGCTGCCGGCCTGGATCGTGCTGCGGATGATCGTGGGCCTGGGGATGATGTGCCAGTACATGGTCATCGAAAGCTGGCTCAATGAGCAGGCGGACGCCAAGCAGCGTGGCGTGGTGTTCAGTGGCTATATGATCGCGTCCTATCTCGGCCTGGTACTGGGCCAGTTGATCCTAGTGATGCACCCCGAGCTCGGTCTCGAGTTGCTGATGCTGGTCGCCCTGTGTTTTGCGCTGTGCCTGGTGCCGGTAGCCATGACCCGGCGGATTCACCCGGCGCCCCTGCATCCTGCGCCGATGGAGCCGCGCTTCTTTATCAAACGTGTGCCGCAGTCACTGAGCACGGTGTTGGGCGCAGGGTTGATCGTCGGTTCGTTCTACGGTTTGGCGCCGCTCTATGCCTCGCAGCAAGGCCTGACCACCGAGCAAGTCGGTCTGTTTATGGGTAGCTGCATTTTTGCTGGGCTGTTGGTGCAGTGGCCGTTGGGTTGGTTATCGGACCGCTATGATCGAGCCTTGCTGATTCGTTGCTTTGCCTTGTGCCTGGCGGTGGCTGCATTGCCGTTGGCGGTGTTGACCAAAGTGCCTTTGGAAGTGCTGTTTGTGGCCGGGTTCCTGTGTTCCCTGGTGCAGTTCTGCCTGTATCCGCTGGCGGTGGCGTTTTCCAATGACCATGTTGAAGGCGATCGTCGGGTCTCGCTGACCGCCATGTTGCTGGTGACCTACGGCATCGGCGCAAGTATTGGGCCGCTGTTGGCCGGTGTGGTCATGAAGCTGTTCGGCAGCCACATGCTGTATGCGTTTTTCAGCCTGTGTGCGTTGATCCTGGTGTGGCGTATCCGGCCGAAGGCGGTGACCAACCTGCATCAGGTGGACGATGCGCCGCTGCACCACGTGGCGATGCCCGACAGCATGTCCAGCTCGCCGCTGGTGGCGTGCCTGGACCCGCGAGTAGACGAAGCCGTGGTACAGGAGCAAATGCAGACCGTTGTCCCGGACCCAGAGCCTGAAGCTGATCCGCAACAACCGGCGGATGAGCCGGCTTTTGAAGGTCCGCCGGAGCCTCTGGGGCCGGACGAGCATCCTCATGACTTGAGCAGGGCACGCCCCTGAAAGCAAAAACGGGCAGATCCCATCAGGATCTGCCCGTTTTTTTTGCCGCGACCTTTAAGGCTTAAAGGTCGTCGTCTTTGTCAAAGCGCCGCGCTTCACGCTGCAACTGGTACACAAACCGCTCCACCTGCCGTTGCACCAGGCCGCTCATGTTGTGGAAGCGCACACCGGCGAATGTGGTGTTGATCTTGTCTTCGAGGTGCAAGTAACGCAGCTCGACGGAGGTGGTCATGCTGCCGAAGGGCAGGGCGGCGATAAAGCGATCGTAGACCTGGCCCAGTTGCAGGCGCTCGGAAATATCGCCCTCAAAGCGCAATTTGCAGCCGGTGGCGGAGATATCCAGCAACTTGCCGCTGATCGGCGCCTTGAGTTTCTCGCCACCCAGCTCGATGTTGACCAATTGCGCCAGCTTCAAGGCGGCGCGAAAAGCATTGCGACGCTGATGGTAGACCACTTCGTCGGGCATGCTGCCGGTGTAGATGCGATGGCCGTCTTTTTCGCTAATGGTCAGCGTGCCATTGCTTTCCCAGGCGACGCGTACGCCGTCATGAAAGCCTTCGATGCGGAACGGTTCGCCATTCTCAAGATAGCGTTCACCGTCGCGGGGGATCATTTCGTCCAGGGCCAGCGTCTTGCTGTCCCGGTCAACGTCCACCAAGTAGCTTTGGAAGCGCTGGCTGCGTTCGTGGAAAGTGATGATCAGCGGATCATGGCTTTCTTGCAGCATGCGCAACGTGCTGGCGATTTCCAGAGGCGTGGTGAGCACCTTGGGTGGCTGCGGGGCATCTTCCGCATTAAGGGCGTTGAACACGGTTCTTCCATCTCCAGACAAAATACGACTACACGCAAGAACCGGCATTTTGCCAGCATGTAGCGCGCCTTGGATAGGGCGCGCTGTAAACCAGTGTCAGGCCTGGCTGCGGGTGCTTGGCTTGACCAGGCGCGAGGTTGAGCCTTGGGCGTTGTAAAGGGCCGGAGGCTCTCCGCCGTGAAGTATGCGCAACTGGTTGGCGGTCGTGGCTTGCTGCAGCTGGATCGACTGACCGTTGAGCAGGTTGGCGTCCTGGCACTCGGTGAGCAATTGGTTCAGTGCGGTGCTCTGCGCCAGCAACTGATCGCCGACTGAGGAGTGGCTAGCCAGTTGTGCGAGGCCGTCGTGATCAGCCGGTAGGCCGAGGCTGATGAGAATCTCGCTGCGCTTTTTGCCATGCTGCTCCAGCAGCACAATCAGCGACTGCTTGCGCGCCAGAATTTCTTCCAGCAAGCGCATGTCCCGGCCATAGAGTGCCAGGGATTCTTCTTTCAGCAGCTCGAGCAAATGTTGCGTCGGCGCCAGATCATCAATGATCAGTTCAAGCAAATGTTCGTCGTGGTGCATGGCTGGCCTTGGGTTTTAAGCGTCCAAAAGCCCTGCGCAGGCCTTTGCCTAGCGCTCGGCTTCGAAGTTAAGCAGCTTGCTGGCTACACGGTTGCTGTCGACTTTATAGCTGCCATCGGCGATTGCCTGTTTCAACTCGGCCACGCGGGCTTTATTGACAACCGGTTGGTCGCGCAGCGAGTCAGTGACCTTCTGCAACTGTTGAGCCTCATTGCTCAGGTGTACCGATTCCCCGCTTTGGCTGGCGCTGGCCTGTTCGGTCTTGGCGGCGGGCGCTGGCTGGGCCTTGGCTTCTACGCTGTCCTTGGCACCGCTGGTGCGCGTATTGCCGGGCAATGCCGGGGTGTTATTCAAACGACTGAAATCGATGACCATGATAAAAAAACCTCTGGGTATTTGGACGCTTGCCATGTTTTCGGCCATACCCGAACAAACTTTAGGCTCGAATGACAATAAACCTGTACAGGTCGACATCCAACGCACAGTGTAGGAAAACCTGACGCTTGATACCAGTGATCTATAAAGCTACCTCGACTTGGCCCGGCGCGGTAACTTGAGCCTTGATCACGCGATTGGAGTTGAGGTTCTTGACTCGTATCTGTTCGCTCATCCCTCCGTTGGACAGCGCTTCGCCCGGCATCTTTACCATCAGCCCGCCACTGCTGGCCGAAATCACCACTTGGTCACCCTTGCGAATCACTTCAGCCTGTTCCAGGTGGACGAGCGTTATCACCTGGTCGGTGACCATTGGTCGGGTTAGTTTTTGCCCGACGGCTTGGTCCACAGAGGTGAGGTAGCCCTGGCTGATCAGGCTTATGTCCCGTTCGCGCAGCGCAACGTCTTCAAAACCGATGATACCGGTGCGTTTGAGCGGGCGTGTGACGACCACTACATCGCGGAACAGCTTGACCTGGGCCGGTACGAATACGGTCCAGGGCGAAGCGCCGTCGCAACGCACTTTTACCGTCACGCGGCCGATCGGCTGGGCGGGGCTTTCCAGGGTGGCTGTCAATTCCTTGTCGCACATTGGCATGCGTAGGCGCGGGTCCAATTGGCTGACCTGGATTTCATAACGGCCAGGCGTCTGAGTGGTCGCCAAATAATCTTCTACAGTGAACTCAAGAAAGCCTTGAGTGACGCCGATAAGGAGATCAGGCAAGGTGACATTATCTGCACGGGCCGCCGTGCCCGAGCTCAAGGCGAGCAACGCCATCGTGACGCAGAGCAATCTGCGGTACCGTGGCAGGCGTCGGGAAACTGTCGTTTTAAAGTTCATAAATCAATAAATAGCAAAGCTCGTGCCGTTTTGTGTTGGGTACGCTTCGTACCTCTAGGTTTTGGCGTAGGAGTCTGGGCATGGCAGGAGTAATGGATTCAGTAAACCAGCGCACACAGCTGGTAGGGCAGAATCGCCTGGAGTTGTTGCTGTTCCGCCTCGATGGCAAGCAGCTGTATGGCATTAATGTGTTTAAAGTGCGGGAGGTGCTGCAGTGCCCCAAACTGACGATCATGCCCAAGTCCAGTCCGGTGGTATGTGGCGTGGCCAACATCCGTGGTGCGACCATCCCCATTCTTGATCTGGCCTTGGCCACCGGTTCTGCAGGTTTGCAGGACCGCCAGAGCCCGTTCGTGATCATTACCGAATACAACACCAAGACCCAGGGTTTCCTGGTGCGCTCGGTGGAACGCATCGTCAACATGAACTGGGAGGAGATCCATCCGCCGCCCAAGGGCACCGGCCGCGATCACTACCTCACGGCGGTGACGCGGGTCGATAACCAGTTGGTCGAAATCATCGACGTGGAGAAAATCCTCGCCGAAGTGGCGCCGACCTCGGAATCCATTTCGGTGGGTGTCGTCGACGCTGAGACGGCGCACAAGGCGATCTCGTTGCGCGTGCTGACCGTGGACGACTCCTCGGTCGCGCGCAAGCAGGTGAGCCGTTGCCTGCAAACCGTGGGTGTGGAAGTGGTGGCCCTCAACGATGGTCGCCAGGCCTTGGATTACCTGCGTAAGCTGGTGGATGAAGGCAAGAAGCCGGAAGAAGAATTCTTGATGATGATCTCCGACATCGAGATGCCGGAAATGGATGGCTACACGCTCACGGCCGAGATTCGCAACGATCCACGCATGCAAAAGTTGCATATCATCCTGCATACTTCGTTGTCGGGTGTATTCAATCAGGCGATGGTCAAGAAGGTCGGTGCTGATGACTTTCTGGCCAAATTCCGCCCTGATGACCTGGCATCCCGGGTAGTCGACCGGATCAAGGCAGCAGATCATGGCTAAGGGGCTTTTTCCCTGGCGGTCTTACGATTTTAGAGGCGGTATCAGTGTCTACGGGTAATTTGGATTTCGAACAGTTCCGGGTCTTCCTGGAAAAAGCCTGTGGCATATTGCTTGGTGAAAACAAGCAGTACCTGGTATCCAGTCGTCTCAACAAACTGATGGAGCAGCAGGGCATCAAGTCCCTGGGTGAGTTGGTACAGCGCATCCAGGGCCAGCCGCGCAGCGGGCTAAAGGAAATGGTGGTGGATGCCATGACCACCAACGAAACCCTGTGGTTTCGCGACACCTACCCCTTCGAAGTGCTCAAGAACAAAGTGCTGCCGGAAGCCATCAAGGCCAGCCCGGGCCAGCGCCTGCGCATTTGGTCGGCCGCCTGTTCCTCAGGGCAGGAACCGTACTCGATCTCGATGTCCATCGACGAGTTCGAGCGCACCAACATGGGCCAGCTGAAGGCTGGGGCGCAAATTGTCGCCACTGACTTGTCGGGCTCTATGCTCACCAACTGCAAGACCGGCGAGTACGACAGCCTGGCCCTGGGCCGTGGTTTGTCACCGGAACGCCTGCAACGTTTCTTCGACCCGAAAGGGGCCGGGCGTTGGGCGGTCAAGGCGCCGATCAAGAGCCGAGTGGAGTTTCGCTCGTTCAACCTGCTCGATAGCTATGCCAGTCTGGGCAAGTTCGACATGGTGTTTTGCCGCAACGTACTGATTTACTTCTCGGCTGAAGTGAAGAAAGACATCCTGTTGCGTATCCACGGTACGCTCAAGCGCGGTGGTTACCTGTTCCTCGGTGCATCCGAAGCACTGAATGGTCTGCCGGATCATTACCAAATGGTGCAGTGCAGTCCCGGTATCATTTACCAAGCCAAGTGATCGGCGCTGGAGCATAAAAAACGGGAGGCCCGCAAAGGCCTCCCGTTTTTTATGCGCTCAAAGTGTTGACGACACCTGGTCGTCGTCACTCAGGGCCTGAGCGTCATTCGGATATTTCCCAGGGAAAGACGATGAACACCGCTGGGAACCGCCTCATTGAAAATACCTAGCCGCCCGGCTGTGTCGGAGGCGGAGGCGGTGAAGGTTGCTCGCCCGGTTTGCGGCGAGGCTTGGGTAATGTTCTGGACATTGACGGTGCTTATCCGCAGACCGTTCATCGTCATATATAGGCTCGAACCATCGGAGGTTGGGCCGCCTCCAATCACATCAAAGCTGAAATCATACGTGCGCCCTGCAGTCACCTGCACGGGACGGGTAATGATTCGCCGCCGAGGACGCTGCTGCTCAATGTCAGATAGATCATGTCGCCGGCTTGGACGGGGAAATCGAGCGTCAACTTGGCGCTGTCGCCGAGAATAAGCAGGGTGTTCAGATTCGGGATGGGGACCACTGAATCTTGTTCGTTAAATTTTGGAGGCGGAATGTTCAACATTTTTAACCTCTGCCAGGCACGGTGGGACGTCTGCTAATAAGGCATTCGAGGCGACGTACAGCGCAACTGTCAGAAATGACAGTGCAGACAAGTGGTCACTCAACAACCTCGACGTTCGCCTCTCACCGTTGCCGCCGCCAGTAAAGCGGCAACCGCCATTGCCGCTTTACTGGCGCCACGCGGAAGACCGTTGCCGCTTTTCTGGCATTGCCGCTGGCAAACATCCCGCAACCCCTTGAATTACGGGCCTTAAGGGAATTGGCATGCGCCTTGCTATAACCCAGATACGAAAAGCAGGTCAGCCTAAAGGTTTCCGCCATGAGCATCAGCTTCGATAAAGCGCTCGGTATCCACGAACAAGCCCTGGGCTTCCGCGCCCAGCGTGCTGAAGTCCTGGCCAACAACATTGCCAACGCCGATACCCCGAACTACAAAGCTCGGGACTTGGACTTCTCCGCCGTGCTCGCCGCACAGCAGGACAAGAACAAGAACGGCACCTTCGCCTTGAATATGACCAATAGCCGTCATATCGAAGCGCAAGGCCTGAGCAGTGGCGACGAGTCGCTGCTGTATCGCACGCCGATGCAGCCATCGATCGACCAGAACACCGTCGACGCCCAGCTGGAGCAATCGGCCTACGCCGAGAACTCGGTGAACTTCCAGGCCAGCTTCACCCTGCTCAACAGTAAATTCAAAGGGCTGATGTCAGCCCTGCGTGGAGAGTAAGCCATGTCTTTAGCCAGTGTTTTCAATATTGCCGGCAGTGGCATGAGCGCGCAGACCACGCGCCTGAACACCGTCGCCAGTAACATCGCCAACGCCGAGACCGTGTCTTCGAGCATTGACCAGACCTACCGCGCCCGTCACCCGGTGTTTGCCACCATGTTCCAGGGTGGCCAGAGCGGCGGTAGCGATTCACTGTTCCAGAACCAGGATGCGGCGGGCCAAGGCGTGCAGGTGCTTGGTGTGGTCGAAGACCAGAGCAACCTGGAAGCCCGTTATGAGCCTAACCATCCCGCCGCGAACGAAAAGGGTTATGTCTACTACCCCAACGTCAACGTGGTCGAGGAAATGGCCGACATGATTTCCGCCAGCCGCTCGTTCCAGACCAACGCGGAAATGATGAACACCGCCAAAACCATGATGCAGAAGGTCCTGACCCTGGGTCAGTGATAAGGGGCGCCAAATAATGGCCATCGTTGATACCACTAACAACACGGCAGTCCAGAACCTTTTTAACGCCAAGGTCAAGACTGCGACGGACAACAGCGGTGTCGGTGCTGCTTCCAAGGCCGCGACGGGTAACCAGTCGCTCGGCAAGGACGCATTCCTGCAACTGCTGGTGACCCAGCTCAAAAACCAGAACCCGCTGTCGCCTCAGGACAACGGTGCGTTCGTGGCGCAACTGGCACAGTTCAGCAGCCTGGAAGGCATCAACACCCTGAACGACTCGGTGAATGCGATCTCCAGCAACTTCAGTTCGTCGCAAGCGCTGCAAGCGTCGTCGCTGGTGGGGCGTTCGATCATCACCCAGACCGACAAGGCCATGGTTGATACCAGCAAGAGCATGACCGGCTCAGTGGCGGTGACGGCGGCGACGGGCAACGTCTCCGTGAAGATCACCGACAAGGACGGCAACGTGGTACGCACCCTCGACATGGGTGCGCAGAGTGCCGGCGATGCCAGCTTTATCTGGGATGGCAAGAACGACAAAGGTGAGGTCGCGCCTGCTGGCACTTACACCTTCAATGCCACCACCAAGAGCGACAAGGGCGACTCGGTTGCCCTCGCTACTTCGCTGCCAGCCACGGTAACCAGCGTGACTTTGAGCAAGACCGGCGGCGAAATGCTGCTCAACCTTGCTGGCGGCATGGGCAGCGTCAAGCTGTCGCAAATTCAGACTATCGGTACATAGAGCCGGCTAAATACGGCAGAGGGAGAGAAACATGTCTTTTAATATCGGCCTTAGCGGCCTCTATGCGGCCAACAAACAACTGGACGTGACCGGCAACAACATCGCCAACGTTGCGACCACTGGCTTCAAGTCGTCCCGTGCGGAATTCGCGGACATTTACGCGGCCTCCAAGCTGGGCACCGGCCAGAACAGCATCGGCAATGGTGTGAACCTGGCGGCGGTGTCTCAGCAGTTCACCCAGGGCGACGTTAACGGCAGTGGCGGTATTCTGGACATGGCGATCCAGGGTGGCGGCTTCTTCGTACAGAAGGGCAGCGACGGTTCGCTGGAATACACCCGCAGTGGTGCTTTCCGTGCTGACAAAGACGGCTATATCACCAACAACACCGGCACCTCGCGTCTGCAGGGTTATGCCGCGGATGAGAATGGCAAGATCACTAAGGGCGGCCTGGTCGACCTGCAACTGAACCTGTCGAACCTGCCACCGAAGGCCTCCACCAAGGTGGACTCCAGCAGTAACCTGAACTCCTCGTCGCCGGTGATCGATCAGACCAAGAACCCGTTTGATCCAACCAAGTCCGAGACCTTCACCACGCAATACAGCACCACATTGTACGATTCCCAGGGCAACGCACACCCGATGGTGCAGTACCTGGTGAAAACCGATGCCAACCAGTGGCAGGCCTACACCTTGATCGATGGCCGCAATCCTGATGGTTCGGCCCCTACCGGTACTGGTGCTGGCGTGACGGCGCCTGTGCCGTCGACCTTGAGCTTCGATGGTGCCGGTAATCTCAAGAGCATCGTGACCGGGGGGGTTGCCGGTAACACCTTGACCATCAAGGATTGGGTGCCTGGCACGGTGACCGATGGCGTATGGAAGGCTAACGATGCGACGGCGAACAAAGACGGCATCGCCATTAACATGGGCACCGTCACCCAGTACAACTCGGCCAGCTACCGTAACCCACCGGTTACCGATGGCTACGCCACCGGCCAGATCACCGGCCTGAAGATCGATGGCAGCGGTGTGCTGTTCGCCACCTTCAGTAACCAGCAGAGCAAGGCTATCGGCCAGATCTCCCTGGCCAGCTTTAACAACGAGCAGGGCTTGCAGCCAGCCGGCGGCACTACCTGGAGAGAGACTTTCGCGTCGGGCCAGCCGGGTTACGATTCCCCGCAATCCGGTACCCTGGGTTCGATCGTGGCCAACTCCCTGGAGAACTCCAACGTCAACCTGACCAGCGAGCTGGTGGACCTGATCAAGGCCCAGAGCAACTACCAGGCGAACGCCAAGACCATCTCCACCCAGAGCACCATCATGCAGACCATCATTCAGATGACCTGATATCGTCGCTCAAGTACCAGCGCACACAAAAAAGGCCCCTCGATCGAGGGGCCTTTTTTGTGTGCGCTACTTAGTCATTTACTGCTTGTTTCACCTTACCCCGATGCGGGAACGCGTAACGCCAATTTCGCCACTTATGAGCCAACGGACGAACGTCGTCCAGCGACTATAGGGGTAAGTAAATGGCGGGCTATGCACTGTGGGAGGGAAGCGCGCGTGGAGCGCGTGGTTTCGACGCGGCTGGCGAGCGGTAAGCTCGGTGTCGTGGCCTATGATCGCCACTCGATGGCGGTCATCGATGGGCGAGTGGAGTTGTGGGGAAGACGAGGTGGCGCGCCGAAGCAGGGTATTGCGTACGCGTTCCTCTAGGGGCGAGAAACGAAAAAGCCCGATAAGCCCCATGCAATCAGGGTCTATCGGGCTTTTTCAATCCAGGGCGTTCAAGCCCTGGATTGGCTCAGCTTATTGGCAAGCTTCGCAATCCGGCTCATCAATCGCGCAGGCCTTTGGCACAGGTGCCGGGCCGGCTGGCGCTGCGAGTACCGAATCATCACCGTGGTTGCCGCTGGACACTGCGTTCAGCTTACCGGTGTTGATGGTCGACTTCTCGGTGCTGGTCGCGGCCAGGGCACGGAGGTAGTAAGTGGTTTTCAGGCCACGGTACCACGCCATGCGGTAGGTCACGTCGAGCTTCTTGCCCGAAGCGCCGGCGATGTACAGGTTCAGCGACTGAGCCTGGTCGATCCACTTCTGACGACGGCTGGCGGCGTCAACGATCCACTTGGTGTCCACTTCGAAGGCAGTTGCGTAGAGCTCTTTGAGTTCTTGCGGGATGCGCTCGATCTGTTGCACCGAACCGTCGTAGTACTTCAGGTCGTTGATCATGACCGAGTCCCACAGGCCGCGGGCTTTCAGGTCGCGAACCAGGTACGGGTTGATCACGGTGAATTCGCCCGACAGGTTCGATTTCACATACAGGTTCTGGTAGGTCGGTTCGATCGACTGCGATACGCCGGTAATGTTGGCGATGGTCGCGGTCGGTGCGATGGCCATGATGTTGGAGTTACGAATGCCTTTCTGCACACGGGCACGTACCGGCGCCCAGTCCAGGGATTCGTTCAGGTCAACGTCGATGTACTTCTGGCCACGTTGCTCGATCAGGATCTGTTGCGAATCCAGCGGCAGGATGCCTTTGGACCACAGTGAACCCTGGAACGTCTCGTAGGCACCGCGCTCGTCGGCCAGGTCGCAGGAAGCCTGGATCGCGTAGTAGCTGACCGCTTCCATGGACTTGTCGGCGAACTCGACCGCAGCATCCGAACCGTAAGGAATGTGCTGCAGGTACAAAGCGTCCTGGAAGCCCATGATGCCCAAGCCAACCGGACGGTGCTTGAAGTTGGAGTTCTGCGCCTGTGGTACCGAGTAGTAGTTGATGTCGATAACGTTATCGAGCATGCGAACGGCGGTGTTCACGGTGCGTGCAAGCTTCACGGTGTCCAACTTGCCGTTGACGATGTGGTTCGGCAGGTTGATCGAGCCCAGGTTGCAAACGGCGATCTCGTCCTTGTTGGTGTTCAAGGTGATCTCGGTGCACAGGTTCGAGCTGTGGACCACGCCGACGTGCTGCTGCGGGCTACGCAGGTTGCACGGGTCTTTGAAGGTCAACCATGGGTGGCCGGTTTCGAACAGCATGGACAGCATTTTGCGCCACAGGTCTTTGGCCTGGATGGTCTTGAACAGCTTGATCTTGCCCGGGTACTGGGACAGCGCTTCGTAGTACTCGTAACGCTCTTCGAAGGCCTTGCCGGTCAGGTCGTGCAGGTCTGGCACTTCGGATGGCGAGAACAGGGTCCACGGGCCGTCATCGAAGACGCGCTTCATGAACAGGTCAGGGATCCAGTTGGCGGTGTTCATGTCGTGGGTACGACGACGATCATCACCGGTGTTCTTGCGCAGCTCGATGAACTCTTCAATGTCCATGTGCCAGGTTTCCAGGTAGGCACACACAGCGCCTTTACGCTTGCCACCCTGGTTAACCGCAACGGCGGTGTCGTTGACGACTTTCAGGAACGGTACAACGCCCTGGGACTTGCCGTTGGTGCCCTTGATGTACGAACCCAGTGCACGCACCGGGGTCCAGTCGTTACCCAGGCCGCCGGCGAATTTGGACAACATGGCGTTGTCGTGGATCGCGTGGTAGATGCCCGACAGGTCATCCGGCACGGTGGTCAGGTAGCAGCTCGACAGCTGTGGACGCAGGGTGCCGGCGTTGAACAGGGTCGGGGTCGACGACATGTAGTCGAAGGACGACAACAGGTTGTAGAACTCGATGGCGCGGTCTTCTTTGTTCTTCTCTTCGATCGCCAGGCCCATGGCCACACGCATGAAGAACACTTGCGGCAGTTCGAAGCGGATACCGTCCTTGTGGATGAAGTAACGGTCGTACAGGGTTTGCAGGCCCAGGTAGGTGAACTGCTGGTCGCGCTCGTGGTTGATCGCTTTACCGAGTTTTTCCAGGTCGAAAGTGGCCAGGATCGGGTTCAGCAATTCGAATTCGATACCCTTGGCGATGTAGGCAGGCAGGGCCTTGGCGTACAGGTCGGCCATTTCGTGGTGAGTGGCGCTGTCGGCCACGCCCAGGAAGCCCAGGCCTTCGGCACGCAGGGTGTCCATCAGCAGGCGCGCGGTCACGAACGAGTAGTTCGGCTCACGTTCAACCAGGGTACGGGCGGTCATCACCAGGGCGGTGTTGACGTCGGTCAGGGCCACGCCGTCGTACAGGTTCTTCAGGGTTTCGCGCTGAATCAGGTCACCGTCAACTTCTTCCAGGCCTTCGCAGGCCTCGGTGATGATGGTGTTCAGGCGGCCCAGGTCCAGCGGTGCAAATGTACCGTCAGCCAGGGTGATGCGGATCGACGGGTGAGCTTGTACGGCAGCTTCTTCGGCCGGGGAGCGCACGGCGCGTTCTTTGGAACGGGCGTCACGGTAGATCACGTAGTCGCGGGCTACTTTCTGCTCGCCGGCACGCATCAGGGCCAGTTCAACCTGGTCCTGGATTTCTTCGATGTGGATGGTGCCGCCCGATGGCATGCGACGCTTGAAGGTTGCGCTGACTTGTTCAGTCAGGCGGGCAACGGTGTCGTGGATGCGCGACGAGGCAGCAGCGGTGCCGCCTTCAACTGCAAGAAACGCTTTGGTGATGGCGACGGTGATTTTGTCATCGGTGTAAGGAACGACAGTGCCGTTACGCTTGATCACGCGCAGTTGGCCCGGTGCGGTGGCGGACAGATCCAGGTTCGAATCAGCGGCCTGCGGCACGGAGCCTTGCGGGTTCTCGCGAGTTGTGTCGGTTTGCATGGGGGGTTGTCTCCACATTCTATATTTATTTGGGCACCATCACGGTGCCCACCGTTCCGTCCTGAAGCACTTACAGCAGGCCTGGGCCTGGCATAACAACTTCGGGACAGGAGGAAGGGAGCTCATCGCGCCGCTTCCATGCCGAAGTCTTCGGTTCGGGCCTTGAAGCACCCTTCGCCGTATTCCTGGTGGGTGACAGTTGCTCGCTTCGAACACTGCAACACCCGTACCGCTTTCTGCCGTTGAGGCTGGAAAACGGCTGCCATCCGCGTGCGCGGTTTGGGCTTTGAAAAAATGTTTTGGTTCAACCAAACGGGAGCAAGAAAGCACTTGAGTTTCTTGTCTGATCTGTGTTTGGTTTTTCGCTTAAAACCCTACATGTAGGGTTTTTTTAGCGCCGAGCTACAAGATAATGCGTTTTCAGGGGCTTAGCAACGCACTACCTGTGGATAACGCTGTGGGTAAAATGTGTATGAAACGTGGAACGCCCGTGTAGGCCGCAGTACTGCTGGATTGCGCCGTTTGTCACCGAATATTCCAAGGTAAAAACAGTCGATTGGAATTTTGAGGGCGCGAACCCTACCACAAAAAAACCTGATCACCGAATGGATTTCCCGGCTTGTGCTGGAGGGTTGGCCCATGGCTACAATCGGACTACTGACAGGCGTTGTTATGCCCTCAAAACATTACAAATAAGGTGCGGCGGGTGAGCGAGTTGGCCAACCAATCCCTTTATAAAAATGAGGATCACCCGTGCAGGCGTTGTTATGCCCTCAAAACATTACAAATAAGGTGCGGCGGGTGAGCGAGTTGGCCAACCAATCCCTTTATAAAAATGAGGATCACCCGTGGAGCAAGAAGCCTGGCAAATATTGATTGTCGAGGACGACGAGCGATTGGCCGAGTTGACCCGTGATTATCTGGAGAGCAACGGCCTGCGGGTGTCGGTGGAGGGCGACGGCGCCCTGGCGGCGGCGCGCATCATTGCGGAGCAGCCTGATCTGGTGATCCTCGACCTGATGCTGCCCGGCGAAGACGGCCTGAGCATTTGCCGCTCAGTACGCGAACGCTATGACGGCGTGATTCTGATGCTGACCGCGCGCACCGACGACATGGACCAGGTGCTGGGCCTGGACATGGGCGCCGACGACTACGTGTGCAAACCCGTGCGCCCGCGCTTGTTGCTGGCGCGTATCCAGGCCCTGCTGCGGCGCAGCGAGCCGGCGTTGCCCGTCGCCGTGGAAAACCAGCGCCGCCTGCAATTCGGCCCGCTGGTGGTGGACAACGCCCTGCGCGAAGCCTGGCTGCACGAGGGTGGCATCGAGCTGACCAGTGCCGAGTTCGACCTGTTGTGGCTGCTGGTGGCGAACGCCGGGCGCATCCTGTCCCGCGAGGAAATCTTCATTGCGCTGCGTGGCATCGGCTACGACGGCCAGGACCGCTCCATTGATGTGCGCATCTCACGCATTCGCCCAAAAATTGGCGACGACCCGATCCACCCGCGCCTGATCAAGACCATTCGCAGCAAAGGCTACTTGTTCGTCCCCGAAGCCGCTGCCGACATGCCGTTGTGAACTCGATCTTCCTGCGCATCTACGGCGGCATGTGCGCGGCGCTGATCCTGGTCGCGCTGCTCGGCGTGCTGGCCTTGCACCTGCTCAATGAGGTGCGCAGTGGCCAGTACCGTGAGCGCTTGGCCCACGGCACCTTTGCGCTGATGGGCGACAACCTGCAACCCATGAGCCCCATCGAACGCCAGCGCGCGCTGGCAGTGTGGGAGCGCTTACTGGGTATCCCGCTGGAGTTGCGCACACTGGCTGATGCCAAGTTGGACCTGAGCCAACGCAACCGCCTGCAACGCGGCCAGGTGCTGGTGGAGCAGACCGGGCCGCATGCGGCGCGCGTGTTGCGCCTGGTCAGCGAACCGGAGCAGTTGGTACTCGCGGGCGAAGTGCAGCAGATCAGCGAACAGCTGGCCCGCGCGACGATTTACCTGCTGGCTGACGAACTGGTGCGCTTCCCGGTCGCCGAGCAGCCGCAAACGCTGGCCGACATTAAGCAGGCCAAGGGCTTTGGTTTTGACATGCACCTGATCACCCTGGATCAGGCCGACATGGACGATGACCAGCGCCGCCGGGTTGCGGAAGGCGACACGGTGATGGCCTTGGGCAAGGGCGGCGATTCGATCCGCGTGTTTGCCGGCATGGTCGGCACGCCGTGGGTGCTGGAAATCGGCCCGCTTTACCAAATGAACCCTTACCCGCCGCAGTGGTTGATCCTGATTGCCTTGATCAGCCTGACCCTGATCGGCTTGATCGTGTATTTATTGGTGCGCCAGCTCGAGCGGCGCCTCAAGGGCCTGGAAGCGGCGGCCACGCGCATTGCCAAAGGCAACCTGGAGGTGCGCGTACCGGCGCGCGGCGCCGACTCGGTGGGGCGCCTGGCCGCTGCTTTTAATGGCATGGCCGAGCACCTGCAGCAATTGCTGGCGATCCAGCGTGAACTGGTGCGCGCGGTGTCCCACGAACTGCGCACCCCAGTGGCGCGCCTGCGCTTTGGCCTGGAGATGATCGGCGACGCCGCCACCCCCGAGGCGCGGCGCAAATACATGGACGGCATGGACAGCGACATTCAAGACCTGGATGGCCTGGTTGACGAAATGCTTACTTACGCACGCCTGGAGCAAGGCGCGCCGGAGCTGAGTTTCCAACGGGTCGACCTCAACGCGCTGCTCGATCAGGTGATCGGCGAATTGTCACCACTGCGCCCGCAGGTCACGGTGACTCGCGGCGTTTGTTTGTCTTCCGCGCATTGGGATGACGCCTGGATCGACGCCGAGCCGCGCTACCTGCATCGCGCCCTGCAAAACCTGGTGAGCAATGCGATGCGCCATGCTCAGGGCCACGTGTTGATCAGTTATCAGGTGGGCCAGGTGCGTTGCCGCATCGACGTGGAAGACGACGGCCCCGGCGTGCCGGAAAGCGCCTGGGAGCGGATCTTCACGCCGTTCCTGCGCCTGGACGACAGCCGCACCCGCGCCTCGGGCGGGCATGGCCTGGGCTTGTCGATTGTGCGGCGGATTATCTATTGGCACGGCGGGCGGGCGTTGATCAGCAAGAGCAACAACCTGGGTGGGGCGTG
Organism: Pseudomonas sp. IB20; assembly: GCF_009707325.1. Classification (NCBI taxonomy): domain Bacteria; kingdom Pseudomonadati; phylum Pseudomonadota; class Gammaproteobacteria; order Pseudomonadales; family Pseudomonadaceae; genus Pseudomonas; species Pseudomonas gelidaquae. The sequence continues at coordinate 3,899,796 of NZ_CP046103.1, read as the reverse complement.
CTTTAGCCTGAGTTGGCCCAGGGATCAGGAGAAACCCTGACACCGCTATCGCAGGCAAGCCAGCTCCCACAGTTTGAAAGTGTGAACCCAATCAAATGCGGCAGCCGGGCTTTCCCGCGATGGCGGTAAATCAGGCGCCGATAGCCACCAGGCTCAACAACTGCTCCCCATCCACCACAAACTGCCCCTCTAATTCGGTGCCATGGCACCACTGCGCCGACAGGTCGGTCAGCAACCGCAACCGCACATGCCCAGCCACCGACCACTCCAACACCTCGGCATGCTCAAAGTAAAAACGCTTCTGCACAATCGGGTAGAGCGCCTTGAACAGGCTTTCCTTGACCGAAAACGTCAGCGTCACCAACAAGGCGAGCTGCTCGCGCGGCACGCTTGCCATGCGCTGCATTTCCTCAGCCGTAAGAATTTCCCCGGCCAGGCGTTCCGCCCGTTCCAGTGTCAGCACATTCTCCAAGTCTATTCCCAGCCCACGCCATTGCGTCTTGTGCCCGACAATCGCCGCCGCATGCCCGGTGCTATGGGTGATGGAGCCGCTGATGTGCCCAGGCCATACCGGCGCACGGTCTTCGCCGATGGCCGGCACGCAGTCCAAGTGGTCGAGTTGTTGCAATGCCGCACGGGCGCACAGGCGGCCAGCGAGGAACTCGGCCTGGCGCTTGGCCACCGAACGCTGGATGCTGGCCGGCGGCGGCACCGCGCAGCGCTGGAAATCACCGGCCTCTAATAAAGCTGGATCGAATCGGGTGCTCAGAAACACCGTGCCCGGTAACGGGACGGGCAGCGGCCAATGGGCATCGAGTGGGGTGCAGCAAGCAGGTAGGGGCGTCATGCGCGGTATTTTGCGTCAGTTGGCGCGCCAGTGGATAGCCCGTAACGGTTCAGGCCAGGTTCAGAGCCTGTTCAGGGGGAGTTCAGGGGCGCTTGCGTAGTCTGGCTTCAACAGCCAAAACGCGTAGAGGTAAGCACCATGACTGCGATCAAACAGCTGATGTTGGCGTTAACCATGCTCAGTGCCACTGCCGGGGTCCAGGCTTCGGACAGCGCTTTTGCAGGCTTTGGTGGCGAGAAAACCAAGAAGTCCAGCAACCTGATCCAGCGTGTCAGCTTCGAAGACGCGGGCAGCCAGGCCGCACCGTGGGGCCAGTCCCTGGGGCTGACCAGTCCGCAGCCAGGCTACCGCACCGGCTACGAACACCTGACGAGCCAATACAATGGCATTAAACTGCGCCCGCAAGACTTGCAGGGCCGCTATGATATCCCCCTGTCGGACAGTTGAATTGCCTTGGAGAGCCTTATGAAATTGCTGGTCGTGGAAGATGAGGCGCTGTTGCGTCATCACCTGTTCACCCGCCTGACCGACAGCGGGCACGTGGTCGAGGCCGTGGCCAATGCCGAGGAAGCCCTGTACCAGACCGGGCAGTTCAACCATGACTTGGCCATCATCGACCTGGGCCTGCCCGGCATGGGCGGCCTGGACCTGATCCGCCAACTGCGCAGCCAGGCCAAGACCTTTCCGATCCTGATCCTCACCGCGCGCGGCAACTGGCAGGACAAGGTCGAAGGCTTGGCGGCCGGCGCCGATGACTACGTGGTCAAGCCGTTCCAGTTCGAAGAGCTGGAAGCGCGCATGAACGCTTTGCTGCGCCGCTCCAGCGGGTTCACCCAGTCGACCATCGTCGCCGGGCCCTTGCTGCTGGACCTCAATCGTAAGCAGGCGTCCCTGGATGAGCAGCCTTTGGCGCTGACCGCCTATGAGTATCGGATTCTCGAATACCTGATGCGTCACCATCAGCAAGTTGTCGCCAAGGACCGCTTGATGGAACAGCTCTACCCCGATGACGACGAGCGTGATCCGAATGTGATCGAAGTGCTGGTCGGGCGCCTGCGCCGCAAGCTGGAAGGCCCGGCCGGGTTCAAGCCGATCGACACCGTGCGCGGCCTGGGTTACCTGTTTAATGAGCGCTGCCGTTGATACGCTCGTTACGTGTGCGCTTGATGCTGGCGGCCACCACCCTGGCCGTGCTGTTTATGCTGGGCTTATTGCCCGCGATGCAAGGTGCGTTCAGCCTGGCGCTGCAGGATTCCATCGAGCAGCGCTTGGCCTCGGACGTTACCACGCTGATTTCCGCCGCGCGGGTCGACAACAACCGCCTGCTGATGCCGGCGCAGTTGCCGGATGAACGCTTCAACCTCACCGACAGTCGCCTGCTCGGCTATATCTACGACCGTGAAGGCCATCTGGTCTGGCGTTCGCGGGCGACCCAGGAAGAAAACATCAACTACAAGCCGCGCTATGACGGGCGCGGGAATGAGTTTGCGCGGATCCGCGAGGCCAATGGCCAGGAGTTTTTCGTGTATGACGTCGAGGTCAGGCTGCTGGGCGGCAAGAGCGCGGCGTTCAGTATCGTCGCCCTGCAACCGGTACGCGAATACCAGCTGACCCTTGAAGGCCTGCAAGAAAACCTCTACCTGGGTTTCGGCGCCGCCTTGCTGGTGTTGCTGACGCTGCTGTGGCTGGGCCTCACCTGGGGCCTGCAGGCCCTGCGGCGCCTGAGCCAGGAACTTGACCAGATTGAAGGCGGCACCCGCGAAAGCCTGACCGAAGAGCACCCGCGCGAACTGCTGCGCCTCACCGGTTCTCTGAACCGTTTGCTGCACAGCGAGCGTGAGCAGCGGGCGCGCTACCGCGACTCCCTCGACGACTTGGCCCACAGCCTGAAAACCCCGCTGGCGGTGTTGCAGGGCGTGAGCGAAGACATGGCCCAGCGCCCCGAAGAGCGCGGCCAGGCCTGGGTGTTGCAATCGCAGATCGAGCGCATGAGCCAGCAGATCGGCTATCAATTGCAGCGCGCCAGCCTGCGCAAAAGTGGCTTGGTGCGCCACCAGGTGCGCCTGGAGCCGGTGCTGCAAAGCCTGTGCGACACGTTGGACAAGGTCTACCGCGACAAGCGCGTGACGGTGACCTTCGATTTGCCGCCAGAGTGTGATTTGCCGATCGAGAAGGGCGCCTTGCTCGAGATGCTCGGCAACCTGCTGGAAAACGCCTACCGCCTGTGCCTGAGCGAAGTGCACATCAGCCTGACGGAAAACCTCGAAGGCACTGAGCTGTGCATTGAGGATGATGGCCCTGGCGTGCCGCCCGATCAGCGTGCACGGATTCTGCAAAGGGGCGAACGGCTTGACCGTCAGCACCCGGGGCAGGGCATTGGTTTGGCGGTGGTCAAGGACATCATCGAAAGCTACAGCGCGCGGCTGACCCTTGGGGATTCGCCACTGGGTGGCGCGGCGTTCAAGATTCACTTTCCGGCTGTTTGATCTTTATTGCCTGGGCGGGCCTCATCGCAGCATGGGTATCTACGCAACTTTTTGTGTTGGGCAGTTTTGGGGGCTGGCTTGCCTGCGATGGCATGGTATCTACGCAACTTTTTGTGTTGCGCTAAGCTTTTGACGGGGTTTTTAGGTAGATATGAGTACATATCCGTTGCTGCGGTAACGGCGGCTATTGGTTCCGCCCTTACGGCGGGTCACTTTTGGAAAAGAGCCCCAAAAGTAACCAAAAGGGCTCTTGCCCCACCACTCGGTGCCTCGCCTAGGCTCGGCATGCCCTCACTCCGGCTTGAATCCGTGGGCCGCCGCCATGGGCCATCCTTGGCCCATCGCGGCTAACCCGGCGTCCTGCCGGGTTACCCACGGATTCAAGCCTGCGTTCGGCCATCGTGGTTTAACGGGGCGCCTCAGATCAAGATCAAGATCAAGATCAAAAGCAAGAGCACGGCGGCCTAGTAGCCGACCTGAGTGGTAGAAGCAAAAGCAGGCAAACAGAGCAGAAGCAGAGCAGAAGCAGAGCACCACCATACTGATGTAATGAATCCCAATGTGGGAGCGGGCTTGCTCGCGAAGGCGGTGTGCCCAGTGAAGTGTCTGCATCGCAGGCAAGCCAGCTCCCACATTAGATTGAGTTCAGTTTCAAATATCAGGTCGGCTGTCAGGCCGCCTCGGTTTTGCTTTTGATTTAACCACTCAGGTCGGCTACTAGGCCGCCGTGCTCTTGCTTTTGATCTTGATCTTGATCTTAGGCGCCCCGTTAAACCACGCTGGCCGAACGCAGGCTTTGGAGCGGGGTAAACCGGCAGGACGCCGGTTTAGCCGCGATGGGCCAAGGATGGCCCATGGCGGCGGCCCACGGTCCAAAGCCGGAGTGAGGGCACACCGAGCCTAGGCGAGGTGCCGAGTGGTGGGGCAAGAGCCCTTTTGGTTACTTTTGGGGCTCTTTTCCAAAAGTGACCCGCGTAAGGCGGAACCCATAGCAGCCGTTACCCAAATAACGGATATGTACCCAGCGCCCCCGCGACAACCAAAGAATCAACCCATAAAAAGATGTGTAGATACCTATGCTGCGATGGGGCCCCATCCCCCCGATACGCCCCCGGCGTCAATCCAGTCCACTTCTTGAACGCCCGATGAAACGCCGACGGTTCGGAAAACCCCAACTGTTCGGCAATCTCCTGCAATGACAAATCCGCCCGCCCCAAATGGTAGATGGCGATGTCCCGCCGCAACTCATCCTTGAGCGCCTGAAAGCTGGTGCCTTCTTCACGCAAATGCCGGCGCAGGGTTTGTGGGCTGATGTGCAGGTGCTGCGCGACGGCTTCCAGGTCCGGCCAGGGCGTGCGGTCGCGGCTCAGCAAGCGGCGCAGTTGGCTGCTCAGGCTGTCGCCTTCATCCGGCCGCGACAGCAGGTCGGCGGGCGAGCGCTCAAGAAAGTGCTTGAGGGTGCGTTCGTCCTGCAATAGCGGCAGGCTCAGGTAGCGCGCCGGAAACACCAGGCTGCTGTGCGGCGCGCCGAACACCTGAGGGCAGGGGAAGAGCAGGTCATATTCGCCAGCATGCGCCGGCATCGGGTAGCTGAAAGTGGCCTGGTGCAGCCGAATACGCTGGCCGATCAGCCAGCTGCCCAGGCGATGCCAGATCACCAGCAGGCATTCGCTGAGGAAATGATCCGGGTCCCACAGCTGCGAATCGTCCAGGCTCAGGCGGGCCATGTCGCCTTCTCTTGTCAGCTGCCAGCGCGGACCCTGTGGGAATAGGCTATAAAATAATAAGCCGCGTTCCAGAGCCTTCTCCAGGGTGCGGCAGTGAATCAGCGCGTGGCACATCATGGCGAAGGTGCCGCGTTTGCTTGGGCCTTCGGCAAACCCCAGGTATTCGTCGTCCAGCGCCAGCCAGAGCATTTGCAACAGCCGGGTAAATTGCTCGGGGGCGATGCGGGCGCGTGGCTCGGTCAACAGTTCCGGGGTGATACCGGCCTGCAACAGCAGGGGCGAGTAATCGTAGCCCGCCCGACGCGCCCCGCCGAGGGCGGCCCGCGCGTAGTGACTGGCGATGGTACGTTCACGCATGTGAGGGCCTCGTCCATGGAGTGGCGGATGGTAGCCACCCGAGGGCGGGGCGACAAGGCGGATATCCGCCAAATTGTAGGACGAGATCAGAGAGCGTGGCGGGTTTCCGCCAGCTTCTTGGTAGCCCTGACGGGGGCATTCAACCCCTCAGCCCTGATGTCTAAAGGCCTTCAGGGTTTTTAAGCAAAGTGGCACGGCGTTTGCGATAAAGATCACAGCGCAGGAATGTTCTTACAGACCTCGCAAACAACAAATCCCTCCAGTGCAGGAGGGTTCGCAATTCAAGTGTCGTGGGCAATGGCGGATCTTTGCCACACGGTGCGATTGAGGAACTTTGCAATGACGACTCGTCAGCCAATCTACAAATCCCTGTATTTCCAGGTGATCGTTGCAATCGTTATCGGTATTTTGCTCGGTCACTTCTACCCGCAGACCGGCGTGGCCCTCAAGCCACTGGGTGACGGGTTCATCAAACTGATCAAAATGGTCATCGCCCCGATCATCTTCTGCACCGTTGTCAGCGGCATCGCTGGCATGCAAAGCATGAAATCGGTCGGCAAAACCGGCGGCTACGCGCTGCTGTACTTCGAAGTTGTTTCCACCATCGCCCTGCTGATCGGCCTGGTCGTGGTCAACGTTGTGCAACCGGGCGCCGGCATGCACATCGACGTGGCTACCCTGGATGCCTCCAAAGTCGCTGCCTACGTGACTGCCGGTGCAGACCAGAGCGTGGTTGGCTTCATCCTCAACGTGATCCCGAACACCATCGTCGGCGCCTTCGCCAACGGTGACATCCTGCAAGTGCTGATGTTCTCGGTGATCTTCGGTTTCGCCCTGCACCGCCTGGGCGCCTATGGCAAGCCGGTCCTGGACTTCATCGATCGCTTCGCTCACGTGATGTTCAACATCATCAACATGATCATGAAGCTCGCGCCAATCGGTGCCCTGGGCGCCATGGCGTTCACCATCGGCGCCTACGGTGTAGGTTCCCTGGTGCAGCTCGGCCAGTTGATGATCTGCTTCTACATCACCTGCATCCTGTTCGTGGTCGTGGTGCTGGGCGCTATCTGCCGCGCACACGGTTTCAGCGTGTTGAAGCTGGTTCGCTACATCCGTGAAGAGCTGCTGATCGTTCTGGGTACTTCCTCCTCCGAATCCGCACTGCCACGCATGCTGATCAAGATGGAGCGTCTGGGCGCGAAGAAATCCGTAGTAGGCCTGGTGATCCCGACCGGCTACTCGTTCAACCTCGACGGTACTTCGATCTACCTGACCATGGCTGCCGTGTTCATCGCCCAGGCGACTGACACCCACATGGACATCACTCACCAGATCACCCTGCTGCTGGTGCTGCTGCTGTCCTCCAAAGGCGCTGCTGGCGTGACTGGTTCGGGCTTCATCGTACTGGCTGCTACCCTGTCGGCTGTCGGCCACCTGCCGGTTGCTGGCCTGGCGCTGATCCTGGGTATCGACCGCTTCATGTCTGAAGCCCGCGCACTGACCAACCTGGTGGGTAACGCCGTTGCCACCATCGTTGTGGCCAAGTGGGTCAAGGAACTGGACACCGACAAGCTGCACAGCGAGTTGGCATCCGGCGGTACTGGCATCTCCGACACCCGTCCGGAAGATGACCTGGGTGTGGCCGAAGGCCCTGCTCCTGCTGCTGTGAAGTAAGGGGCTGATGGCGTGAACTGACGCCGAAGTTACCCACAAACGCCCCGACTTGTTCGGGGCGTTTGCGTTTCTGCTGGGTCACTTTTTGCATGTTTTGATTTACATTCAGTGAGTAGTTCATTTGCTGCAGGAGTCTTGATGGACAGTGTGGATCTGAATGTCTTGCGCAGCGTGCTCGACTGGCGCCGTGCCGGGCACCGCGTGGTGCTCTACAGCGTGGTCCAGACCTGGGGCAGCGCGCCGCGTCCGCCGGGGGCGATGTTGGCCTTGCGTGGCGATGGCGTGGTGATTGGCTCAGTGTCCGGTGGCTGCATCGAGGATGACTTGATCGCACGCTTGCAGGATGGCCGCTTGCCTGAGGATGGGCCGCCGGTGCAGTTAGTGACCTATGGCGTTACCCGCGATGAGGCGGCGCGTTTTGGCTTGCCTTGCGGTGGCACTCTGCGCCTTACAGAGGAGCGGGTGGATGACTGGCGTTGGGTCGCGCAATTGCTGGAGCGTTGCGAAGCGCATGAAATCGTCGCCCGAGAGCTGGACCTGGTCACGGGCCGCGTGAGCTTGGTCGGTGCGAGCAAAACCGATGTCGTGACCTTCGACGGCGAACGCCTGCGGGCCATTTACGGGCCGCGTTGGCGACTACTGTTGATCGGCGCCGGGCAGCTGTCGCGCTACGTGGCTGAGATGGCGCGGCTGTTGGATTTCGAGGTGCTGATCTGTGACCCGCGCGAAGAGTTCGTCTATGGCTGGGAAGAGCAACACGGCCGCTTTGTGCCGGGCATGCCGGATGAGGCGGTCTTGAATATCCAGACGGATGAGCGCACGGCCATCGTCTGCCTGACCCACGACCCACGCCTGGATGACATGGCGCTGCTGACGGCGTTGAATTCCACCGCGTTCTACATCGGTGCCCTCGGTTCGCGGGTCAATACGCAAAAGCGCCGGGAAAACCTGACGGCGCTGGGTTTGTCGGCGGAGGCGATTGCACGTTTGCATGGGCCGATTGGTTTGCACATCGGCAGCCATACTCCGTCCGAGATTGCGTTGTCGTTGATGGCGGAAATCGTCGCCATCAAGAATGGCGTGGCACCGACGCAGAAAAAGCCGCTGCCGGTAGTGGCTGAATGACCGTTACCGCGATTGTGCTGGCGGCCGGGCAGGGCAGTCGTTTTCGTGCCGAAGCGGGGGCTGATAAGGATAAGTTGTTGGCCGACTGCGTAGGCTTGGATGGCGTGACGCGACCGGTGATCGAGCAGGTGCTATTGAATTTACCTGAGCGTGTTGTAACGCGCTGGTTGGTGACCTCGCCGGACCGGCCCGAAGTGATTCGCCTGGCGCGGGCCTACGGTTGTGAGGTGTTGCTGCTGCACTCAGTTGGGATGGGCGATAGCATTGCGGCGGCGGTCGCAGCCAGTGGTGAGTCTGATGGCTGGTTGGTGGTGTTGGGGGATATGCCGTTTATCCAATCTTCTAGTATCGAAAGGGTGGTTGATGCGCTGGCAGCAGATGGCATCCGTGTGCCGGTGCAGGCGGGTGAATACGGGCATCCAGTGGCGTTTGGCCGGGCGCTTGGGCCATCCTTGATGGCGCTGAACGGGGATCGCGGCGCCAAGCCGTTATTTGCCTGTGCGACGGTGAGTGAGGTCCAGGTTAGCGATCCTGGCGTGCTTTGGGATGTGGACCTACCGCAGATGCTAAGTTTCCACGTGGACTGAATGTGGAGCTTGCGAAAGCGGTGGGTCAGTCAACATCAATGTTTGCTGGGCCGACGTCATCGCGGGCAAGCCCGCTCCCACAGTTGAGTGCATTTCAAATCAATATAGCGGTGTGTTCAGCCCCATAAAAAAGCCCCGCCTGATCACTCAGGCGGGGCTTTTTAGTGGCTGATGGAATCAGACGAGGGGTTTAGGCTCGTGTTCTGCTTCCAAAGCCTTTGGGGCGTGTTCAACCACTGTTTCAGCAACCGGGGCTGGTGCCTCGATTACTTCGACAGCGGCCGGTGCTGCTGCGGCAGCTGCTGCGGCTGCCTCAGCTTCCTTGCGACGGCGACGCACTTCACGTGGGTCGTTCGGCGCGCGGCCGTTTTCGGTCAGGGCGCTGGCAGGTGCTGCTTCGACCACCGGGGCGGCGACTTCGGCAACCACTGGCGCTTCAACCACTGGCGCAGGCTCGGCAACCACAACCGGAGCGGCTTCAACCACTTCGGCAACCGGTGCCGGCGCTTCTTCTACCACGGGGACAGCGGCTGGCGCTTCAACTGCAGCGGCTGGTTCGGCAGTCCACTGGAAGGCGGTCTGTTCTTCGCGAACTTCACGCACTGCCGGGGCGGCTTCTTCAACAACCGGCGCTTCAACCACGGGCTGAGGCTCAACCACCGGTGCAGGCTCGACAGCAGCCACTTCCACTTCTGGTTGGGTTTCGCGAACCGGTGCAACTTCCACTTCCGTAACCACTGGGGCTTCGATTGGGGTAGTTGCTTCAACAACCGGCGCTTCTACCACTGGGGTTTCAGCCACCGGTGCTTCTGGGGCTTCTACCGCAACAGTTTCTTCAACGGCAGCTGTGGCGCGTTCAGCTTGCTCGTGCGCCTGGGCTTCAGCCGGTGCGCTGATGACCGAGCTGGCAACGGCAGCCGTTACCGCCAGGCCGGCAGCCAATTCGGTGCCAGTTGGTTCGGTGGTGGCGGCTTCTGCGTTTTCGCCGGTCTCTTCCGAGCCTTCGATCACGTTACCGTTGGCATCACGTTGACGCTCGCGACGGTTGCTGCGACGACGCTGGCCACGGGAGCGGCGGCGTGGACGATCGCCTTCGGCGTTGTCCTGGCCATCTTCCTGCAGTTGCTCTTCGCCGGTCAGCACTTCGTCTTCTTCGCTGGCAGCAGCTGCTTGCTCGGCGCGTGGTTGACGCTCTTCACGCGGTGGGCGCGGTTGGCGCTCTTCACGTGGGTCGCGTTCTTCACGCGGCTGGCGAGCCGGGCGTTCTTCACTGGCAGCTTCGCCAGCTACGGCAGGCGCTGCGTCCAGTGGCTCGCGCAGTTCACGTACACGTTCTTCACGCTCGCCACGTGGCTTGCGGTCTTCACGGGGTGCGCGTGGAGTGCGTGGTGCGCGCTCTTCACGCGGTGCACGTTCTTCGCGGGCTACGGTTGGGGTTTCTTCACGGGCTTCGCGAGGTGCGCGTTCTTCACGTGGTGCACGTTCTTCACGGGGCACGTTCTTCCGCGGCTTGCGCTCTTCGTCACGGCGACCGTTGCGGTTACGGCTTTGCTGACGGCCGTTGCGACGCTCTTCGTTGCGCGCCGGGCGCTCGGTGGCTGGTTTTTCAACCACAACCGGAGCCGCGGGCTCTTCTTTAGTTGCGAACAGGCTAACCAGAGACTTCACCAGGCCTTTGAACAGGCTTGGCTCAGGCAGGGCGGCCGGCGCGGCAACCGGGGCGGCGACTTCAGCAGGCACCGGTGCGTTGGCGCGAGCTGGCGCCGTCTTCACCGCGGCTTCCTGGCGAACCAGAGTGCGGGTCGCGGCGGCTGGCTGGACTTCTTCGACTTCGGCAGCGGCAGCCGCGATTTCGTAGCTGGACTGGCCGCTGTGAGCTTCCGGGCTGTCATCACGCAGGCGCTGCACTTCGAAGTGCGGCGTCTCGAGGTGATCGTTCGGCAGGATGACGATACGGGCACGGGTGCGCAGTTCGATCTTAGTGATCGAGTTGCGTTTTTCGTTAAGCAGGAAGGCTGCAACCGGGATCGGCACTTGCGCGCGGACTTCGGCAGTGCGGTCTTTCAGGGCTTCTTCTTCGATCAGGCGCAGGATCGCCAGGGACAGCGATTCAACGTCACGGATGATACCGGTGCCGTTGCAACGCGGGCAGACGATGCCGCTGCTCTCGCCCAAGGATGGGCGCAGGCGCTGACGGGACATTTCCAGCAGGCCGAAGCGCGAGATGCGGCCAACCTGTACGCGGGCACGGTCAGCTTCCAGGCATTCGCGGACTTTCTCTTCCACGGCGCGCTGGTTCTTGGCCGGGGTCATGTCGATGAAGTCGATCACGATCAGGCCGCCGATGTCACGCAGGCGCAGCTGGCGGGCGATTTCTTCAGCCGCTTCCAGGTTGGTCTGCAGGGCGGTTTCTTCGATGTCGCTGCCTTTGGTCGCACGCGCCGAGTTGATGTCGATGGACACCAGGGCTTCGGTCGGGTCGATCACAATGGAGCCGCCGGAAGGCAGTTCGACCACGCGCTGGAAGGCGGTCTCGATCTGGCTTTCGATCTGGAAACGGTTGAACAGCGGAACGCTGTCTTCGTACAGCTTGATCTTGCTGGCGTACTGCGGCATCACCTGGCGGATGAAAGTCAGGGCTTCGTCCTGGGCTTCAACGCTGTCGATCAGCACTTCGCCGATGTCCTGGCGCAGGTAATCGCGGATGGCGCGGATGATCACGTTGCTTTCCTGGTAGATCAGGAACGGCGCGGAACGATCCAAGGACGCTTCTTTGATAGCGGTCCACAGTTGCAGCAGGTAGTCGAGGTCCCACTGCATTTCTTCGCTGCTGCGGCCAAGGCCGGCAGTGCGAACGATCAGGCCCATGTCGGCCGGTGCGATCAAGCCGTTCAGCGCTTCACGCAGTTCGTTGCGCTCTTCGCCTTCGATGCGACGGGAGATGCCGCCGGCACGCGGGTTGTTCGGCATCAGGACCAGATAACGGCCAGCCAGGCTGATGAAGGTGGTCAGGGCGGCGCCCTTGTTGCCACGTTCTTCTTTTTCGACCTGAACGATAACTTCCTGGCCTTCGCTCAGGACGTCTTTGATGTTCACGCGGCCTTCAGGGGCTTTCTTGAAGTATTCGCGGGAGATTTCTTTGAGGGGCAGGAAGCCGTGGCGCTCGGAGCCGAAATCGACAAAGGCAGCCTCAAGGCTCGGTTCGATGCGAGTAATACGGCCTTTATAGATGTTGGCCTTCTTTTGCTCGCGTGCACCGGATTCGATGTCCAGGTCGTAGAGGCGTTGGCCATCTACCAGTGCAACACGCAACTCTTCGGGTTGAGTTGCGTTAATCAGCATTCTTTTCATGTTGTACCGTCGGTTTCCGGGCTGCCGGAAACGGCGTTCGGCACACACGACTTCTCACGGTCGGTGTCAGGTGCGTCAAGAGTGGTTGGCCACTCCAGTGTCCAGCAATAACGAGCCAATTGGGCCGGTATCGCGACGGACGCGTCCTGCTTGTTAGCGGTGGTGACAAAGGCACCACTTCAACAAAAGCTAAGGTCAGGAGGAGGAATCAACCGGCGACTGTGGACGAGATGAAGCGTCTAAATATAAGCCTAGTGCTACACGGTCCGACGGTTGTGCATCTCCACCCTACACGTATCCCTGATAATTCGGGTGCTGCCGCGCGCAGAATCCGCAGCGGGTTGGCATTTACCGTGTTCTCCAATGGGGAGTCCACGCTCATGGCTAAACAAGACTAGGTGTGGGCGACTGCGCTCTCACTCAGCTCTTAACAGGCGTTGTTTCCGAAGCATTCGCCATGGTCTGGCTCAAGACTGACTGCACTTTGTGAACTGGCCGTAAATATCGGCGCAGAACGCGAGTATTCACTCTGCTTTCTGCACTCGCTTCAGGCCTCATGTCACCTGCGCTTGTTACAATCTCGAGCCTTTCACGATGGCGAAAGCCCCGTAGGACGGCCTCGCGTCCTGATGAATTGCGATGGTCAGGGCCGGCAGTTTGCCGCAAGTCCTCTGTCCAGGCCGCTTTTGGCGGCGTTCGCGACTATAGCAGCAATGATTAAGTGCTTCAATTCCATAAAAAATTGTTATCATCGCCGCCATGACGACTACCGCCCCCCAGACCCCCAGCGTCCAGCTGCTCGAGGTCTCGCCGGAATATGCCGGCCAACGCATCGACAATTTTCTCCTGGCCAGGCTCAAAGGCGTGCCCAAGACCCTGATTTACCGCATCTTGCGTAAAGGCGAAGTGCGCGTGAACAAGGGCCGGATCAAGCCCGAGTACAAGCTGCAGGCGGGCGATATCGTTCGCGTGCCGCCGGTGCGCGTGCCTGAGCGTGACGAGCCCGTGCCGCTGGCCCAAGGCCTGTTGCAGCGCCTTGAAGCCTCGATTGTCTTCGAAGACAACAAGCTGATCGTGATCAACAAGCCGTGCGGCATTGCCGTTCACGGCGGCAGCGGCCTGACGTTCGGCGTGATCGAAGCCTTCCGCCAGTTGCGCCCGGATGCCAAGGAACTGGAGCTGGTCCACCGCCTGGACCGCGACACTTCCGGCCTGCTGATGATCGCCAAGAAGCGCAGCATGTTGCGTCACCTGCACACCGCCCTGCGTGGCGATGGTGTGGACAAACGCTACATGGCGCTGGTGCGTGGCAACTGGGCCAGTTCGATCAAGAGCGTTCGCGCGCCGTTGCAGAAGAGCAACCTGCGCTCCGGCGAACGCATGGTCGAAGTGGACGAGGAGGGCAAAGAAGCCCTGACCCTGTTCAAGGTGCTGCGCCGCTTCGGCGATTTCGCCACCCTGGTCGAGGCCAAGCCGGTGACCGGCCGCACCCACCAGATTCGCGTGCACACCTTGCACGCAGGCCACTGCATTGCTGGCGATACCAAATACGGTGACGAGGATTTCTCCAAGGAAATCCGCGACCTGGGCGGCAAGCGCCTGTTCCTGCATGCCTACATGCTGACGGTTCCACTGCCGGATGGCGGTGAGTTGAAACTGCAGGCGCCGGTCGATGAGATGTGGGCCAAGACCGTGGAGCGATTGAGTGTCGCACCTTGATTACAAGCTGCTGATCTTCGACTGGGACGGCACCCTGTGTGATTCCATTGGTCGGATCGTTGAATCAATGCATGTCGCCTCGACCCGGTCGGGCTTCGCGTTGTGCACTGATCTGGCGGTGAAAGGCATTATCGGCCTGGGCTTGCCTGAGGCGATACGTACCTTGTACCCCCAGATCAGCGACGCTGAACTGGTGACCTTTCGTGACCATTACGCTGACCACTACATTGCGCTGGAGGCCACACCTTCGCCGTTATTCGACGGTGTAGTGCAGTCGCTGGAAGCGTTCCGCGCCGAGGGTTATCACCTGGCCGTGGCCACCGGTAAGGCCCGTCGCGGGCTGGACCGGGTGCTGAAGGCTCACGGTTATGAAGATTATTTCGACATCACCCGTGCAGCGGATGAAACCGCCAGCAAACCCCATCCTCTGATGCTGGAGCAGATCCTGGCGCACTGCGGCGTAGCGCCGCGCCAGGCCTTGATGGTGGGCGACGCCTCCTTTGACCTGATGATGGCGCGCAACGCCGGCATGGACAGTGTCGCGGTCAGCTACGGCGCCCAGGCTGCCGAGGCCTTGCAGCAGTACGAGCCGAGGCTGACGATTGATCATTTTTCTGAACTGCAGGCCTGGCTAAGCCGGGCCCAATAAGTCTTTGCTGGGGTTAATGGCATGAGTGACGAGTGGAAAGCGCCCGAAAAGGCCGAGAGCGGTGATGACAAAAGCTGGAAGCTGCTGGAGAAGACTCTCCTGGCCGGCGTCCAGGAGCAGCGTCGTTCGCGGCGTTGGGGGATTTTCTTCAAGCTGCTGACCTTTGTTTACCTGCTCGGCATGCTGGCGCTGTTCAGCCCGCTGATGGACATGGAAAAAAGCGCCACCCGTGGCAGCAACTACACCGCCTTGATCGAAGTGCGCGGGGTGATTGCCGACAAGGAGTCCGCCAGTGCCGACAATATCGTCAGCAGCCTGCGCGCCGCGTTTGAAGACCCCAAGGTCAAAGGCGTTATTCTGCGTATCAACAGCCCGGGTGGCAGCCCTGTGCAGTCGGGCTATGTGTATGACGAGATTCGCCGTCTGCGCGCATTGCATCCGGATACCAAGCTTTACGCGGTGATTTCCGACCTCGGCGCCTCAGGTGCCTATTACATCGCCAGCGCCGCTGACCAGATCTATGCCGATAAGGCCAGCCTGGTTGGCTCCATCGGTGTGACGGCGGCCGGTTACGGCTTTGTCGGCACCATGGAGAAGCTCGGTGTGGAGCGTCGCACCTACACCTCGGGCGAGCACAAGTCCTTCCTCGACCCGTTCCAGCCGCAAAAGGCTGATGAAACCCAGTTTTGGCAGGGCGTACTCGATACCACCCATCGTCAGTTCATCGCCAGCGTGAAGCAGGGGCGCGGCGATCGTCTGAAGGACAAAGACCATCCGGAGTTGTTCTCCGGTCTGGTGTGGTCGGGCGAGCAGGCGTTGCCGCTGGGTTTGATTGATGGCCTGGGCAGTGCCAGTTCGGTGGCGCGGGATGTGATTGGCGAGAAAGAATTGGTGGATTTCTCGGTTGAGGAGTCGCCGTTTGATCGCTTCTCCAAGAAGCTTGGCGCCAGCGTGGCGGAGAAATTGGCCCTGTACATGGGCTTTCAGGGCCCGACCTTGCGCTGAGATCCAGCAGGCGCAGAGTTTCAAGTGTGGGAGCGGGCTTGCCCGCGATAGCGGTTTGTCAGCTGGCATTTATAGCGGCTGGCCGAGCGCTATCGCAGGCAGGCCAGCTCCCACATTTGGTTTTGTGGTGGGTTTAAGGGATCTGCACGCCTTCAGCCAGCAACATATCCACTAGGCGAATCAGTGGTAAGCCTATGAGGCTGGTGGCATCCGGCCCTTCAGTGCTCTGAAACAGGCTCACGCCCAGCCCTTCAGCCTTGAAGCTGCCGGCACAGTCATAAGGCTGCTCGGCGCGCAGGTAGCGCTCAATGCGCTCCACGTCCAATACGCGCATGTGTACCGTAAACGGCACGCAGTCGACCTGGCAGTGCCCGGTCTCGCTGTTAAGCAGTGCCAGGCCGGTGAGGAAGGTCACGCGCTTGCCGCTGGCTGCCAACAATTGTTCGCGGGCATTTTCGAAGGTGTGGGGCTTGCCGATGATCCGGCCGTCGAGCGCGGCCACCTGGTCCGAGCCAATAATCAGATGCCTTGGATGGCTGTGGGCAAGGGCGCGGGCTTTCTCTTCGGCCAGGCGTTTGACCAGCTCGATGGCGGACTCATTTTCGCGGTGGCTTTCGTCGATGTCCGGCGAGCTGCAGATGAACGGCAGGTGCAGGCGGCTCAGCAATTCCCGGCGGTAAACCGAGCTGGATGCGAGTAATAAAGGCAGCATGGGCGTCTCCTTAAGGCAGTTGGAGATTCTAGCGAGGCGACCCGCTGACGCACAGGGCTGAATTTCCTTTGACATGGCTGGGTGCATCCCTATAATGCTGCGCCTATGTTGAATGACCCGATTCCACCTCACGTTGACCCGCGCAAATTGGCAGATCGTGGCACTTCCCTTCAAGGTGAATTGCTGCTGGCCGATTTGGAGAGACTCTGCGACCCGCTTTCCGACACTGTCGGTACGGTGCAGGCCAAATTCGTTTTTGAACGAGATGAACGTAAGTCTGTGGTAATCCACAGTTTTATCGACACCGAAGTCAAAATGGTTTGCCAGCGTTGTCTTGAGCTGGTCACCCTGCCGATTCACAGCGAATGCAGTTACGCTGTGGTGAAGGAGGGTGCGAATACCCAGTCGTTGCCGAAAGGTTATGACGTGCTGGAACTGGGCGAAGATCCTTTGGATCTGCATGCACTGATCGAGGAAGAGCTTCTGCTCGCCTTGCCCATTGTGCCTGCTCATCATCCGGAAGAATGCCAGCAGCCGGAGGGTCTCGATGACGAGGCCGAGCCGAGCGAGGACGAGGTAACGCGGTCCAACCCGTTCAGTGTATTGGCGCAGTTAAAGCGTGACCCAAACGTTTAGGAGTTAATCAATTATGGCTGTTCAGCAGAACAAAAAATCCCGCTCTGCCCGTGACATGCGTCGTTCGCACGACGCCCTGACGGCGAGCACTCTGTCTGTAGAAAAAACCACCGGTGAAATTCACCTGCGTCACCACGTATCGCCAGAAGGCGTATACCGTGGCCGTAAAGTGATCGACAAGGGCGCTGACGAGTAATCACTTGTCTGCTCAAGTCATCGCGATTGACGCAATGGGCGGGGACTTCGGTCCCCGCAGCATTGTTCAGGCTTGCATTGCCAGCCTGGCTGCTACGCCCTCGCTGCACCTGACCCTCGTCGGTCAACTCTCCCTTCTTGAAGAACTGATTGCCAGCCATCCGGCGGTGGATCGCGCGCGCCTGACGATTACGCCGGCCAGCGAAACCATCAGGATGGACGACAAGCCGGCGACAGCCCTGCGTGGCAAGCCTGACTCTTCAATGCGGGTGGCCCTTGAGTTGCTGCGTGATGGCAAGGTGCAAGCCTGTGTCAGTGCGGGCAATACCGGGGCGTTGATGGCGTTGTCGCGGCATGTGCTCAAGACGTTGCCCGGTATTGATCGGCCGGCGATGGTCGCGGCGATTCCTACGCAGAAAGGCTACTGCCAACTGCTGGACCTGGGCGCGAACGTCGATTGCAGTGCCGAGCATTTGTTTCAGTTCGCCGTGATGGGCTCGGTGGCTGCCGAGGCGCTGGGCGTGAACCGACCGCGGGTGGCGTTGCTGAATATCGGCACTGAGGACATTAAGGGCAACCAGCAGGTCAAGCTCGCCGCCACCTTGTTGCAAGGTGCGCGGGGCTTGAACTACATCGGCTTTGTCGAAGGTGACGGCTTGTACCGGGGCGAAGCCGATGTGGTGGTGTGCGACGGGTTTGTCGGCAATATCCTGCTCAAGTCCAGCGAAGGCCTGGCGACCATGATTGCCACGCGTATCGAGGCCTTGTTCAAGCAGAACCTGGCCTCACGCCTGGTCGGCGCCCTGGCGCTGCCGTTGATGCGTCGCTTGCAGGCTGACCTGGCGCCGGCGCGGCACAACGGTGCGAGCTTTCTGGGGTTGCAGGGCATTGTCGTTAAAAGCCACGGTTCGGCGGGCGTGCAAGGCTTTCAAAGTGCGATTGCGCGGGCGTTGATCGAGATCCAGGAAAACCTGCCGCAACGCTTGCACGGCCGTCTTGAGGACTTGTTGCCTTAGGCGAATCGGCCCGGGAGTGCTTAAATGTGACCGGCCAGTTCAATTGACCATCCAATCTGTTTTCTCTCAAAATCGGGAGTGCGCATTTTTGACGACCAGATCATTAGGGGCTTGTTACATGTCTACATCCCTCGCATTCGTCTTTCCAGGGCAGGGTTCGCAGTCCCTCGGCATGTTGGCCGAGCTGGGCGCGCAACATCCGCTGATCCTGGAAACTTTCAAGGAAGCTTCCGATGCCCTGGGTTACGACCTATGGGCGCTGACCCAGCAGGGGCCGGAAGAGCAACTCAATCAAACCGATAAAACTCAGCCGGCCATCCTGACCGCTTCGATCGCCCTGTGGCGCTTGTGGCTGGCCGAAGGCGGCGCGCGCCCGGCTTACGTGGCCGGTCACAGCTTGGGCGAATACAGCGCCCTGGTGGCCGCAGGCAGCCTGACCTTGGGTGAAGCGGTCAAGCTGGTCGAGCGTCGTGGCCAACTGATGCAGGAAGCCGTGCCGGCCGGGCAGGGCGGCATGGCCGCTATCTTGGGCCTGGACGATGCTGTGGTGATCGAAGCTTGCGCCGAAGCGGCCCAAGGCGAAGTGGTCAGCGCGGTGAATTTCAACTCCCCTGGCCAGGTGGTGATCGCCGGTGCCAAGGCGGCGGTTGAACGTGCCATCGAAGGCTGCAAGGCCCGTGGCGCCAAGCGCGCCCTGCCATTGCCGGTCAGCGTGCCGTCCCACTGCGAGCTGATGCGCCCGGCCGCTGAGCGTTTTGCCGAGTCCATCGCCGCCATCAACTGGCAGGTGCCGCAGATCCCGCTGGTGCAGAACGTCAGCGCGGCCGTTGCCGCCGACCTCGACACCCTCAAGCGCGACCTGCTCGAGCAACTCTACAAGCCTGTGCGCTGGGTTGAGTCAGTGCAGACCCTGGCCGCCAATGGCGCTACCACGCTTGTCGAGTGTGGCCCGGGCAAAGTCCTGGCTGGCTTGAACAAGCGCTGCGCCGACGGCGTGTCGACTGCCAACCTCAATACCCCGGATGCCTTTGCTGCCGCTCGCGCGGCACTGGCCTGAATCCCTGATCCCCGAACTTAGGAGAAGCCTGCATGAGTCTGCAAGGTAAAGTTGCACTGGTTACCGGCGCCAGCCGTGGCATTGGCCAGGCGATCGCCCTGGAACTGGGCCGTCAGGGCGCCGTTGTTATCGGCACTGCCACGTCCGCCTCGGGTGCCGAGCGTATCGCCGCCACCTTGAAGGAAAACGGCGTTCAGGGCACCGGCCTTGAGCTGAACGTGACCAGCGATGAGTCGGTTGCCGCTGTCCTGGCTGAAATCACTGCACAGTTCGGCGCGCCGGCTATTCTGGTGAACAACGCCGGTATTACCCGCGACAACCTGATGATGCGCATGAAAGACGACGAGTGGTACGACGTGGTCGATACCAACTTGAACAGTCTGTTTCGCCTGTCCAAGGGTGTTTTGCGTGGCATGACCAAGGCGCGTTGGGGTCGAATTATCAATATTGGCTCCGTAGTGGGTGCCATGGGCAACGCAGGCCAAGTAAACTACGCGGCGGCTAAAGCCGGTCTGGAAGGTTTCAGCCGTGCATTGGCCCGTGAAGTCGGCTCGCGGTCGATTACGGTCAACTCGGTGGCCCCAGGGTTCATCGACACTGATATGACCCGCGAACTGCCCGAAGCACAGCGTGAAGCGCTGCTGACGCAGATTCCGCTGGGCCGTCTGGGCCAGGCTCAAGAGATCGCAAATGTGGTCACTTTCCTGGCATCCGACGGTGCGGCATACGTGACTGGGGCTACAATCCCGGTGAACGGCGGGATGTACATGAGTTAAATTGTGACGGATCGCTTCAAAAAAATGTCATACGAGCTGTCTAAAATCCGTTATAAAGCTGCAACTTAATTTATAGGCAGGTGGCGGACCGGGTACAGGGTGAAGCTTTCAGTTGAAAAGCTGAAATGGCTTTCTATACACTTACCCACTGGCCAGCTGCCTGAATTTGTCCATTAGGAGTTAAACAAGGTATGAGCACCATCGAAGAGCGCGTCAAGAAAATCGTTGCCGAGCAACTGGGCGTCAAAGAAGAAGAAGTGACCAACACTGCTTCCTTCGTAGAAGACCTGGGTGCCGATTCCCTTGACACCGTTGAGCTGGTGATGGCTCTGGAAGAGGAATTCGAGACCGAAATCCCGGACGAAGAAGCTGAAAAAATCACTACTGTTCAAGCTGCTATCGACTACGTTACGAACCACCAGGCGTAATAGTTTGTAGTCGTCGCTTGCTGTTAGGGAAAAACCGCACTGCTGTAACGGCGTGCGGTTTTTTCTTTAGCTCTGATGAGACTTTTGCTCTGATGAAGCGTGAGCGCTAGCGAAGTGTCGTCATCAAGAAAAAGGAGAGTGCTGTGTCGCGTAGACGCGTCGTAGTCACCGGTATGGGTATGTTGTCGCCACTGGGTACGGATGTGCCAAGCAGTTGGCAGGGCATTCTGGCTGGCCGCAGTGGTATCGGTCTGATCGAACACACGGACCTTTCTGCCTATTCCACCCGTTTTGGCGGCTCGGTAAAGGGCTTCAATGTCGAGGAATATCTCTCGATCAAAGAGTCCCGCAAACTCGACCTGTTCATTCAATACGGCCTGGCCGCCGGTTTTCAGGCGGTGCGTAATGCCGGCCTGGAAGTCACCGACGCCAACCGTGAGCGCATCGGCGTGGCCATGGGTTCGGGTATTGGCGGTTTGACCAATATCGAAGAAACCAGCCGCACGCTGCACGATTCCGGCCCCCGTCGAATTTCACCGTTCTTCGTCCCGGGCTCGATCATCAATATGATTTCCGGTTTCCTGTCCATCCACCTCGGTGCACAGGGGCCTAACTACGCCATTGCGACGGCGTGCACCACGGGTACGCACTGCATCGGCATGGCAGCACGCAACATCGCCTATGACGAAGCTGACGTGATGATCGCCGGTGGTGCCGAGATGGCCGCCTGCGGCCTGGGCATGGGCGGCTTCGGCGCGTCCCGTGCGCTGTCGACGCGCAACGACGAGCCGACCCGTGCCAGTCGTCCGTGGGACAAGGGCCGTGACGGCTTTGTACTGTCCGACGGCGCCGGTGCGCTGGTACTGGAAGAGTTGGAGCACGCCAAGGCGCGTGGTGCCACGATCTACGCGGAGCTGATCGGCTTTGGCATGAGCGGTGATGCCTACCACATGACCTCGCCACCGTCCGACGGTGCCGGTGCTGCGCGTTGCATCACCAACGCCTTGCGCGATGCGAAGGTCAACGCCGACCAGGTGCAGTACATCAACGCCCACGGCACCTCGACCATGACCGGCGACCTGGCGGAAGCCGAAGCCATCAAGTCGGTGTTCGGTGAGCACGCCTATAAGCTGGCGGTCAGCTCCACCAAGTCCATGACCGGCCACCTGTTGGGTGCGGCGGGCGCGGTCGAGGCAATCTTCAGTGTGATGGCCATCAAGGATCAGGTCGCTCCGCCGACCATCAACCTTGATGAGCCGGACGAAGGCTGCGACCTGAACTTCGTGCCTCACGAAGCGCAGCCGATGCCGATCGACGTGGTGATCTCCAACTCGTTCGGTTTTGGTGGCACCAACGGTTCCCTGGTGTTCCGCCGGTTCACGCAGTGATGCACAGCTGGGTCGACGGTCAGCCAGCGGACAACGTGCCCCTGAAAGATCGCGGCCTGGCGTACGGTGATGGGGTGTTTGAAACCATCGCCGTCAAGGCCGGGCAGCCTGTGCTGCTCGACCGTCACCTGCAACGCCTTGACGAGGGTTGCAGGCGCCTAGCCTTGGTTACGGACCCAAAGCTTGTCCGTAACGAAGTGCTGGCGTATGCCGCCGCCCTTGGCGACGGTGTTCTCAAATTGATCCTCACCCGCGGCGACAGCTTGCGCGGTTATGGCATCAACCCAGGCGCCCCGGTGCGCCGTCTCTTGCAGGGCAATCCGCCCGCTACTTATCCCCCCGCGTATGGAACCGACGGCATCCGCCTGTTTCCGTGCGCCACCCGCTTGGCCGAGCAGCCGTTGCTCGCCGGTCTCAAGCACCTTAATCGCCTGGAACAAGTGATCGCCCGCGCCGAGTGGCAGGACGTTGAGCACGCCGAAGGATTGATGCTGGATATGTCCGGGCGCGTCATCGAGGGCGTGTTCAGCAACCTGTTCCTGGTGCGCAACGGCGTGTTAACGACCGCCGATCTGAATCGTTGCGGGGTCGCCGGAGTCATGCGCGCCGAGATTCTGGCCCAGGCTCAAGCACTTGGCATGCCGCTGGACGTGGCCGACATTAGCCTTGAGCAGTTGCAGCAGGCCGACGAGGTTTTTGTTTGCAACAGCGTCTATGGCATTTGGCCGGTGCGTGGCTGTGCTGCGATGAGCTGGCCGGTTGGGCCGCTCACCCGTAAACTGCAGGCCATTGTTCGCGCGCTATTGGATATTTGAGTTGATACGAAAACTGGTTTTACTGCTGCAGATCGGCCTGGTCTCGGCAGGCTTGCTGCTGGGCTTCTCGGCCTGGAAGCTTGACTCTGCCTTGAAGCAGCCCCTGAATCTGACCCAGGAACAATTGCTCGATGTACCGGCGGGGTCGACCCCGACGGGGACTTTCAATCGCCTCGAAGCCGAAGGCGTGCTTGATGATGCCTTCTGGTTGCGCCTGTACTGGCGTTTCAACCTCGACGGCCAGCCGCTGCACAGCGGCGAATACCGCATGACCCCCGGCCTCACCGCCGAAGGCCTGATCGGCCTGTGGCAGCGCGGCGAAGTGGTGCAATACAGCCTGACGTTGGTGGAGGGCTGGAACTTCCGCCAAGTGCGATCGGCCCTGGCCAAGCATGAAAAGATCGTGCAGACCCTGTCTGGCCTGAGCGACAGCGAAGTGATGGATAAGCTCGGCCACCCTGGCGTGTTCCCCGAAGGGCGGTTCTTTCCTGATACCTACCGCTTCGTGCGCGGCATGACCGACGTCGAATTCCTGAAAAAAGCCTACAACCGCCTGGACGATGTGCTCGCTCAAGAGTGGAGCAAGCGCGCCGCTGATGCGCCCTACACCGACCCTTACCAAGCGCTGATCATGGCTTCCCTGGTCGAGAAAGAGACCGGCGTGCCGCAAGAGCGCGGGCAGATCGCGGGCGTCTTTGTGCGGCGGATGAAGATCGGCATGCTGCTGCAAACCGACCCAACGGTGATCTACGGCTTGGGTGAACGCTACAACGGCAAGCTGACCCGTGCGCACCTCAAGGAAGCCAACCCCTACAACACCTACATGGTTGCCGGCTTGCCGCCGACGCCGATCGCGATGGTCGGCCGCGAGGCGATCCATGCCGCGTTGAACCCGGTGCCGGGCAGCAGCCTGTATTTCGTCGCCCGTGGCGATGGCAGCCATATTTTCTCCGATGACCTGGATGCGCATAATGCCGCCGTGCGTGAGTTTCAGCTCAAGCGCCGCGCCGATTACCGTTCCAGCCCGGCGCCAGTGGTGAAACCACCGGAAGACGCGTCGCCCCCTGCTGATGCACCGGCGCAAGCACCGGTGAAACCCCGGGACGCGTCGCCCCCTGCTGATGCACCGGCGCAAGCACCGGGTGAAACGCCCGCCGAGCCTGCGCGGGACACCGCCGCGCCGCAAAGCCCGCAATGACTCTGACTAAGGACCGCCTGTGACTGGCTTGTTTATTACCCTGGAAGGCCCGGAAGGCGCCGGCAAAAGCACCAACCGCGATTACCTGGCCGAGCGCTTGCGTTCGCAGGGCGTCGAGGTGGTGTTGACCCGTGAGCCCGGCGGCACGCCGCTGGCCGAGCGCATCCGTGAAGTGCTGCTGGCCCCAGGTGAAGAACAGATGAACCCGGACACCGAGCTGCTGCTGGTGTTTGCCGCCCGCGCCCAGCACCTGGCCGAAGTGATCCGCCCAGCCCTGGCACGTGGCGCCGTGGTGATCTGTGACCGTTTTACCGATTCGACCTACGCCTACCAAGGCGGTGGCCGCGGCTTGTCCCTGGCGCGCATCGCCACCTTGGAAACGTTCGTCCAGGGCGAATTGCGCCCTGACCTGACGCTGTTGTTCGATCTGCCGGTGGAAGTGGGCATGGCTCGCGCCAGTGCCCGGGGGCGCCTGGACCGTTTCGAACTGGAAGGCCAAGTCTTCTTCGACGCCGTGCGCACTGCGTTCCTCCAGCGTGCCGAGGCTGAGCCTGCGCGTTATCACCGGTTGGACGCGTCCCAGCCCCTGACGCAGGTACAGCAGGCCATCGACGCCCTATTGCCGACTCTGCTGGAGCGTGCCCGTGGCTGAAGCCTATCCGTGGCAGGACAGCCTCTGGCAGCAACTGGCCGGCCGTGCTCAGCACGCCCACGCCTATCTGCTGCATGGGCCGGCGGGTATCGGCAAGCGTGCCTTGGCCGAGCGCTTG
Organism: Pseudomonas sp. IB20; assembly: GCF_009707325.1. NCBI lineage: Bacteria > Pseudomonadati > Pseudomonadota > Gammaproteobacteria > Pseudomonadales > Pseudomonadaceae > Pseudomonas > Pseudomonas gelidaquae. The sequence goes on along the minus strand of NZ_CP046103.1, from coordinate 3,875,278 downwards.
ATGGCCAGCCTGCTGTGCCAGCGCCCGGTCAGTCTGGAAGCCTGCGGTGCTTGCAAATCCTGCCTGCTGCTCAAGGCCGGCAGCCACCCTGATAACTACCTGCTGGAACCCGAGGAAGCCGACAAGGCGATCAAGGTCGACCAGGTGCGTGACCTCGTCAGCTTTGTGGTGCAGACCGCGCAGATGGGCGGGCGCAAGGTGGTGCTGATCGAGCCGGTGGAGGCGATGAACATCAATGCCGCCAACGCCTTGCTCAAAAGCCTCGAAGAACCGTCGGGCGATACCGTGCTGTTGCTGGTCAGCCACCAGTCCAGCCGCTTGTTACCGACCATTCGCAGCCGCTGCGTGCAGCAGGCTTGCCCGTTGCCTAGCGAAGCCATGAGCTTGCAGTGGCTGGCGCAGGCGCTGCCGGAGTGCTCCGAAGACGAACGGGTTGAACTGCTGATCCTGGCCGCAGGTTCACCGCTCGCGGCCGTGAAGCTGCAAGCCCAAGGCGTGCGCGAGCAACGGGCTTTGGTCGTGGATGGCGTGAAAAAGCTGCTCAAGCAGGAGTTGTCCGCGACACAACTGGCCGAAAGCGCCTGGAAGGATATTCCGTTGCTGCTGCTGTTTGACTGGTTCTGTGACTGGTCGAGCCTGATCCTGCGCTACCAGTTGACCCAGGATGAAAGCGGCCTGGGCCTGCCGGACATGCGTAAGGTGGTGCAGTACCTCGCGCAGAAAAGCGCGCAAGACAAAGTGCTGAACATCCAGGACTGGATTCTGGCCCAGCGCCAGAAGGTCCTGGGCAAAGCCAACCTCAACCGCGTGCTGTTGCTCGAAGCATTGCTGGTGCAGTGGGTCGGCTTGCTCGGCCGGCGTTAATTTCCGTGGCCGACGGTTGTATCGTTGGCCAGACACGTTCCGTGGCTCACCTTTACCGGACTAAGTTGTAACTTCCTATGCTCGTAGATTCCCATTGCCACCTTGATCGCCTCGACCTTGCCCAGCACGGTGGCTCCCTTGACGCTGCCCTTGAAGCGGCGCGCCAGCGTGGAGTAGGGCACTTCCTGTGCATCGGCGTGAGCGCCGAGAACGCCGCCGACGTCAAAGCGCTGGCTGATCGTTATGCCGATGTCGATTGTTCGGTGGGCATCCACCCGCTGGATCTCAAACCCGGTGAAGCGCCGGCCCTGGATTGGCTACTGGGTGAACTCAACCACCCACGCGTGGTGGCGATTGGCGAAACCGGCCTGGATTACCACTACGAGCCCGAAGCCGCCCAATTGCAGCAGGCATCCTTCCGCCTGCACCTGCAAGCCGCCCAGCAAACCGGCAAGCCGGTGATTGTCCACACCCGGGGCGCCCGCGCCGACACGCTCACGCTGCTGCGCGAAGCCGCATTGCCACAGGCTGGCGTGCTGCACTGCTTCACCGAAGACTGGGACATGGCCAAGGCCGCGCTGGACCTGGGCTTCTACATTTCCCTGTCGGGTATCGTCACCTTCCGCAACGCCGACGCCCTGCGTGACGTGGCGCGCCAGGTGCCGGCCGACCGCCTGCTGGTGGAAACCGATTCGCCGTACCTGGCGCCCATCCCCCATCGTGGCAAGCCGAACCTGCCGGAATACGTGCGGGACGTGGCGGATTACCTGGCGATGCTGCGCGGCGAATCCTACGAGCGCTTTGCCGAGCAGACCACCGAGAACTTCAAGCGCCTGTTCCCGCTCGCCCACGTTGCCGGCTGATAAGGCCTAATCGCAGGCAAAAAAAACCCGGGTTCTGGGGGGGGAATCCGGGCTAAGACCATTAGGAGTAAAACAAGAGTACGCAGTCCGTCGGTACCCAGGTCGACGCGTCACTTGGGGGAGATGTCACGTCGACAGTTCAAGTATTGATCAGTATCCCGTTCAGTCCAGTCGCATCTGATCGTTTTTTAAACAGATTTGGAATACGCGCGCTTCGCTTGAGTTCTCATTGAGCAGGTGCACGGCGCCCTTGGGCACGTCTCGTTTCTGACTGATATCAATGAAATCGTTGGCGTGCTGAAGCTAAAGTGCGTGACGGGTTCACATAGACGTTGCCCAACGACTGTTCAGTCGGGATAATCCCTCGTACTGGGTAAATCGTATCGTCATGTAGCCGTGGCCATGCACAACCCTCCTAATATTCACCTCTGCAGACCTCTCCCTCATGCAAAAAGAACCCCGTAAGGTCCGTGAGTTTCGCCGCCGTGAGCAGGAAATTCTCGACACCGCACTCAAGTTGTTCCTCGAACAAGGTGAAGACAGCGTCACCGTCGAGATGATTGCGGATGCCGTGGGTATCGGCAAAGGCACGATCTACAAGCATTTCAAATCTAAGGCCGAGATCTACCTGCGCCTGATGCTCGACTACGAGCGCGACTTGAACGAGCTGCTGCATTCGGCCGATGTCGACAAGGACAAGGAAGCCCTGTCCCGGGCCTACTTCGAGTTCCGCATGCGTGACCCGCAGCGTTACCGCCTGTTCGATCGCCTGGAAGAGAAGGTGGTCAAGGGCCATCAGGTGCCGGAAATGGTCGAGGAGCTGCACAAGATCCGCGCCTCGAACTTCGAGCGCCTGACTCTGTTGATCAAAGGCCGCATCAGCGAAGGCAAGCTTGAAGACGTGCCACCGTATTTCCACTACTGCGCTGCCTGGGCCTTGGTGCATGGCGCCGTGGCGCTGTACCACTCGCCGTTTTGGAGCAATGTGCTGGAAGATCAGGAAGGCTTCTTCCAGTTCCTGATGGACATCGGCGTGCGCATGGGCAACAAGCGTAAGCACAGCGCCGAGCTGCCAAGTGCTGAGCCCAAGAGTGGCGAAACCCCCGCGACTTAAGCCGTTCCCGACACTACTGGCGCAATGATTTACTGCCAGTTGCAGTACCCCAGGAATATACTCAGGCAAGGACCTTGCTAAAAGTTGATTTATAAGTCAGCTTTTAGCGCGCCCGAACAATCCTCTGCCGGAGTGATCCATGATCGTTGATCGTCAAGGCAGGCGGTTTCGCAATTTGCGGATCAGCCTGACCTCAGCCTGCAATTACGCGTGTACCTACTGCGTGCCTAACGGCAAGCGGCTGGTGGCTGCCCAGGACGAGCTCTCGGCCGAAGCCATGGCCCGTGGCGTGGCGTATCTGATCGAAGCGGCGGGCATCGAGCGCCTGCGCATCACTGGCGGCGAGCCGCTGGTCAGTCCTAAATTGGAAGCCTTCATGCGCGCGGTGGGTGGGATGGGCCTCAGTGATATCAGCCTGACCACCAACGGCCAATTGCTCGCACGCAAGCTGCCATTGCTGGTAGAGGCCGGCATCCGCCGCATCAACGTCTCCCTCGACACCCTGGACGCCGACGCCTTCCGCACCATTGCCCGTGGCGGCGACCTGGCCACCGTGCTCGATGGCATGGACCAGGCCCGCGCTGCCGGGATCAAGATCAAAGTGAACATGGTGCCGTTGCGCGGGCAGAACCTCGACCAGGTCATGCCGCTGCTCGACTACTGCCTGGAGCGTGGCTACGAGCTGCGCTTTATCGAGCTGATGCGCATGGGCCATCTGGCCAAGGACTCCAACGCGTTCCTGCAGCAATTCGTCAGCTTGCAGCAACTGCTCAGCCTGATCGGCGAACACCACGAATACCTGCAAGCCAATGCGCCGGTCGACGCCACGGCAGTGCGCTACGAAGTGCCGGGCAAGGGCTTCTTTGGTGTGATAGCCAACGAAAGCGTGCCGTTCTGTCGTACCTGTTCGCGGCTGCGGCTGTCGTCCACGGGTTGGTTGCATGGTTGCCTGTCGTCGAGCAACCGTCACTACGTCGGCGACCTGCTCGACCAGCCGCGCCACCAGGCGCTGCCGGCCTTGCAGGGTTTGTTGATGAAGGCGCTGGGTGACAAACAGGAAGTGGCCTTCTCCGGCGGTGCGACCATCATGAAAATCATTGGCGGCTGACGCCGAGTCTAATGTGACGCCGAGTCTCAAGCTTGAAGCTAATATCTGCTCCGCTGGCGCGGATTCTGCATCTCACGCCCATTCGCCGGTTTTCCGTCACCGGCTTCTGGAGGATTAGGATGCGAAGTCTGGTTTTGTTGCTGGCGTCATTGACGCTGAGTGGTTGCATGACCGTCAGCGATATGGCCGAAGGCACCCGCTATCAGATGAGCGACGCCGGGTTGCTGGACCACAGTGATACGCGCCGCACCGCGTCGATTCGCATACAGCCGGACTCTTTTGTGTTTATCGCCCAGGGTGTGTTTGTGCCGCCGGGCAGCGCCTATCCGCGCCCTAACGTGGTGGCTGAGGAAGCCTTCAACGGTTTCGTCGAATATTTCCCGATGGTGCGTCGCGCCCACAAGCCTGAAGGCCTGGAACAGGCCATGTCCGAAGCCCGCGCGGCGGGTGCGCATTACCTGCTGTATTGCCGCTTCGCGGCAGCCGATGACCGTATCGGCAATACCGACGAGTGGACCGATCAACAGGCCCTGGACCGCGTCGGGATCGACACTGGCGTCATTCAGATCATGTTGATCGAGACCAGCACCCAGTATTTGATTGATACTGCACGTATTCGCAGTCGTGGCGGTTTACTGACGTTCCACGACAACAAGCCAGAAGATCTGATTGCCCGCCCACTGGCGCAGTACGCCCGGAGCCTGCTGGGTATGAGTAATCAGTAAGCCAGAGGAGCGCCCGATGACCGATTCCGCCAAGGCCAATGACCTATTGGCCCAACTGCCCAAGGGCAAGGGGCCGGCACCGGTACACCTGTGGAACCCGGATTTTTGCGGCAACATCGACATGCGCATCGCCCGCGACGGCACGTGGTTCTACCAAGGCACGCCGATCGGGCGTAAGTCGATGGTCAAGCTGTTCTCCAACATCATCCGCCGCGATGGCGATGATTACTTCCTGGTCACGCCCGTGGAAAAGGTCGGCATCAGCGTCGATGATGCGCCGTTTGTCGCGGTGACCCTGGAGGTCGAAGGGCAGGGCGAGAGCCAAGTACTGCGCTTCAGCACCAACGTTGACGATCAAATCGAAGCCGGCCTCGAACACCCGCTGCGTGTCGTCATCGACCCAGTCACCCAGGAACCGGCGCCGTACCTGCGGGTGCGCACCAACCTTGAAGCCCTCGTGCACCGCAACGTGTTCTACCAACTGGTGGAGCTTGCGGTCAGCCGTCCGATCAACGGTCAGAACTGGCTGGGCGTCTGGAGCGGCGGTGAGTTTTTCCGCATCGGCCTGGAACCCTGAGGCCGGCTTTTTCATCCTCCTGAAATAATGTGCTTGCTGTCATTAGGCGCTTTCGGTTATCAGTTTGTACATGATTAGACATGTCCGATTTGATAAGAAAAAACGCGTCGTCGACGAGCTCATCCGCCGTATCGAGGGTGGAGTGATGGCCGACGGGTTCCTGCTGCCGGGCGAGCATCAGTTGGCCGAGGAATTCGCGGTCAGCCGTGGCACCCTGCGCGAAGCCTTGGCTGAGCTCAAACGCCGCAACTACATCGCCACCCAGAGCGGCGTAGGTTCCATCGTCACCTTTGACGGCATGGTCCTCGACCAACGCAGCGGCTGGGCCCAGGCTTTGGCTGACACCGGCGCGCAGGTGACCACCGACATCCTGCGCCTGGACGCCGTGACCCGTCCGGACCTGTTCAGCCGTTTCGGCAGCGACCAGTTCATCGCCCTCGACCGCCGTCGGCGCACCACTGACGGCACGGCCGTGTCGCTGGAGCGCTCGCTGATGCCCGCCACCGGTGGCCTGGAAAGCCTGCCCCGCGTCGGCCTGATCGACAACTCCCTGACCATCACCCTGGCGGCCTACGGCTACATCGGTGCCGAAGGTGACCAATGGATCGGCGCCGAGCCGCTGAGCGACGAAGACGCCGAGTTGCTAGGCCGTCCGGCCGGCACGGTATTTCTCAAGGCCTCGCGCACCACCTACGACCGTCGCGAGCGCTTCATGGAGTACGTCGAAAGCCTGCTCGACCCTCTGCACTTTCGTCTGCATCTGCAGTTTGGAGCTTCAAAATGACCGCGGAAAATCGCGCGCTTGGCGCCTTCTACGGCTTGGCCTTGGGCGACGCTCTGGGCATGCCCACCCAGTCCTTGAGCCGCGAGCAGGTGCAGCAGCGCTTCGGGGCCATCACCGGCCTGGAGGACGCCGATGGCGACCAACCGATTGCGCCGAATATGCCGGCCGGTTCGATCACCGATGACACTGAACAGGCGATCCTGGTCGGCGAGTTGCTGGTCGAAGGCAAGGGCAAGATCGAACCGACCGTGCTCGCCCAACGCCTGATCGACTGGGAAGCGGTGATGCGCGCCAAGGGCTCCCAGGATTTGCTCGGGCCATCGACCAAGCGCGCCATCGACATGATCCTCGCCGGCCACACCCCGGAAGAATCCGGGCGCTACGGCACCACCAATGGCGCCGCGATGCGTATCACGCCGGTGGGGATCGCCGCCGATGTCAGCGACCCGGCGCAGTTTATCCAGGCCGTGATTCAGGCCTGCCAGGTCACCCATAACACCACGCTGGGTATCTCCAGTGCGGCGGCGGTGGCCGCGGTGGTCTCGGCCGGCATCAACGGCGTGGACCTGGGCGAAGCACTCAACATTGGCACCCAGGTTGCCCAGCAGGCCGAACGCCACGGCCACTGGATTGCCGGTGGACGCATTTCCACGCGAATCAGTTGGGCACGGACCTTGAGCGTCGGCAGCGGCGACAAGGCCTTGTTTGCCGACCTGCTCTACGAATTGATCGGCACCTCCGTCGCGTCCCAGGAATCGGTAGTGGTCTCGTTTGCCCTCGCGCAACAAGTGGCGGTGGGTGCGATGAATGCCTTTGAGGCCGTGTGCCTGGCCGCCAGCCTTGGCGGCGACACCGACACCATCGCCGCGATCCTCGGCGCGATGTTGGGCGCGTGTTTGGGCATGCAGTGCTGGCCTGAGGCGATGATTGAACAGGTCAAGCAGGTCAATGGCCTGGATTTGCAGGCGCTGGTGCAAGGGCTGCTCGAAATTCGATAAGCGCCGCAGGCAAACAGGTGGGAGCGGGCTTGCTCGCGAAATCGGTGTATCAGGTGGCCTATCAGTTGGCTGAACCACCGCTATCGCAGGCAAGCCAGCGCCCACATTGAGCCCAGTTTGAGTCAGGACGACCGATTGAAGCTTTGACTATCTGCCACAACCACAACAATACAGGCACCAGGAGCATCTCCCTCATGAGCACCCCGTCTAGCGGCCAAAGCGCCGGGCAATTGGAAACACGCGGTATCGAACCGGTCCCTGAAGGCGAGTGTAACGGCCATCCGCTGCAGCTGTTCTGGGTGTGGTTCGCGGCCAACATCAGCATCCTCGGCTTGCCGCTCGGCGCGACCCTCGTGGCCTTTCGTGGCCTGGCGATCTGGCAGGCGATCATCGTCGCGATCCTCGGCGCCGCCGGCTCTTTCGCCGTGGTGGGTATCATCTCGATTGCCGGTCGTCGCGGGCGTGCACCAAGCCTGACGCTGTCGCGCGCCATCTTCGGCGTGCGCGGCAATATCGGCCCCACCTTGGTCTCGCTGATGTCGCGCCTGGGCTGGGAAACCGTCAACACCACCACCGCCGCGTTTGTTTTGCTGTCGTTGTGCTCGATCCTGTTCGGTTCGCCGGTCGAGGCAAAAAGCGCACCGGTGCTGACGCTGATCTTCATTGCCATTTTCGTGCTGCTGACCCTGTCCGTCTCCGGCCTCGGCCACGCCACCTTGTTGGTCATCCAGAAGTGGGCCACCTACGTGTTCGGCGCGCTGAACATTCTGGAGGGCGGCTTCCTCTGCGCCACCATCGACTGGAGCGCGGTGTTCAATGCCACCCCGGCGCCGTTGAGCGCAATGATCATCGGCGTCGGCACCATGGCTGCCGGCACCGGCATCGGCTGGGCCAACGCCGGTGCCGACATGTCGCGCTACCAGCACCGCAGCGTCAAAGCCGCACGCCTGGTGGCATCTGCCGCGTTTGGCGCGGGCATTCCGCTGGTGCTGCTGATCACCCTCGGCGGCCTGCTGTCGGTGGGCAACAACGACCTGGCCTCGGCCACTGACCCGATCATCGCGATCCGCGACATGCTGCCCACCTGGATGGCCGTGCCGTACCTGATCACCGCGTTTGGCGGGCTGTTGCTGTCGAATAACCTCTCGGTGTACTCGGCGGGCCTTACCACCTTGACCCTCGGCTTGAAGGTCAAGCGCGTGCACGCGGTGATCGTCGACATCGTGGCGATCTTCGCCGGCTCGATTTACTTCATGCTGATCGCCGACAGTTTCTACGGCCCCTTCATCACCTTCATCTCGCTGCTGGCCGTGCCGATCACCGCGTGGGTCGGCATCTTCGTGGTCGACCTCATCCACCGTCACTACTACAGCCCCCAAGACCTGCTGGACGTGAGCCCCAGCAGCGCCTACTGGTATCGCGGCGGTGTGGAATGGCGTGCATTCGGCGCCTGGGCGATAGCGATTGTGCTGGGTTTTTGTTTCACCACCATCGGCACCACCGCCGAAAATATCTGGTTCGCCGGGCCGTTGTCCTACTCGTGGCTGGGCCATAACGGCCTGGGCTGGATCGTCACCTTCCTGGTGGCCGGCGGGATTTATGCGCTACTGGGCGGCGCGGCTGACCGTCGTCCGGCTTTAGTCGAGAGCCCTAATGTCTAGATTGCTGCACACCGGCCAGGTCATCGTCGACCTGGTGATGGCCCTCGACACACTGCCTGCGACCGGCGGCGACGTGCTGGCGCAATCCGCCAGCTTCGAAGCCGGCGGCGGCTTCAACGTAATGGCTGCTGCCCGGCGCAATGGTTTGCCGGTGATTTACCTCGGCCGGCATGGCAACGGCCGTTTCGGCGACCTGGCGCGCGCAGCGATGCAGGCTGAAGGCGTGGAAATCGCGCAGGCGGCCAGCGACGGCAAGGACACCGGTTTGTGTGTGTCGCTGACCGAGGCCACCACCGAACGCACGTTCATTTCGCATATCGGCGCTGAAGGGGAGTTGAGCGCCGAGGATTTGGCCCGCGTGGTGCCGCGCGCGGACGACTATGTGTACGTCAGCGGCTACAGCCTGTTGCTTGAAGGCAAGGCGCAGGCGTTGCTCGATTGGCTGCTGGCGCTGCCGCGTGAAATCACGGTGGTGTTCGACCCGGGGCCGCTGGTCAAAGCGCCGGATTCGGCGTTGATGGTTGCCTTGCTGCCGCGTATCGACATCTGGACCAGCAATGGCCCCGAAGCCCTGGCGTTTACTGGTGCGAGGACGTTGGCCGAGGCGCTGCTTGAACTTAATCGCCACCTGCCGGCTGAGGCACTGCTGGTGGTGCGCGATGGGCCGAATGGGTGCTGGGTGAGCCACCAAGGCCAGGCCGAGCATGTGCCGGGTTTCAAGGTGACAGCGGTGGACAGCAACGGCGCGGGGGATGCCCATGCCGGTGTGTTTCTTGCGGGGTTGGCCAAGGGGTTGCAACCTTCACAAGCAGCGCGTCGCGCGAATGCTGCCGCGGCGTTGGCGGTGACACGCTGGGGGCCGGCGACATCACCGGGTACTGACGAAGTGGATGCGTTGTTGGCAGAATAGGGCCTTCTTAGCAGGGAATGAGCCCATGACCCAGAATATCTACGACACCCCGGCCTTCTTCGAGGGCTACAGCAAGATGGGCCGCTCGGTCGAAGGCCTGGCCGGTGCGCCGGAGTGGCCTGCCTTGCAGGCACTGCTGCCGCCGATGCGTGGCTTGAAAGTGGTGGACCTTGGCTGTGGCTACGGCTGGTTCAGCCGCTGGGCCGAGGAGCAGGGCGCCGCGCAGGTGCTCGGGTTGGACGTGTCGCACAAGATGCTGGCGCGGGCCAAAGAGATGACCTCTGCGCCGACCATCACTTATGCAATCGCCGACCTGGAACAGCTCGACCTACCTGCCGGCGCATTCGATCTGGCCTACAGCGCCCTGGCCTTCCATTACATCGTCGACCTCAAAGGGCTGTTTGCGCGCATACACCAGGCGCTGGTGCCCGGTGGGCGGCTGGTGTTTTCCATCGAACACCCGATCTTCATGGCGCCGCGCAATCCTGGGTGGCTGGTGGATGATCAGGGCCGTAAGAGTTGGCCGGTGGATGGTTACCAGTTGGAAGGGCCGCGGGTGACCAACTGGCTGGCCGATGGCGTGATCAAGCAGCATCGTACCTTGGGCACGTTGCTGAATTTGTTGATTCAGGCGGGGTTTACGCTGAGTCATGTGCAGGAGTGGGGGCCAAGCGAAGCGGACCTGATTGCTCGGCCCGAACTGGCGGAAGAGCAAGAGCGCCCAATGATGCTGCTGGTGTCGGCTCAACGCTGATTTGGGCCTCAATGTGGGAGCGGGCTTGCGCGAGGBTGAAGTGCGCCCCAGAAGTTGGACACTCGTCCAACTCCTGAGGCTTTTCATGAGCAAATACACGACGCAGTTCAAGCTTTCCGCCATTACCACTTTCCTTGAGCAGGGCCGAGGCTTTCGCCGCATAGCCGCTCAATTCCAAATGGATCCCACCTTGCTTCGTCGTTGTTAGCCAGCTTTGCGCAGCGCTTCAATCAACGGGCCAGACCAGACAAAATGGATCACTGAGAGCCTTCACCGTCCAGCTTGCGTGCCTCGTCAACGCCCGAGGCGGTCAGCTTGATCGGCAGGTTTAACGAATATTCACCGGCGTCGTCGGTGGTCACATGCCCATCCTTGATAAACCCACGGTCCTGCAGGAACGCCAAGACACTGGCCACCTCCTTCTCGCCGCGGTAGTTATCCAGCACCTCCTTGCCCAGGCCGTTAGGGTGGGCGTGCAGCAGGCGGGTGAGGACTTCTTTCTCAAGGTTTCTATCGACGTTCATGCGTACCTCTTCACTGGGAAATGATCGGGTGTTCGTCTTGCGTTCGATGTATCAAGGCGCAGGTTGTTTTGGCGAGCCAGGAACATTGGAGTCGTCACCGGTGTTGATTTTTGGCTGGTTAACACTCGGCCCCATTTTGCCGTTGCCGACCGCAGCGGGCGCCTGGCGTTGGGTGTCATTGCCCTGGGTGCGAGGGTCAGCGCCGGGTTGGATGATCGCGCCACCATTGGTATCCATGCCGGTGCCCATCGAATCCTGAGATTCCTGGGTGGCAGGATTCGGTGGGCTGCCGACCGGGTCAGTCTTGCCGGTCGAGGAAGTGGCCGCAAACGCGTTCAGCGAGGCGGCAGACAACAGGCCCGTGAGGGCGAGGGCGGCAAACTTGGAATTCTTCATGAGGGTGTCTCCATATGATTAATGTCCTTACCCTTTATTGGTCCGCCCGGCCTTCGCGTTCGTGCCTTGATGGCGACGAACGGTATTAGCTCACCTGTAAGATTTTATGTGCTGAAAGATGGCGCCTGATCAGGCGGGCCGCGGTGATTAGCCAGTTCAACGCGGCGATGACCAATAGGCTGAGCATCAGCACGGGCATGCCGTAGTCGACGATGATCTTGCCCGCCAGCCAGGGAAACCCGAACACGCCGACAAAGTACGCCAGGCTGAACAGCAGCAGCGCTTGTGACGTGGTTCCGGCTGGCGCTTCGTTGGCTACCAACCCATTGATCACCGAATACGTCAGGCCGTATCCAATCCCCAGCGTGGCAGCGGCCAGCAAGTAGCTGAGATTACCGCTCACGCCAAACGCAAACAGTGCGATGGCCCCGAGCATGATCCCGGACAACACACAGGCGGCCCGGTAGGCATCACGCTTGACCACGAACCCCGCGATCAACAGGCGGCTGGTGATCGCAGCACTCAGGAACCCCGCGAAGAACAGCGAATAGTCCAACCCGTGCGCGGCCGCGTAACTGGTCTGGAACGACGAAAGCCCACCAAACACGCAACCTCCCAGGCCGACCATCAAGATCGCGAACCCCGCCTTGGAGGACAGCACGCGACGGCTGGCGGCCCAGGAAATCCTCGACGCCGGCACATTCGCGTGCTGCTTGAGTTGAGCGCCCATGCGCCAGAACATCACCACCCCGGCAAGGCTGGCCACCCCGGCGATGTAGAACGCCGTGGTCAGGGGCAGGTCCAGCGCACTGGCAGCGCGCCCGAGCAGCGGGCCGGAGCCGATCCCGCTCAACATGCTGCCCGACAGCAGGGCAAAGTACTTGGCTCGCTGCTGGGGCTCCACCAACAGGCTCACGATGATCGGGCCCAAGGTGTAGAACACGCCCCAGCCCAACCCCAGGGCCAGCCCGAACACCATTAAGCCTTGGCCAAACCCCGGCATCAGGGCAAAACCCAGGCAGGCCACCACCAGCAATACACCCATCCCCGCAATGGCTCGCGCCGCGCCCAATGCATCGGCCAAATGCCCGGAGAACACCACCGCCACGAAGGTGCTGAGCATCGCCATGGAAATCACACTGCCGGCGTCGTGCTCATTACCGCCGCGCGAATGAATCAGCAGCGACAGCAGAAACGTCGAGCCGTAGGACAGTGACAGCAGGAAGCTGGCGAGGCAGAACAGGGCGAAGGTCTTCGCGCCCACCGTAGACGGGGTGTGCATGAGCGAGTCTCGAATTGTTGGATTTATGCCCTCTGTTTACCACGCGTGGCCAAGCGGATTGTTCTGTGGTTGGTGGTGCTCGGATTACTGTTCGACGGAGTAAAGCGCGCGGGCCCCGCGAAAATGCACTGCAATCAGTCATCAAAGCGCCTTAGTATGTGGCCTTTGAAATTGCCCAAGGCCCGCCCATGACCATCGAGATTCGCCCTGCCGTGCCCAGCGATGCTGCGCAGATCCTGACGTTCATCACCGAGCTTGCCGAATACGAAAAAGCCCGGCATGAAGTGATCGCCAGTGTCGTGGACATCGAGCGCAGCCTGTTCAGCGAGGGCGCCACTGCCCATGGCCTGATCTGCTCGCGAGACGGTTTGCCGATTGGTTTTGCGGTGTTCTTTTTCAGTTACTCCACGTGGCTGGGCAGCAACTCCCTATACCTCGAAGACCTGTACATCAACCCCGAGCAACGCGGCGGCGGGGCGGGCAAAAAGTTGCTGCGCCACCTGGCGAAGATCGCCTGCGACAACGGTTGCGGGCGTTTTGAGTGGAGCGTGCTGGACTGGAACGAACCGGCGATTGCGTTCTACAAATCCATCGGCGCGCAGCCGCAGGAAGAGTGGGTGCGTTACCGCATGGAAGGGGATGCACTGCGCGATTTCGCCCAGGGCTGAATTCACCCTTCCACGCACACCGAAGATCAAATGTGGGCGCTGGCTTGCCCGCGATAGCGGTGGTTCAGCCAATGATTTATTGCCTGACCCGCCGTATTGGCGAGCAAGCCCGTTTCCACATTTTTTTTGGCTTTGTTTCACTATATGGGATGCAAATTTATATATTGAGATATTTCAAATGATGGGTTTATAGTCGGCAGCATCAGCACTCACTACCAAAAATAAAACAGGTGAAGCGATGCAGCCCCAACCGTTGTCATTACCCGCCGTGCCCGAACCTACCTACGGCGAGCGGCTGAAGAACAAAGTGGTGATCATCACCGGTGCTGCCCAAGGCATTGGCGAGGCGATCGTCGCCTGCTTCCAGGCCCAGCAGGCGCGCTTGGTCATCGCGGATATTCAGGCTGAAAAAGTCGAAAAAGTCGCCGCACACTGGCGCGAACGCGGCGCCGAGATCGTCGCGCAAGCCGTCGATATCACCTCTAAAGAGCAATGGCAGTCGCTGGTCAACCTGGCCATCGAGCGTTTTGGCCGTGTGGATGTGCTGGTCAACTGCGCTGGGGTCAATGTGTTCCGCGACCCGTTGGAAATGACCGACGAAGATTGGCGCCGTTGCTTCGCCATCGATCTCGACGGCGCCTGGTTCGGTTGCCGCACAGTGCTGCCGCACATGATCGAGCAGGGCATCGGCAACATCATCAACATCGCCTCCACCCATTCCAGCCACATCATCCCCGGCTGCTTTCCCTATCCGGTCGCCAAGCATGGCCTGCTCGGGCTGACCCGCGCCCTCGGCATCGAATACGCGCCCAAGGGCATCCGCGTGAATGCCATCGCCCCGGGCTATATCGAAACCCAGCTCAACGTCGATTACTGGAACGGTTTCCCCGACCCCCACGCCGAACGGCAACGCGCCTTCGACCTGCACCCGCCCAAGCGCATCGGCCAGCCGGTTGAGGTGGCGATGTCGGCGCTGTTCCTGGCGACCGACGAGGCGCCCTTTATCAATGCAACCTGCCTGATGATCGATGGCGGGCGTTCTGTGATGTACCACGACTAAAAACGTTTCCAATAACAAGAAGGAGGTGGTTCATGTTCAAGAAAACACTCGGCGCCTTGGCGCTCGCTGTTGCCTTTAGCGGCTTTGCATCTGCCGAAGAAGTGAAGATCGGCTTCCTGGTCAAGCAAGCCGAAGAACCTTGGTTCCAGACCGAATGGGCTTTCGCCGAAAAAGCCGGCAAGGACCAGGGCTTCACCGTGATCAAGATCGCCGTGCCGGATGGCGAGAAAACCCTTTCCGCTATCGACACCCTCGCGGCCAACGGCGCCAAAGGCTTCGTCATCTGCCCACCGGACGTGTCCCTGGGCCCGGCGATCATGGCCAAGGCCAAGCTCAACGGTTTGAAAGTGCTGGCGGTGGACGACCGTTTCGTCGACGCCAAAGGCAAGCCCATGGAAGACGTGCCTTACGTCGGCCTGGACGCCTACAAGATCGGCCAGAAACAAGGCGAAGCCATGGCCACCGAAGCCAAGCGTCGCAACTGGGACTGGAAAGACACCTACGCCGTCATCAACACCTTTGACGAGCTGGAAACCGGTAAGAAACGCACCGACGGTTCGGTAGAGGGCCTCAAAGCTGCCGGCCTGCCCGCCGACCACATCTTGTTCAGCGCACAGAAAACCCTCGATGTGCCGGGCAGCATGGACTCCACCAACTCGGCGCTGGTGAAACTGCCGGGCACCGCGAAAAACCTGATCATTGGCGGCATGAACGACAGCACCGTATTGGGCGGCGTGCGCGCCACCGAGAGCGCCGGTTTCAAGGCGGCCAACGTGATCGGCGTCGGCATCAACGGCACCGACGCCATCGAAGAGCTGAAGAAAACCGACACTGGCTTCTACGGCTCGATGCTGCTGAGCCCGGACGCTTCGGGCTATAAAACCGCCAGCGCGATGTTCGAGTGGGTGACCAAAGGCACTGAGCCGGCCAAGTTCACCGCCTTGGACAACGTGACCCTGATCACCCGCGCCAACTTCAAGGAAGAGTTGAGCAAAATCGGTCTGTGGAAATGAGCGGCGCAGCCCTGCGTTTCAACGGCATCGGCAAGGATTTTCCCGGGGTCAAAGCCTTGGCGCAGATCAGCTTTGAAGCGCGGCCGCACTCGGTACACGCGCTGATGGGTGAGAACGGCGCGGGCAAGTCGACGCTGCTGAAAATCCTCGGCGGCGCCTACATTCCGAGCAGTGGCACGGTGCAGATCGGCGAGCAGACCATGGCCTTCAAAAATGCCGCCGACAGCATCGCCAACGGTGTCGCGGTGATCCACCAAGAGCTGCACTTGGTGCCGGAAATGACCGTGGCCGAGAACCTGTTCCTCGGGCATTTGCCATCGCGTTTCGGCGTGGTCAATGGCGGCCAGCTGCGCAAGCAGGCGCTGGCCTGCCTCAAAGGCCTGGCCGATGAAATCGACCCGCAGGAGAAGCTCGGGCGCCTGTCCCTGGGCCAGCGCCAACTGGTGGAAATCGCCAAGGCATTGTCCCGTGGCGCCCATGTGATTGCGTTCGATGAACCCACCAGCAGCCTGTCGGCACGCGAAATCGACCGCTTGATGGCGATCATCACGCGCCTGCGTGACGAGGGCAAAGTGGTGCTGTACGTGTCGCACCGTATGGAAGAAGTGTTCCGCATCTGCGACGCCGTCACCGTGTTCAAGGACGGCCGCTTCGTGCGCACCTTTGACGACATGGCCGCGCTGACCCATGACCAGTTGGTGACCTGCATGGTCGGTCGCGATATTCAGGACATCTACGATTACCGCCCACGTGAGCGCGGCGAGGTGGCGCTCAAGGTCGAGGGTTTGCTCGGCCCGGGCTTGCGTGAAGCGGTCAGCTTGCAAGTGCACAAAGGCGAGATTCTCGGCCTGTTTGGTTTGGTGGGTGCCGGGCGCACTGAGCTGTTTCGCTTGCTCAGCGGGCTGCAACGCGCCACCGCCGGGCAGTTGGAATTGTTTGGGCAAACCCTGCAACTGCATTCGCCCCGCGATGCCATCGCCGCCGGCGTGCTGCTCTGCCCGGAGGACCGCAAAAAGGAAGGCATCATCCCGCTGTCCAGCGTGGCTGAGAACATCAACATCAGTGCGCGCGGTGCCCATTCCACCTTTGGCTGGCTCCTGCGTGAAGGCTGGGAGAAGGGCAACGCCGACCAGCAAATCAAGGCCATGAAAGTCAAAACGCCGAACGCCGAACAGAAAATCATGTACCTGTCCGGCGGCAACCAACAGAAAGCCATTCTCGGCCGCTGGCTGTCGATGCCAATGAAGGTGCTGCTGCTCGATGAGCCGACCCGTGGCATCGATATCGGCGCCAAGTCGGAGATCTACCAGATCATCCACAACCTAGCGGCCAGTGGCATTGCGGTGATTGTGGTGTCCAGCGACCTGATGGAAGTGATGGGCATTTCCGACCGTATCGTGGTGATGAGCGAAGGCGCGCTGACGGGCGAGTTGAACCGCGACCAGGCGGATGAAGCACGGTTATTGCAACTGGCCCTTCCGCGCACGCGGGCTTGAAGAATTCGAGGTGAATGATGTCCCAGGTAAAAACAGCAAAAGGCTTCTGGCCAGGTTTCAACCAGCGCAAGTTTTTGGATGAATGGGTGATGCTACTCGCTGCGTTGAGCATCTTTGTGCTCAGCGCGTTGTTTATCGATAACTTCCTCTCGCCGCTGAACATGCGCGGGCTGGGCCTGGCGATTTCCACGGTCGGGATTGCCGCGTGCACCATGTTGTTCTGCCTGGCGTCGGGGCACTTCGACTTGTCGGTGGGCTCGGTGATCGCCTGTGCCGGCGTGGTGGCGGGGATTGTGATTCGTGACACCGACAGCATGGTGCTCGGCGTGTCGGCGGCGTTGGCCATGGGCCTGGTGGTGGGGCTGATCAACGGCATTGTGATCGCCAAGCTGCGCATCAATGCGTTGATCGCCACCTTGGCGACCATGCAGATCGTGCGGGGCCTGGCCTACATCTTCTCCAACGGCAAGGCCGTCGGTGTGATGGACGAACGCTTCTTCGTGTTCGGTAACGGCCAACTGTTGGGCGTACCGGTGCCGATCATCATCACCGTGCTGTGCTTTGTGTTCTTCGGCTGGTTGCTCAACTACACCACCTACGGGCGCAATACCATGGCCATCGGTGGTAACCAGGAAGCCGCGTTGCTGGCTGGGGTGAACGTTGATCGCACCAAGATCATCATCTTTGCCGTGCACGGTTTGATTGGTGCTTTGGCTGGGGTGATCCTCGCCTCGCGCATGACCTCGGGCCAGCCGATGATCGGGCAGGGCTTTGAGCTCACGGTGATTTCCGCCTGTGTGCTGGGCGGTGTCTCGCTGAGCGGCGGCATCGGCATGATCCGCCATGTGATTGCCGGGGTGTTGATTCTGGCGATCATCGAGAACGCGATGAACCTGAAGAACATCGACACCTTTTACCAGTACGTGATCCGCGGTTCGATCCTGTTGCTGGCGGTGATTATCGACCGTATGAAGCAACGTTAAAGTCTGCCCTGTGGAGATCAAAATGTGGGAGCTGGCTTGCCTGCGATGAGGGCGTATCAGCCGGTATATGGGTTGGCTGACACGCCGCTATCGCAGGCAAGCCAGCTCCCACAATGGATCTCCTCTGTTCAGGAAGGCTGCATTTGCCATAATGGCGCCGTTTTCGTACTTCCCAATAGGCCCGATATGCAGGAAAACGCCCACACTCCCGTCAAAGACGCCGCGCCCACCGGCACCCAGACCCTGCTGCGTGGCCTGGGCGTGGTGCAAGCGGTGGCGGCCGGTGCGCGGGATCTGAAAGAGATCGCCCGGCGCATCGGCACTACCCGCAGCACCACACACCGCCTGGCCAGTTGCCTGGTGGAGGAGCGTTACCTGCGCGTGGTGCCGCAAGTCGGTTACCTGCTGGGGCCCAAGCTGATTGAGCTGGGCTTCCAGGCCCGTGAAGAACTGCCGCTGGTCAGCCTAGCCGTGCCTTACCTGGATGAGCTGTCGGCGCTGACCGGCGACACCATCCACTTGGCGATTCGCGAATACGACGACGTGCTTTACCTGCACAAGAACCCCGGCCGCAACGGCCCGGAAATGCGCTCGCGGGTCGGTCATCGCATGCCGCTGGCGCGCACGGGTGTGGGCAAGGCAATGTTGCTGGATGACTCGGTGCAGGAGTGGCAGCGCCTGTATGAAGCCAGCCTGCCGGCCGCAGGCAAGAGCCAGCAATGGCCTCAGCACCCGGAGCAATCCTGGGCGCAGTTCGAGCAGCGCATGCGCGAATACGTGGTGGGCGGTTATGCGTTCGATCTGGAGGACAACGAACCGTCGATCCGTTGTGTGGCGGCACCGGTGCGCGATGCCAGCCGGCGAATCGTCGCCGGCATCAGCATCGCCAGTACCGTGCCCTACATGCCGCTGGAGAAAATGGCCGAGCTGATCCCTGTGATCAAACAGGTCGCAGCGCGGCTGTCAGCGGAGTTGGGCGCGAAGGCCTGATCAGGCCTTCAAGGTCGCCATGTCGATGACAAAGCGGTACTTCACATCACCAGCGATCATGCGGGTGTAAGCCTCGTTGATCTGGCGAATATCGAGCATTTCGATGTCGCAGGTGATGTTGTGCTCGGCGCAGAAGTCCAGGACTTCCTGGGTTTCGGCAATGCCGCCGATCAACGAACCGGCCAGCATTTTACGCCCCAACACCAGCTTGGCCGCGTTGACCGGTGGATCGACCGGCTCGATCAGGCCGACCAGGATGTGCACGCCGTCAAAGCGCAGCACATCGAGGTAGGGGTTCAGATCGTGCTGCACCGGAATGGTGTCGAGCAGGAAGTCAAAGCTGCCGGCGGCGGCTTTCATCTGGTCGGCGTCGGTGGACACGATCACGTGGTCGGCGCCCTGGCGACGGCCTTCCTCAGCCTTGCTCGCGGAGCGGGTGAACAGCGTGACTTCCGCGCCCATCGCCTTGGCGAACTTGATGCCCATGTGGCCCAGGCCGCCCATGCCCAGCACGCCGACTTTGTCGCCCGCTTTCACGCCGTAGTGCTTGAGTGGCGAGTAGGTGGTGATGCCTGCACACAGGATCGGTGCGGCGCTGGCCAGGTCGAGCTTGGCCGGGATCTTCACCACGAAGTGCTCGCTGACCACGATGCTGTCGGAGTAGCCGCCCATGGTGTTGCTGCCATCAACCCGGTCCGGGGTGGCGTAGGTCATGGTCGGGCCTTCGAGGCAGTATTGCTCCAGGTCTGCATGGCAGGCGTCGCAGTGGCGGCACGAGTCAACCATGCAGCCTACGCCGACCAGGTCGCCGACTTTGTGCGCGGTGACGCTGGCGCCGACGGCGGTGACTTTGCCGACAATCTCGTGGCCCGGCATCAGCGGGTACACGGCAATGCCCCACTCGTTGCGTGCCTGGTGGATGTCGGAATGGCACACGCCGCAGTAAAGGATCTCGATGGCCACGTCATCGGCGCGCGGGCTGCGGCGTTCGAAGGACATGGGGGCGAGGGGAGTGGTCGCCGACTGGGCGGCATAACCGATGGCGGTGTACATGGTGAAAACCTCGCAAAAGCAGTGACAGGTAAGGCGGGCCATTCTCCGCGCCACCCCCTGACGCGGCCATGGCGATTGCTCCGAACCTCATGCCTATTCGTCCGGCAGTGCCCCTGGATTGGATTCATCCGCCCCAAGACCTGCGATGATGCTCCTTATCCGCCCCAAGACCTGCGATGATGCTCTCATCCCTTTTTCGCGAAGTTTTTTGCCATGTTGTTGACCCGCCATCTCGACGCCAACGCCACGCTGGTGGCCTTGATAAAAGGGCTTACGCCCCGCGACGGTTTTTCCCCGACCCACCTGCCGGGTGTGAAGGTCTTGCGCGCCAGTTGCGACGTGGCGCGTGGGCCGCAGATCTATGAACCAAGCCTGATGATCGTCGCCCAGGGCAGCAAAGTCGCCTACCTGGGCCCGCGTACGCTGGAGTATGGCGCTGGGCATTACCTGATCCAGGCGATGCCGGTGCCGTTTGAATGCGAGACGTTTGCCCTGCCGAATGCGCCGCTGTATGGCGTGACGGTGGGCATCGACCGTGTGGTGCTGGGCGAGTTGGTCATGGCCATGGGCATCCAGGCCGGGCCGCCGCCGACCGCGCAGACCCTGGAGTCGATGAGTTCGGTGGTGTTGGATGAGGCGATGCGCGGTTGCGTCGAGCGGCTGTTGCAGTGCCTGCACGATCCGCTGGAAAGCCGGATCATGGGCCCGGCGCGGGTACGCGAATTGTTGTTCACCGCGTTGCGCGGGCCGCAGGCCGATGTGCTGCGGGCGTTGGTGGAACAGCAGGGGCAGTTTTCGCGGATTGCCACGTCATTGAATCACCTGCATGCCCATTACGCCGAGCCGCTGAATATCGAGACCTTGGCGGGTTATGCGCACATGAGCGCGTCGACGTTTCATGAGCACTTCAAACGCTGCACGTTGTTGTCGCCGGTGCAGTACCTCAAGCGTTTGCGTTTGCTCAAGGCGCAGCAGTTGTTGCTGGTGGACGGCCAGAGCGTGGCGCAGGCGGCGCACAGCGTGGGGTATCAGAGTACGTCGCAGTTCAGTCGCGAATATAAGCGCTATTTCCTGCGTAATCCGGGTGAAGAGCGCGCGGCCTAGGTTCTGTTGATACAACTCGGTCAATCTGGGAGCTGGCTTGCCTGCGATGGCATCAGCTGAGTTTTACTGACAGACCGAGTCGCCTGCATCGCGGGCAAGCCCGGCTCCCACAGAAAGCGGGTCCCACATTCGATTTATGCCGACCATAAAAAAGGCTCCCGGTCTGGGAGCCTTTCAGGTCAAGCAATCGACTTACATATTCGGGTAAGTCGGCCCACCCGCGCCTTCCGGCGTCACCCAGGTGATGTTCTGCGAAGGGTCCTTGATGTCACAGGTCTTGCAGTGCACGCAGTTCTGGGCGTTGATCTGGAAGCGCTTCTCGCCGTCTTCCTTTGTGATCACTTCATACACGCCGGCCGGGCAGTAGCGCTGCGCCGGTTCATCGTAGAGCGGCAGGTTGGTGCCGATCGGGATGCTCGGGTCTTTCAACTTCAAGTGGCACGGCTGTTCTTCTTCGTGGTTGGTACCGGAGATGAACACCGAGCTGAGCTTGTCGAAGCTCAACTTGCCGTCGGGTTTGGGGTAGTCGATCTTGGTGCTGTCCTTGGCGAGCTTCAGGCAGGCGTAGTCCGGCTTGGTGTCGTGCAAGGTGAACGGCATTTTGCCGCCGAGGATGTTCTGGTCGAACCAGTTGAAGCCGGCGCCGATGATCGGGCCGAATTTGTGCATCGCCGGGCCGAAGTTGCGGCTGGCGAACAGCTCTTCGTAGAGCCAGCTGGCTTTGAAACTCTCGACGTAGTTGGTCAGTTCGTCGCCGCCTTCAGACTCGGCGAACAGGCGCTCGGCCACGGCGTCGGCAGCGAGCATGCCGGACTTCATCGCGGTGTGGCTGCCTTTGATCTTGGCCACGTTCATGGTGCCCAGGTCGCAGCCGATCAAGGCGCCGCCTTTGAAGACCATTTTCGGCAACGAGTTGATGCCGCCTTTGGCCAGGGCCCGCGCGCCATAGCTGATACGCTTGCCGCCTTCCAGGTACTGGGCCAGTACGGGGTGATGCTTGAGGCGCTGGAACTCATCGAACGGCGACAGGAAGGTGTTGCTGTAGGACAGGTCGACGATCAAGCCCACGACCACTTGGTTGTTTTCCAAGTGATAAAGGAAAGAGCCGCCGGTGTTCTCGTTGCTCATGATGTCCAGCGGCCAACCGGCGGTGTGCACCACCAGGCCAGGTTGGTGCTTGGCGGGGTCGATTTCCCAGATTTCCTTCAGGCCGATGCCGTAGTGCTGGGCATCGGCGTCGCTGTCCAGGTTGAAGCGCTGGATCAGTTGCTTGCCGATGTGGCCACGGCAGCCTTCGGCGAACAGCGTGTACTTGCCACGCAGTTCCATGCCCGGCGTGTACACGCCTTCTTTTGGATGGCCTTCACGGTCGACGCCGAGGTCGCCGGTGATGATCCCGCGCACCACGCCGTTTTCGTCGAACAGTGCTTCTTGAGCGGCGAAGCCTGGGTAGACTTCCACACCCAGGTTCTCAGCCTGTTGGGCCAGCCAGCGGCACAGGTTGCCCAGGGAGATGATGTAGTTGCCTTCGTTGTGCATGGTCTTGGGCACAAAGAAGTCAGGCACCTTGGTGGAGGTGTCGGCGCTGCGCAGTACATAGATGTCATCACGCACTACAGGGGTGTTGAGCGGGGCGCCGAGTGCTTTCCAGTCCGGGAACAGTTCGTTCAGGGCGCGGGGTTCGAACACCGCACCGGAGAGGATATGCGCGCCGACTTCGGAGCCTTTCTCGACCACGCAGACGCTGATTTCTTTACCGGCTTCGGCGGCCTTCTGCTTCAATCGGCAGGCGGCAGACAGGCCTGCCGGGCCAGCGCCGACGATGACCACGTCGAATTCCATGTATTCGCGTTCCACAGGCTATCTCCTACTCAAGGCTCAACAGGCTTTTTTTTCTAATGGGTGGAGGTTCGGTGTCGCCTCGCAGCAACGGCAAGACCCACCTTTCTCTCTAGGTGGCGCATTATATCTACACCACTGGCAGCGTCCAATACAAACGTTTGTTTGAATTGCTTGGAAGCTAGGTAAATCAAAGCAACGCGGCTTATGACTGGCTATTTTGGCGTATTGACCAGAATAGGTGTTCCGGTCAATATACGGTCGGTTTTGCGCTTACCGTAGGCAGACAGCAGGTTTCAAGAGCACGTCCAAAAGCAAGACAGGTGACGCGCGCCTAAACGATGGCGCGCAGTTTACACGCTGCGATAAAGAATGACCCCTCAGTCACCCCTGACGAACGGTCATCATTTCCCCATCGCTGAGTCACTTGCCGAGGTTTTTGGAGGTGCCCTTGTGTGCCGATGAGCATCAACCGCCAGGTTCGCCTAGGCGACTTTCTTTTCACCGGAGAGTAACGAGGAATCCATGAAGGTTCTTGTAGCTGTCAAACGCGTTGTCGATTACAACGTGAAAGTTCGCGTCAAGGCGGACAATTCCGGCGTCGACCTCGCTAACGTCAAGATGTCGATGAACCCGTTCTGCGAAATCGCTGTGGAAGAAGCCGTACGCCTGAAAGAGAAAGGCGTGGCGACTGAAATCGTCGTGGTTTCCATCGGCCCTACCACTGCTCAAGAGCAGTTGCGTACTGCCCTGGCACTGGGCGCCGACCGCGCTATCCTGGTTGAGTCGGCTGAAGAGCTGACCTCCCTGGCCGTTGCCAAGCTGCTCAAAGCCGTTGTCGACAAGGAACAGCCTCAACTGGTGATCCTCGGCAAACAGGCGATCGACAGCGACAACAACCAGACTGGCCAGATGCTGGCTGCGCTGACCGGTTACGGCCAGGGCACCTTTGCCTCCAAAGTCGAAGTGAGCGGCGACAGCGTAGCTGTTACCCGTGAAATCGACGGCGGCGCACAAACAGTTTCGCTGAAACTGCCGGCCATCGTGACCACCGACCTGCGTTTGAACGAGCCGCGCTACGCGTCCCTGCCAAACATCATGAAAGCCAAAAAGAAGCCGCTTGAGTCGGTTACTCCAGAAGCTTTGGGCGTTTCTACCGCCTCTACCAACAAGACTGTGAAAGTTGAAGCACCGGCTGCACGCAGCGCGGGCATCAAGGTCAAGTCTGTTGCTGAGCTGGTCGAGAAACTGAAAAACGAAGCGAAGGTGCTTTGAATTGGGGAGCCTAACCATGACTATCTTGGTAATCGCAGAACACGACAACAAAGTGTTGGCCCCGGCCACACTCAACACCGTAGCCGCTGCCGCTAAAATCGGTGGCGACATTCACGTGCTGGTAGCCGGTCAAGGCGCTGGCGCCGTGGCTGAAGCCGCTGCGAAAGTCGCTGGCGTGAGCAAAGTACTGCTGGCCGACAACGCCGCTTACGCTCATCAACTGCCGGAAAACGTTGCTCCGCTGGTTGCAGAGCTGGGCGCTGGCTACAGCCACATCCTGGCAGCTGCCACGTCCAACGGCAAAAACATCCTGCCACGCGTTGCCGCGCAGCTGGACGTTGACCAGATCTCCGAGATCATCTCGGTTGAAAGCGCTGACACCTTCAAGCGCCCGATCTACGCCGGTAACGCCATTGCCACCGTGCAATCGACTGCTGCGATCAAAGTCATCACCGTGCGTGCCACC
The DNA here is from genome assembly GCF_009707325.1 of Pseudomonas sp. IB20. Classification (NCBI taxonomy): domain Bacteria; kingdom Pseudomonadati; phylum Pseudomonadota; class Gammaproteobacteria; order Pseudomonadales; family Pseudomonadaceae; genus Pseudomonas; species Pseudomonas gelidaquae. The sequence goes on along the minus strand of NZ_CP046103.1, from coordinate 3,850,771 downwards.
GGTTTCGACCCGGTTGCTGCTGAAGGTGGTTCGGCTGCCGTTGAAGCCGTCTCCGCTGCCCACGACGCTGGCACTTCCAGCTTTGTTGGCGAAGAGCTGGCCAAGTCGGATCGCCCAGAGCTGACCGCTGCCAAGATCGTCGTTTCCGGCGGTCGCGGCATGCAGAACGGTGACAACTTCAAGCACCTGTACGCCCTGGCCGACAAGCTGGGCGCTGCGGTCGGCGCTTCCCGCGCGGCCGTCGACGCAGGTTTCGTACCCAACGACATGCAGGTCGGCCAGACCGGCAAAATCGTTGCGCCACAGCTGTACATCGCCGTCGGTATCTCCGGCGCGATCCAGCATTTGGCCGGTATGAAAGACTCCAAAGTGATCGTAGCGATCAACAAGGACGAAGAAGCACCGATCTTCCAGGTGGCTGATTACGGCCTGGTTGCGGACTTGTTCGAAGCCGTACCTGAGTTGGAGAAGCTGGTCTAATCCAGCGGCTTCACTTATAAAGAGCCCGGTCTTTGGACCGGGCTTTTTTTTGCGCCTTTTTTAACCTGGAGAAACCGCCATGGACCTGCGTCCCGTATTGCTAGCCCTGTCGCTACTGCCGAGCCTGACGCTGGCCGCCGGCAAATGTGAGCGCCTGGTGATCACCGGCAGCCCGGACGCACCGCCCTTGCTATGGCGCGACCCGCAAGACCCGACCCACCTGATCGGCGCCACCGCTGATGTATTGCAACAAGTGGCCAAGGACCTCGGGCTTAAACTTGACCTGCTCTACGGCGGAAAACGCTCCCTGGCCCTGGATGAAGTGCGCAGCGGGCGCATGGACATCCTCGCCGATGCGCCGCTGAACCTGGGCGAGTTGGAAACCCTCGACTATATCCACCCGGCGTTGATGCAGATCGACTATCTGGTCTGGACGCGCAAGGATTCGGCGCTGGTCTACACCTCGGCCGCCGACCTGCACGGCCACAAGGGCGCGGTCTCGGAACGTGCACGTTTGAGTGCCGACTTCGAAGCGTTCGCCGGCCTGCAACTGAGCCTGCAACGCCTGCCCAGCCTCACGCCAGCCTTCCAAAAACTGTTGCTCGGCGAAGTGGACTACGTCCTCGCCGGGCGTTATTCCGGCATGGCCATGGCCCAGACCTTGGGCATGAGCAATGACCTGATCGCGCGCGAAGTACCCATTGATCAGCCCGGCCTGTACCTGGCGATTTCCCACAACTCCGCCTGCAATGACCCATGGCTGCGCGGACAGCTGGCTAAAAAGATGACAGAATTGGCCGCGTCCGGTGTGGTGCAAGCGGCAACGCAGCGCAACCTCGAGCGCTGGAAGGCGCAATTGCAGCAACCCGTCGGCACCCCAGCAAAGTAAGGATCTACAGTGACTATTCGACCTCTTTTCGCGGCCCTCGCCGTTGTCGCTTTGGCGGGATGTGCAGCCGATCCTGCGCCGAATGAACAAATACGCCTCACCCAGCAAGCCTTGGAGCAAGCCAGCGCCGTGGGTGCCAGCACCGATGATTCGCCAGAGCTGAAACTGGCCGAAGACAAGTTCGCCAGGGCCAAGGCCAACATGGCCGACGAATCCTATAAGCGTGCGCGCATGCGGGCCGAACAAGCTGAGCTGGATGCGCGCCTCGCCGAAGCCAAGATTCTGACCCAGAAAAGCCAGGAGCAACTGAACGTGCTCAACACCCGCATCACCCGCCTGCGCAAGCAATTGCAGTTGGGAGAAGCCCAATGAGCCCGATGATCCGTGGTTTGAGCTGTGTGTTGCTACTGAGCAGCGCCGCCTTGGGCGGTTGCGCCAGCCAGGCCAATAGCGAGCAAGCGTTGGAGCAGGCCGGCAATGACTTCCAGGCGGTCAAGGAAGACGCCAACGTGTTGCGCTTTGCGCCCAAGGATGTGATTCGCGCCGGTGAATCCCTGGCCCGCGCCGATCGCTTGTCCAGCTATTGGGGCAGCGGCGCCGACGTGGTGCATTACGCTTACCTGAGCCAGCGCTACAGCGCGATCGCCCGCGAACACACCGAACAGGGGCTTAATGCCGAGCGCGGCACCAAGCTCGAACTGGAACGCCAACGCCTGCAACTGGCCCTGCGTGAAAACAAGCTGGCCAGTGTGCAGCAGCAGGGCAAGTGGCTCGAAGAGCAAATCGCTAGCCTGACCACCACCCAGACCAATCGCGGCTTGGTGATGACCTTGGGCGATGTGCTGTTCGACACCGGTGAGGCGGAACTGGAAAACTCGGCCAACCGTACTGTGCTGAAGATCGTGCAGTTTTTGCAACTGAACCCCAAGCGCGTAGTGCGCATTGAGGGTTACACCGATAACACCGGTGGTGAGCAGGAAAACCTCAAACTGTCCCGCGACCGCGCGCAATCGGTGGCCGATGTGCTGATGGACCTGGGGATCGACGAAAAACGCATCCAGGTCGAAGGCTATGGCGACCAGTACCCGGTCGAAGCCAACGCTTCCGAACGTGGCCGTGCGCAGAACCGTCGGGTGGAAATTGTGTTCTCCGATGAGAAGGGCCAGCTGGGCGCCGCGCGCTAAGGCCCGGCACGGTCTTGTGTGGGAGCTGGCTTGCCTGCGATAGCATCACCTCGCTGAGCCACAGTCCACCCAAAGCAAACCCGATCGCTGATCGGGTTTTTCATGTTCAACACCCCTACAGTTTTTTCTATCACTGCCGCTCGTGCTCGACTATTCTCGCAACTGTCCCCGTACACTTCTAAACTGTGCCGGTATGTTTCACACAAAAATAAAATACCCGTGAAATCGAGTGCTGCGTCATGACCAATCTGTTGCTCTACCAACGTATCGCCCAGCAACTGGCTGAGGACATCCGGCGTGGTGTCTATCAGCCCGGTGAGCGTGTGCCCTCGGTGCGCAAAATGAGCTCCCAGCTCAACGTCAGCCACGCCACGGTGTTGCAGGCTTACGCCAACCTGGAAGACCAGGGGCTAATCCGGGCGCGGCCGCAATCGGGCTACTACGTGCACCAGACGCCTGCGCTCACGGCGCCGACGCCGGACATCGCACGGGTCGAGCGCCCGGGCTTGGTCACCCGCAGCAGCATCATCCAGCAAGTTTTGGTCGAGTCGCGCCGCGAAGGCGTCTTCCCGTTGGGCGCCGCCGTGCCGAGTGTGGATTACCTGCCGGTACGCGCGCTGCACCAGCAACTGGCCAAGGTCACGCGCTTCCAAAGCCCGCGGGCATTCAGTTACATGTTCAGCCCCGGTTTTGAGCCGCTGCGCCGCCAAGTGGCGATTCGCATGCGCGACGCCGGCGTGGTGGTCGACCCCTCCGAAGTGGTGATCACCCACGGCTGTGTCGATGCGTTGCAGATGTCGTTGCGCGTGCTGACGCGTCCGGGTGATTTGATCGCCGCAGAATCACCCACCTATTACGGCTTGCTGCAACTGGCCGACTTGCTGGGCCTCAAAGTCATCGAGATCCCCAGCGACCCGTCCACCGGCATGAGCCTTGAGGCCCTGCAACTGGCGGCCAACCAGTGGTCGATCAAAGCGCTGGTGTTGACCACGCGCCTGAGCAATCCCCTGGGCGCGACCATGCCTGAGGAGCGGCAGAAACAGTTGCTGCGCCTGGCCTCGGATTTCGATATCCAGATCGTCGAGGACGATATCTACGGTGAGCTAATGTTCGAGTTGGGCCGCACTAAGGCCCTGAAAGCCTATGACCGCCTGGACCGGGTGATCTACTGTTCGAGTTTCTCCAAGACGTTGTCACCCGGCGTGCGCATCGGCTGGATGATCGCCGGCAAGTACCAGCAGGAAATCCAGCGATTGCAGATGTTCAGCACCCACTCGGCGTGCAGCGTCACCCAGATGGGCGTCGCGGCCTATCTGGAAAATGGTGGTTATGACCGCCACCTGCGCTACATCCGCCAGGAATACCGCAAGAACCTCAGCGCTTTCCAGCTGGCGGTGCAGCAGTACTTCCCCGAAGGCACACAGATGACCCGCCCGAACGGCGGCTTTATCTTGTGGGTCAGTTTGCCCGGGCGCGTCAATACCCAGGAACTGCACGTGCGCGCATTGCAGCAGGGCATCAGCATTGCACCGGGGGTAATTTTTAGTAACACAGAACAGTTCAACCACTGTATTCGCCTCAACTGCGGCACGCCGTGGAACCGCGAGGCAGAACGGGCCCTGATGACGTTGGGGATGCTCGCCAGCCAACTGTGCCAAGAGACAGCGGTAAAGGGACAGTATCGATCGCTGGCTGATCTCCAGGCTTGTCAGGCCGCGCACAACAAGCGAGCATATGGCCCTCTGCCGTTAATGCTGTAGGCGATATGACCTCTATTTTTCGCGCTGCTGTGGTGATTGGCCTGTTAAGCCTGTGTAACGTTGGCACCGTGCTGGCGGCGGCTCCCGTGACCAAAAGCACGCCCGCGGCCAGTACCGAGCAAAAGACCCCAGCGAAGAAACCGGCCCCGGCTAAAAAAGCCCCGGTCGCCAAGAAGAAAGCCGCGAAGGTCAAAAAGCGCGCACCGATTGCGAGCAAATCCAAGTCGGCCCGTGAAGTGGCCCAGACTAAACTGCCATCGGCCCAGTTGGACCTGTCTTTGCCCTCTGAGATGGTCAGGCACTTGCAGCCCATCGGCACCATGCCCAAACCCAAGAGCGTGCCGTTGTTGCCGCCCATGTTTGGCGAAAAGCCTACCGACGACAGCGCGTTCCAGATCAACGGGCGCCTGCTCAGCAACGAGATGAAGCTGCAACTGCGTAACGAAGAGCGGCGCGATATCGAAGGCGCCGCGCTGGATTTCGAATTCAAGCAATAATTTTCCCGCAAAGGTGACGTCGCCCACTGACCATCTGTCGCAGACTGGTCGGTCACTTTTGTTTTGTGCGAAAAACCCCTGTTAGACCATTTTAAAACGGCTGTTTAAGGGCGTACTCTAGCCCGGCCATCCACATTGAGTCGTCGAGGACCTGCTGGTCATGAAATGCCGTGAAGGCTGTGGCGCATGCTGCATCGCCCCCTCCATCAGTTCGCCATTGCCGGGCATGCCCCATGGCAAACCGGCGGGCGAACGCTGCTTGCACCTGTCGGTCGAACAGCTATGCCAGCTGTTTGGCCAACCGGAACGCCCAGCGGTGTGCAGTGATTTCAAGGCGGATCTGGATGTCTGTGGCACCGACCAAGCCGATGCGATCCGGTTGATCGGCTGGTGGGAGCAGATGACGGCGGCTTGATGGGCTTTACTTTCGGAACTTACTTTCAGAACGTCGACAATAAGGAATACAACAATGGGTTCGCTGAAACGAATGGCTGTGCTGTGCGGTTTTACGGTGTTGTTTGCTGCCACTGCCCAGGCTGAGGATTGGCAAGTCGCCAAGGACGAAGACGGTATCAAGGTGTCCCTGAGCGAAATTGCCGGTTCCAAATACAAGGCGTATCGCGGTGTCACCTTGATCAAGGCGCCAGTGGCCAAGATCCAGGCCCTGCAGGAAGACGTGGCCGGTGCCTGCTCCTGGATCCACGAATGCAAATCGCAAAAACTGCTCAAGACCGAAGGCGACAAGAGCTGGACCTACACCCAGTTCAAGGCACCGTTCCCGGTGACCGACCGTGATTCGATCCTCGAAATCACCACCTCCAAGGCCGCCGACGGCACCGTGACGCGCAAACTGCTGGAAGTGCCGACCTACCAGCCGGAAGTCAAAGGTTACGTGCGAGTGGCCCAGGTAGACGGTTATTGGAAACTGGTGCCCAAAGGCGACAACCAGACCGAAGTGACCTACCAGGTGCACACCGAGCCAGGCGGCAGCGTGCCATCGTGGCTGGCCAACAAGTTTGTGGTGGACGCGCCGTTCAACACCTTGAAAGCCTTGAAAGAACACGCTGAAAAATAAGCGCAGTTGATCCGGTGCCTCCGGACATGAGTGGAACGTTTGCCGAGCCCTCAAGGTCCAGATAGTTGTAAGCCCACACACGGGTTTTATCGAGGAGGCACCGATGCAAAAGTGGCAGATTACCTTCGTTGATGATCACGGCGTAAAGTCCGTCGAGCAGTTCACCTGCGACCAGAAGCCCAGCCTCGAAGATGCGGCGCACATGATTCGCAACAAGCTTGTACCTGTGGCCGCCGAACTTGACCTCAATGACCTGGAAGGCCGTAAACCCGAGCCTACGGTCAAGATTCTGAAAGACCAGAACAGCATTCAAATCCTCGACATATCGCCTGCCGCCTGAACATTCTCTGTATGCCCTTCAAGCGCCTCTGGTGGAGGTGATAGCTTCGCGCTACTCTGCAAGTGAGATCAGCGAATGAATCGCTAAGGTCTGGTCTTGTCAGCTACATGCTTGTTTTCCCACGGTGTCGTTAATGCCGTAGCACCGGCGCCAGCAGGGCGCGGTCTTCGGGAAGCACGGAAAGTCTATCCATCAGTTTGAGGAGGACGTTTCATGAGCACAGCCTATCAAGAAGACATCAGCACCAACGTATTGCGCCGCATGAAAGAGGGCGGCTTTGACTTCTCACGTTTTCACCCCATCGAGTTCTACGCCATATTCCCGGATGAGGAACGGGCGCGCAGGGCTGCGGGTCGATTTCGTGGGGAATCCCTGAATGCCCAGGTCAGCGCGCGCGATGATGGCGCCTGGTACCTGGAACTGAGCAAAATCATGTTCGCAACCTACGACGGCATAGGAGACTTCGAGCAAGACTTTGAGGCGGTGGTCGAGCCTTTGGGCGGGATCATCGAGGGATGGGGCGTCAAGCAGGAGGTGCGTGGGTTACCGATGTAATTCACTGCACAGAGCAGAATGAGAAACGCAGCGTATCGGCTGACCTTTGGGTCGGCCGATTTTGTTTGTGCTGTAGGAAAACTCTCGGAACTTGCAGCGTGTTTTCTCGCACCAAAAAAAAGCCACCCAAAGAGGGTGGCCTAAAGGGAAGATCGGTTCGCTGAAGCTGTAGGACGCATCCTGTTCAGCCGATGGGGATGATTATCCGCAGGCGTGGGCGGGCAGTGAAATCAACTCTGACTATGCTGTTGATAGTCAAAGCCCGCATTGTGATGAAGCGCGGCACACGACGGCGGGCATTCTGCGCACCAGGACGGTGCGTATAGATCCCGATGGCAATTCAACTCACTGATTTTTAAGTGTTTATGCCGATGGCACGGGCTTTGCGATAGTTCAAACGCCCGGGTGACAAGGAGTACGGCATGACCCGCACTTATTACGATGAAATGTACGACGGGGCAGGGCAGGTCCGCCCCCATTACCGCGAGTTCGCCCGCTGGTTGGCCGAAACACCGGCCGAGCTGCTGGCTCAGCGCCGGCGCGAAGCCGATTTGCTGTTCCATCGCGCCGGCATCACCTTCACCCTTTACGGGGACGAGCAGGGCACCGAGCGCCTGATTCCTTTCGACACCATCCCGCGCAGCATTCCGGCGAGCGAATGGCGGATCGTCGAGCGCGGCTGCATTCAACGGGTCAAGGCGCTGAACATGTTTCTGGCCGACCTGTACCACGAGCAACGCATCATCAAGGCCGGGATCATCCCTGCCGAACAGGTGCTGGCCAACGAACAATACCAGCTGGCCATGCAGGGCCTGGACTTGCACCGCGGTCTGTATTCCCACATCTCCGGCGTCGACCTCGTACGTGATGGCGACGGCACCTACTACGTGCTGGAAGACAACCTGCGCACGCCGAGCGGCGTCAGCTACATGCTCGAAGACCGCAAGATGATGATGCGCCTGTTCCCCGAACTGTTCGCCGCCCAGCGCATCGCGCCCATCGACCACTACCCCAACCTGCTGCTCGACACCCTGAAAAGCTCAAGCCCGCTGGATAACCCCAGCGTGGTGGTGCTGACCCCGGGGCGTTTCAACAGCGCGTTTTTCGAGCATGCCTTCCTGGCCCGGGAAATGGGCGTGGAACTGGTGGAAGGCGCCGACCTGTTCGTGCGCGATGACCGCGTGTTCATGCGTACCACCGACGGCCCCAAGGCGGTCGATGTGATCTACCGTCGCCTCGACGACGCGTTCCTCGACCCGCTGGCCTTCAATCCGGACTCCATGCTCGGCGTGCCCGGCCTGCTGGCGGCGTATCGCTCGGGCAATGTGGTACTGGCCAACGCGATTGGCACCGGGGTGGCGGATGACAAATCGGTGTACCCCTTCGTCACCGAGATGATCCGTTTTTACCTGGATGAAGAGCCGATCCTGAAGAACGTTCCTACGTTTCAATGCCGCAAGCCCGACGAACTGTCTCACGTGCTGGCCAACCTGCCAGATCTGGTAGTCAAGGAAACCCAGGGTTCCGGCGGCTACGGCATGCTGGTCGGCCCCGCGTCCACCCAAGCGGAAATCGAAGCCTTCCGTGCGCGTATCAAGGCCAAACCTCACGCCTACATCGCGCAGCCGACCCTGTGTTTATCCACCTGCCCGACCTTCGTCGAAAATGGCATCGCACCACGCCATATCGACCTGCGGCCGTTCGTGTTGTCCGGCAAGGAAACCCGCGTAGTGCCCGGTGGTTTGACCCGCGTGGCCTTGCGCGAAGGCTCGCTGGTGGTCAACTCCTCCCAGGGCGGCGGTACCAAAGACACTTGGGTGGTCGAGGACTGATGCCATGTTGAGTAGAACTGCCTCGGATTTGTACTGGATGTCGCGCTACCTGGAGCGCGCGGAAAACCTCGCGCGCATGCTCGATGTCAGCTATTCGTTGTCGCTGATGCCGCAGGATGGGCGCGGTGATGGCCTGCATGAATTGGCGATGCCGCTGCTGATCACCGGCACCCTCGATGATTACCACGAACGCCACGGCGAACTGCATGCCGAGCGCCTGCTGCACTTCTTTGCGTTGGACGCGGCCAACCCGGCGAGCATCTACAGTTGCCTCGGCGCCGCGCGGGCCAGCGCCCATGCGGTGCGTGGGCGAATCACCGCCGACATGTGGGAAAACATTAACGCCACCTGGCTGGATATTCGCGATATCGCCCAGCAGGGCCTTAGCCGCTACGGCATGAGCCGGTTCTGTGAATGGGTCAAGGAACGTTCGCACCTGTTCCGTGGCGCCACCTACGGCACCATCATGCGCAACGACGCTTTTCGTTTTATTCGTCTGGGCACCTTCATCGAGCGCGCCGACAACACCCTGCGCCTGCTGGATGCGCGCTACGAAATGGCCGGCGACCAAGCCGCCGCCGTCAGCGACGGCACGGCCCACGCCTACTATCAGTGGAGCGCCTTGTTGCGCGCGTTGTCATCGTTCGAGGCCTACACCGAGATCTACCGTGACGCGCCGGGCGCCAGGCAAGTGGCGGAACTGCTGTTGTTGCGCGCCGACGTGCCGCGCTCGCTACGGGCGTGCAGCGAAGAGATCGATCAGATCCTCGCCAGCCTGCCCGGCCTCAACGGTCGCCCGGCCCAGCGCCTGGCCGCCGAGATGGACGCGCGCCTGCGCTTCACCGCCATCGATGAAATCCTCGAGGAAGGCCTGCACGCCTGGCTGACCGACTTTATCCCCTTGGTGCGCCAGCTCGGCGACGCCATCTACAGTTCCTACCTGGAGGCCGCATGAGACTCTCCATCAGCCACGAAACCACCTACCACTACGAAGACCAAGTGCGCGCCAGCATCCAATACCTGCGCCTCACGCCTCACGACAGCGAACGCCAGCACGTGCTCAGTTGGCAGCTGGACTTGCCGCGCCCGGTGCGCGCCCAGGTCGACCCGTTCGGCAACATCCTGCATGTGCTGACCCTCGACGAACCCCACGACGCCATCATCATCGGCGCCCGTGGCCAGGTGGATATCGATGAATTGCGCGAGGCCGAACACGAGAGCCAGTCGGCGTTTCCGTTCTTGCGCAGTACGCGCCTGACCGAGCCCGATGAGGCCTTGCGCCTGTTCGCCGAGCTGCATTGCCATCAACGTCGCGACCGCAGCGCGTTGATCGACCTGATGCACGCGCTCAACCAGTCGATGGTCTACACGCCCGGCGCCACCGAAGTTGACACTTGCGCCGCCCAGGCCTTCGCAGGGCGCGCGGGCGTGTGCCAGGACCACACCCACGCGTTCCTGGCCTGTGCACGCAGCCTGGGCATTCCTGCGCGGTATGTGTCGGGGTATTTGTACACGGAGGACAGCACCCACCTGGCCAGCCACGCCTGGGCCGAAGCCTGGCTGGATGACGCGTGGTACAGCTTTGATGTGACCAACCAACTGGCGCGGCCCGAGCGGCATCTCAAACTGGCAGTGGGCTTGGACTACCTCGACGCCTGCCCGGTACGCGGCATGCGCCGTGGCGGTGGGCATGAGCAGATGCATGCCAAGGTGTTCGTGGCGCCGACGCCGGTGCTTTCGGTGCAGCAGCAATAACCGTCTTTACCGGCGAAGTTGATCGAGGGTGGGAGCTGGCTTGCCTGCGACGCCTGCCCATTTGTAGCTGACCCACCGCCATCGCAGGCAAGCCAGCTCCCACAGTGAGCGGTGGTGTTTTCAGAACGTTTGCAAGGCTCACGGCTGCTGTTTACGCCCCGCCATATGCTTCAAATACCCCACCAGCAGGTCCAGCTCGCCATCCGGCAACACACTGGCAGCAAACGCCGGCATCTTCGCCTGTGGCCAATGCCGCATGCTTTGCGGGTCGCGGATATAACGCTTGAGGAAATCCCCGCTGAAATACTCAGTCGGGTTATAGGGAATATTCAGGTCTGGCCCCACCTGCGCATCGCCTGCGCCATTAAGGCGGTGGCAGGCCAGGCAGTTTTTCTGGAACAACGCAAAACCCTGGTTGACCGGGTCATTGGCGGCCAACTTCGGGTCTGGCAACAACGCCGGAAAGCGCTCGGCCACGGTCTTCAATTGCTTAATTCCAGAGATCTGGAACGGCCACTGCTCAGGGCTGATATGGCCGGCCTGCGGATCGGTCCACACCAGGTAAAACGGCCCGGCACTCGGCTTGCCCGCCGCCAACGCAGGCCATGGATGGGCAGGGTCTTCCACCGCCAACCAAGCACGGGCGCCACGATTTTCAAGCAAGGGCGCAGCCGTCAGCTCAGCGGCGAAGCCATCCAGGGCCACGGCTTGCAGGTGGTTTTCAGGCTTCAAGCCTGGAAGCAGAGACGCCAGTGGCACCGCGCGATAAGTCATGTTGCGCTTGTAGGAAACGTCATCAACGACCTGCACCGTCTGCGCATCCGGGTGCTTGAGTAGATCAGCGGTCTGCCAGGTCTTGTTGGCGTGATCCAGCTCTATAGTCAATTGCGCAGCCGAAGCGGGCAAGGCGAGCAGCAGGGCGAGGACGGCAAGGATTGGTTTCAAGAAGAGAGCCCGATGGTGGGTGGCGATGCGGCCCACGATACCGGAAATCCGCATGTAAAAAGACAGCCCCTGTAACAGGATCGCTATACGCAATGTCCCGGCAGGTGCTGCCAAAAGCTGTAGTCCTGGTGCAATGAGTGCCCGGAATGTGTGGATCGAGTCGTCACCCAATAATCTTGGTTAAATTGGGCAAGATCAGAATCAGTGTGGTGGCGAAGAGAATAAGTCCCGCCTGACGTACTTTCGAATGTTTGAACATGGCTGACTGCCTTTTGTTGTTATTCCTGAGCGTCAAATGCGGGCTGGTAATTTTCAGTATCGCAACGTGACGTGTCGCTTTTCTTACAGCTGCTCCAGCAAAACCCGGCAGCAACTTCCTACTAAGTGAACCTTAGAGCCCTCGTTCTTATTGCCTTAGATCCATTTCATATCAGCTAATCAGCATTTCTACTTAAAAAGGCATGAGGCATACCGCCATCTTGGCGCCAATGCCTTGGCTAGACCGCTAAAACGATTAACCCGAGGTATCCCATAGCACCCTACCGTTCGTCCGAGCGTGAGGGTCAAAAGCAATGAGCGCATCGGTCATTGAAACCGTGTCAATCGGGCCTAAGGTAGGGGCACACACGCACAGCGTTCGAGGATGTCATGACTCAAGCTTTGATCTTTGATGCGATACGCACGCCCCGGGGCAAAGGCAAGGCCGACGGCGCCCTGCACAGCGTCAAACCGGTAAACCTGGTGGCGGGCTTGCTCACCGCGCTGGCCCAGCGCAGCGACCTTGATACACGCCAGGTGGATGACATCGTCCTCGGTTGCGTGACCCCGGTGGGCGACCAGGGTGCCGACATCGCCAAAACCGCCGCGCTGGTGGCCGACTGGGACGTCAGCGTTGCCGGCCTGCAGATCAACCGCTTCTGCGCCTCAGGCCTGGAAGCGTTGAACCTCGGCGCGATGAAAGTGCGTTCCGGCTTTGAAGACTTGGTGGTGGTCGGCGGCGTTGAATCCATGTCGCGGGTGCCCATGGGCAGCGATGGCGGCGCCTGGGTGCTCGACCCGCACACCAATATGCACAGCCACTTCACGCCCCAAGGCATCGGCGCGGATTTGATCGCGACCCTGGAAGGTTTTACCCGCCAAGACGTCGACGCCTTCGCCCTGCATTCCCAGCAGAAAGCGGCCAGGGCACGCGCAGACGGTGCCTTCAACAAGTCGCTGATCGCGGTGCAGGACCAGAACGGCATCGTGCTGCTGGACCACGACGAATTCATCCGTGGCGACTCCACCCTCGAAGGCCTCGGCAAGCTCAAGCCAAGCTTTGAAATGATGGGGCAGATGGGCTTCGACGCGACGGCGTTGCGGGTCTACAGCCATGTGGAGCGCATCAATCACGTGCACACACCCGGCAACAGCTCCGGCATCGTCGACGGTGCCGCGCTGATGTTGATCGGCTCCGAGGCCCGTGGCCGCGAACTGGGCCTGCAGCCGCGAGCGCGGATTGTCGCCACAGCGGTGACCAGCACCGACCCGACCATCATGCTCACCGGCCCGGCACCGGCCACGCGCAAAGCCTTGGCCAAGGCCGGTTTGCGTGTGGAAGACATCGACCTGTTCGAAGTCAACGAGGCGTTTGCCTCAGTCGTCCTCAAGTTCATCAAGGACATGGGCATCGACGCCGCTCGGGTCAACGTCAACGGCGGCTCCATCGCCATGGGCCACCCGCTGGGCGCCACGGGCTGCGCGATCCTCGGCACCCTGCTCGACGAACTGGAAGTGCGCCAGCAGCGCTACGGCCTGGCCACCCTGTGTGTCGGCGGTGGCATGGGCATCGCCACCATCATCGAACGCCTCTGAGCCCAAGGAACCTGTCATGACCGAAGCCATTCGTTACGAAAAAGGCCAGGACCAGATCGTGGTGCTGACCCTCGACATGCCCGGCCAGAGCGCCAACACCATGAACGCCGTGTACCGCGAGGCCATGGCGGCCACCGTGGCGCGCCTGGAAGCGGAAAAGGATGACATCGCCGGTGTGGTTATCACCTCGGCGAAGAAGACCTTTTTTGCCGGCGGCGACCTCAATGAATTGATCAAAGTCGATAAGGCCCATGCAAAAGTTTTCTACGACAGCGTGTTGGTGCTGAAGGCACAATTGCGCCGCCTGGAAACCCTCGGCAAGCCGGTGGTGGCCGCGATCAACGGCGCGGCACTCGGTGGCGGCTGGGAGATTTGCCTGGCATGCCATTACCGCGTCGCACTGGACGACAAGTCGACCCAGCTCGGCTTGCCGGAGGTCACCCTAGGCCTGTTGCCGGGCGGCGGCGGGGTCGTGCGTATGGTGCGCATGCTGGGGCTGGAAAAGGCCTTGCCGTATTTGCTGGAAGGCAAAAAAGTGCGGCCGCAGCAGGCGTTGCAGGCGGGATTGATCCATGAATTGGCGGCGGATCGCGATGAGCTGCTGGCCAAATCTCGGGCCTGGATTCTGGCCAATCCTGAGGCCAAACAACCGTGGGACAACAAGGCCTATCAGATCCCCGGCGGCTCGCCCTCACACCCAAAAGTAGCGCAGATGCTGGCGATTGCACCGTCGATTTTGCGCAGCAAAACCCATGGCTGCTTCCCGGCCCCGGAGAAAATCCTCTGCGCCGCCGTGGAAGGTGCCCAGGTGGATTTCGACACCGCGCACCTGATCGAAACCCGCTACTTCACCGAACTCGTCACCGGGCAGGTGGCGAAAAACATGATCGGCACCTTCTGGTTCCAGCTCAACGAAATCAACGCCGGCAGCTCGCGGCCACAAGGTTTTGCGCCGTACATCACGCGCCAAGTCGGTGTGCTTGGCGCGGGGATGATGGGCGCGGGCATTGCCTATGTCAGCGCCTGTGCGGGCATCGAGGTGGTGCTCAAGGATATTAACGTGGCGGCGGCAGAGAAGGGCAAGGCACATTCGGCCGCGCTGCTGGATAAGAAAGTCAGCCGTGGGCAATTGACCGCCGAACAGCGGGAAATCACTTTGGCGCGGATTCATCCTACGGCGTCTGATGCTGACCTGGCCGGCTGCGACCTGATCATCGAAGCCGTATTCGAAGACCGCGAACTTAAGGCCAAGGTCTCGACCGCCGCTCAAAGCGTGGTCGGCACCGACGCCGTAATTGCCTCCAACACCTCGACCTTGCCCATCAGCGGCCTGGCGAAAGCGGTGCCTGATCAAGGCAAGTTCATCGGCCTGCATTTCTTCAGCCCGGTCGACAAGATGCCGCTGGTGGAAATCATCAAGGGCGCCCACACCCGTGACGAAACCCTGGCTCGGGGTTTTGATTTCGTACTGCAAATCAAGAAAACCCCGATCGTGGTAAACGACAGTCGCGGCTTCTTCACCTCGCGCGTGTTTGGCACCTTCACCAACGAAGGTATCGCCATGCTCGGCGAAGGCGTGGCCGCGCCGATGATCGAAACCGAAGCGCGCAAGGCCGGCATGCCGGTGGGGCCGTTGGCGGTGTCGGATGAAGTGTCGCTCAGCTTAATGAGCCACATCCGACAGCAAACCGCGAAGGATCTGCAGGCCGAAGGCAAGCCGCTGCCGACGCATCCGGCGACAGTGGTCATTGACCTGTTGGTGAACGAATACAAACGCCCCGGCAAGGCGGCGGGCGGCGGCTTTTACGACTACCCCGTCGGTGGGCAGAAACACCTGTGGCCCGAGTTGAAAACGCGGTTTGAACAGCCCGAGAAACAGATTTCGCCACAGGATGTACGCGACCGCTTGCTGTTTATTCAGGCTATCGAAACCGTGCGCTGCGTGGAGGAGGGCGTGTTGATGTCCACGGCTGACGCCAACGTCGGCTCGATCTTCGGCATCGGCTTTGCCGCGTGGAGTGGCGGCGCGCTGCAGTTTATCAATCAGTACGGCCTGAACGACTTTATCGCCCGGGCGCGGTACCTGGCTGAGCAGTATGGGGAACGGTTCTCGCCACCGGCATTGCTACTGGAAAAAGCGGCACAAGGAGAAATATTCGGCTGACCGAAACGCCCTATCCTGCCCGATAGAGAACCACTGTGGGAGCGGGCTTGCCCGCGATAGCGGTATGTCAGCCACTGCATAGGTCGGCTGATATGACGCCATCGCAGGCAAGCCCGCGCCCACCGTGAGTCACTTGGCGGGACTTGCTTTGCAGGTACATTTCAAGGCAGGCTCTGGGGTGTGCATTATTCCCATCACCGTGTCAGGTATTTTTTATGTCGCTACGCGTCTGTATCCTGGAAACCGATATCCTGCGTCCAGGCTTGATCGATCAATACCAAGGGTACGGGCAGATGTTCAAGCGCCTGTTCTCCAAGCAACCGATTGCCGCCGAATTTGTCGTCTACAACGTGGTGCAGGGTGAATACCCGTCGGATGAAGAAGTGTTTGACGCCTACCTCGTCACCGGCAGCAAAGCCGATTCCTTCGGCACCGACCCGTGGATCCAGACCCTCAAGACCTACCTGCTCCAACGTTACGAGCGCGGCGACAAGTTGCTCGGCATCTGCTTCGGCCACCAACTGCTGGCACTGCTGCTGGGCGGCAAGACCGAACGCGCCGGGCAAGGCTGGGGCATCGGCATCCACGACTACAAACTTGATGCCAAGGCGCCATGGATGAGCCCGGAAGTGGACGAGTTGACGCTATTGATCAGCCACCAGGACCAGGTGACCACCTTGCCGGAAAACGCCACGGTCATCGCTTCCAGCGCTTTTTGCCCGTTCGCTGCGTACCACATCGGCGACCAGGTGCTGTGCTTCCAGGGCCACCCGGAATTCATCCACGATTATTCCCGCGAGCTGCTGGAGATTCTTCAGACAACGCTGGGCGAAAAGGTCTACACCAACGGCGTCGCCAGCTTGGCACGTGACCACCACGGCGTCACCGTGGCGGAATGGATGATGCGCTTTGTCGCGCACAAGCCGCAGGCTTCAGCTTAAAGCCAGCCCGAACGCTTGAAGCTGGCCCACAAACTGGTGCAGCCCACGGCGATAAACCCGAGCACCGCAAAATAGCCGTAGTGCCATTGCAGCTCGGGCATATTCTGGAAGTTCATCCCATAAATCCCCGCTACTGCGGTGGGGAATGCCAGGATCGCCGCCCACGCGGCGAACTTGCGCTGCACCACGCTTTGGCGCGACGCCTCCAGCAACACACCAATCTCAATGGTCTGGCTGGCGATATCGCGCAGGGTGGTGAGGTCTTCCATCTGCCGCGTCACGTGGATCTGCACGTCACGGAAATACGGGCGCATATTCTTGTCGATAAACGGGAAGCTCAGCTTCTGCAGCTCCTGGCTGATCTCCACCATCGGTGCCACATAACGTTTGAGCCGCAGCACG
The DNA here is from genome assembly GCF_009707325.1 of Pseudomonas sp. IB20. NCBI lineage: Bacteria > Pseudomonadati > Pseudomonadota > Gammaproteobacteria > Pseudomonadales > Pseudomonadaceae > Pseudomonas > Pseudomonas gelidaquae. The sequence goes on along the minus strand of NZ_CP046103.1, from coordinate 3,834,098 downwards.
TCGCGGCGCAGGCCGTGGAGGTTCTGGATATCGCGCTCGCTCAGCGAGCTGCACAGCACGTTACGCTCCAGCTCATCAATTTCGGCGTGGATTGCTTCGCTCACCGGCTGGTAGTTTTCGGTGACGAAATCCAGCAGCGCATAGAGTACGAAATCTTCACCGTGCTCGAGCAGCAGTGGCCTTGCCTCACAGCGTTGGCGCACAAAGCCGTAGGACGCCGAATGACCGTTGCGGGCAGTGATGATGTAGCCGTTGCCGGCGAAAATATGGGTTTCGATAAACACCAGCTTGCCGTTCTCGCGCACTGGTGAATAGGTGACGATAAACAGCGCATCGCCGAAGGTTTCCAACTTCGGGCGGCTGTGTTTTTCCAGCGCGTCTTCGATCGCCAGTTCATGCAAGTTGAACTGGCGTTGCAGGTTGGCCAGCTCCTGGGCGTTGGGCTCTTCCAGGCCGATCCACACAAAGTGGTCGGGTTTGGCAGCCCAGGCTGCGCCTTCGTCGAGGGTGATATCAGTGACTTTCTTTCCGGCGCTGTAAACGGCCGCCGCAACAACTCTACCCATGGTGCTGATCGCTTCTTATTAGGAGGACAGGTGTTGGGCAGCTTAGCTCGAATGGCGTTCCATTGTTGCTCTTGCAGTGCCGTCATCTGCGCAATGCATTCATCCATCTGCGCCTGACACGCCTGCATCAACGCCGGGATGTCATCCGGAGTCAGTCCCACGGTAGGAATCGGCGGCAACGAACGTATGAGCACATCACCACTGTTCCAACGATTAAGCTGCATATGCGTGACGTAATTGCTGACACACACCTGCACGATCGGCACACCTGCAGCAATCGCCATATGGAACGCGCCTTTCTTGAACGGCAACAACCCTTTGCCCAAGTTGCGCGTGCCTTCCGGGAACACCCAGATCGAGGTGTCTTCGTGCTGCAAGGTATGCGTGGTCGTGAGCATCGCGCGGCGCGCCTTTTGCGCATTGCCACGGTCGATCAGTACATTGCCCGCCAGCCAGAACAATTGGCCGAACAGCGGCACCCATTTCAGGCTCTTCTTGGCGATACACACCGTGCGATGCGGCACCACAGTGCCCAACACAAACAGATCGTAGTTGGACTGGTGGTTAGCGAGGATCACGCACGTGCCCGGTTTGTTACGCAGCGAGTCGATATCCGCCTTCACGTTCAGCCGCAATATCCACATCGCAGGCAGCCCGTAGAGGCGAGCACACAGGCGACTGTTGTCCGGATTGAACGGCCGACAGATACCCAGCAACACGCCCAGCACACCCGCGACCATAAAGTGCAGGCCCATCAACAACATACGTAACAGAAAAAGCATCGACACGGCCCATCTGGACAAAAGGTGGCGCAGTGTACGGATGTGCACTGTATTCGGCAATTGCCCCTACAGACGTAGGAGATAGGCGATGTTTAAGCACATGTTTCAACGTGTGCCGGCAAAGCCCGGCTAGAGCGGTTAAGGATGTTTCCGAATTTTTTGTAAGAAAAGCCCGACTCATGGTCGGGCTTTGGCGCAGCAGCTATAAAGCATCAGCTTAGGTTGTGGCCCTGATCCTGAATGATTGCATCATCCAAGGCTTCCAGCAGCGCCTTACGTACCTTCAACTTGGTGTGCTTGTGGGCGTTCATGTTGATCTTCTTCAACTGACGCGCCGCTGCCAGGGCCGCCGCGTGCAATTCCTCCGGTGCTACCACCTTATCCAGGAAGCCAGCGCCCAAGGCGCCTTGCGGGTCAAACATCTCGGCATTGATCACCGAACGATGAAACGCCGACTTACGCAGCCGATCCCGCGCCAGCTCAATACCGGCGTGGTGCATGGTCATGCCGATCGCCACTTCATTCAGGCCGATGCTGAACGGGCCTTCCACGCCAATCCGATAATCGGCCGACAACAGCAGGAACGCACCCTTGGCCACCGCATGCCCAGGGCACGCCACAATCACCGGGAACGGGTGCGACAACAGGCGACGCGCCAACGTCGAGCCCGACGTCACCAGGCTGATAGCCTCTTTAGGGCCGGCCGTCATCACCTTCAAATCATAACCACCGGACAGAATCCCCGGCGTCCCGGTGATGATCACCACCGCCCGATCCTTCTCGGCCTGATCCAGTGCCGTATTAAACTCACTGACCACCGCCGGAGAAATGGCATTCACCTTGCCGTTGCTCAAGGTCAGGGTCGCGATACCGTCTTCGAGGTGGTAGGCAATCAACTCACTCATGACGCGGTTCCTTGTAGGACTTGTTATAGATAGGCTGTTTATAGAAGCGCATGCGCAGACGTTACCCACCACGCCCGCCCCGGTAAAGCGCCGTGACTGACTACCCAGTCAGGCTTTTGCCGCATCCCCAAGGGTAGACGGCCCGGAGCCGGGCGCAGCCGCCGCCCCGAACGCGTACCGCCGATGCCCGAGAATGGCAGATTCACCGCCCCTTGCTGGGTGGGTAATGGCATAACCGTCTAACCGCATGAAAATTCTGAAAAAAACCTTTGCCATCAGAAAGGCTTTCGACTACATTGGCGCGCCTCGACAGACTGAACTAGTTTGACGAGATACGGTGAAGTGTCCGAGTGGCTTAAGGAGCACGCCTGGAAAGTGTGTATACAAGAAATTGTATCGAGAGTTCGAATCTCTCCTTCACCGCCAAATTTTAAAAGACTAAACCCCTGAAAACGTTAAAGTTTTCAGGGGTTTTGTGTTTTCAGAGGGTCAAAAAAGGCCCATATGGGAACATCCATGGGAACACGGGCTGCTGGAATACCCGCGTTGGAACCCCGCTTTACGGGGCTTCGTCTCCACCTGGTGGCTGTATGCCCAGAGCGTGTTGCAGCATGCCGATGACGTCCGGCCCGTCTTCGTTGATCCACATGCCGTAGTGTTGTCGGATCATGTTTGCGCTGGTGTGGCCCATCTGCTCTGCAATCCAGTCGACTGAGGCCACACCCGTGGTCAGCAGCTGGCTCGCGTAGGTGTGTCGGCATTGACCAGGGCCGCGATAGCGAACACCGGCCGCTCTCAAGTGCGCTTTGAAGAACCTGTCCCTCACGACAAAGTCGCTGACGTGCGGCAGGCCACTCTTGGTGTTCAGGAATACGAAGTGCAGCTTGTGCTTGCGGATTGTCTTGTTGTCCCGCTCGACGACGTCGACCGTGTCCACGGTCTTGAGCTGGTTGATCGCGTCCAGCTTGCGTAGGGCATCCCACGCAGGTTCCAGCAGACGCACCTTGCGCGTAGAGCGTCGAGTTTTCGTCACGCGATAAGCCCCGCGCACCTTGGACCGGCGGAAAGTCACCGTCCCCTGTTTCAGATCGACGTCCTCCCAGGCCAGCGCGATGGTCTCCGACACCCGTGGGCCTGCCCAAATCATGAACTGCACCATCAGCAGCTCCTGGGTACGGCTGGTGTGCGTTTCGAGGATTTGCTTGATCTCCGCTCTGGTGAACGGGTCCGGTGCCTCTGGATCGGGAAGGCGAACGAATAACCCCTCAGTTGGGTCGTGTGCGACCTTCTTCCGGGTGCGGTAGAGCCGGAACACTTGGCGCACATTGCTGATGATGTCACGGATGGTCTTGTTCTTCAGCCGCTTCGACAGCGGTCCCTGAATCCACTCTTGCAGGTCCAGATGGTCAATCTGATCGATCTGAACGTCTCCCCAGCGCGGCCGTACATGCACCTCGGCCTTGTTCTTGTATCCGCGAAAGGACGTCGCGGCCACGCTGTTGCTCTTGATCGTCAGCCAAAGGTCCAAGTAATGCCCGAAGCTGTTCTCGGCCAGCTTGGTCGACTCGGGAAAATGCCGGCGGTAATCGAAGGTGCCAGCCTGTATTTCGTACTCGATCACCGTCACCAGGCGCTTTGCATGCTCCCTGTTGGCCGGCGTGTTGCCGCCGGGCACCAGCTCCCGGCACAGCTCGCCATTGAAACGAAAATAGACCCGTACCGAATTGCCACGGGCCTCTACGCCATCTGCCATATGCGTCCCCACGCGATGTATTGAAAGATCCAGCGTGCTGGAAGAAAAAAGGCCCGTCGCCGGGCCTGATGTATTGCGGTTTTAGTGTTGCCGATCACTGCTGGCGAAGTAACCAGAACAAGTTGGCACTTTTTCTAGGTGGCGGTGTGACCCCGGCTAGGGCCTCTTCGGCCCTACGCTTGGCGTTCGCAGCCTGGCGCGCTTTGCTGCACTTCTGGTGGTTGCCGTGGGCGCGGGACCTGCCGCACTGGTCACAGACGCCGGTTAGTTCGAGGTTCCAGGGGAAGGATTTACCGTTGTTCATGGAAAACCCCGTCACATCCTAAACGATTGGTGAATGAGCTCCGGCCGGGCCGTATGCTCTGCCGATTTCGCGCCGTCAGCCTGAATCTCGCAAACGAACCGGTGCCGCTCCCGGTTGGGCTCCAGGGGAAGGATTTACCGTTGTTCATGGAAAACCCCGTCACATCCTAAACGATTGGTGAATGAGCTCCGGCCGGGCCGTATGCTCTGCCGATTTCGCGCCGTCAGCCTGAATCTCGCAAACGAACCGGTGCCGCTCCCGGTTGGGCGCAGTCAGTGCATTGGTCAGGCCTGGCACGACTCCTGCGCATCGTTCGTTGGCGTAAGGGCCGCTCCAGCTATCAGCCTTCACCACCTGGCAATCTGTGCGGGTCGAATCCGTGCACAGGTAAAGCAGCAGGAAAACAGTCATGACCGTTGCTCCAGCTTCGCCACGCGTGCGGCCTCGTATTCGCTCGTCAGTATCTCTACCGCGCCTGGCGTAAGGGCCGCTCCAGCTATCAGCCTTCACCACCTGGCAATCTGTGCGGGTCGAATCCGTGCACAGGTAAAGCAGCAGGAAAACAGTCATGACCGTTGCTCCAGCTTCGCCACGCGTGCGGCCTCGTATTCGCTCGTCAGTATCTCTACCGCGCCGTCTATCCACCCGCAGGATGGTTTTCCAGCGGCTACGTTGGCCAGGTGCTCGGCTTCATTGATTTGAAAGCCCAGGTGAAAATACGCGGTGCCGTCGAGTTCAAATTTGATCCCGCCACTCATGAGCAAGTTCCCAGTGTTAACCCCCAACCGCTGCCAATATTCATGGGAGCTGAGGCGTTTTGGGCAGTGCTCTGCCCACAAGGCAACCAGGCGTTCATGCTCAGCCCGAATTGCTGCGCGATCCTCCTTGGACATGCCTTTGGCAAGCTTGGCGGTGCTGCGCAGTGAGCGGTAACCGTAGTCATCAGGACGGCACCAGTGCGCATCCAGCTCAGCACCACCGCTGAGTTTCACGCCACCAGCGAAGTGGGAGGTAATGTCTCGCATTGGTGCGACCTTACCGCCGAAATGCACGCCCAGCGCGGTCAGTAGAGCGCTGAAAGCATCCTTCATGACGTAAAAGCTCCGAACAATAGCGACGGTCGAAGGCTCGCTGGACTTGTAGAAGAAGTCAGACATGATCACTAACTCCTTCATTACGGCCATCCGCTGCCACCGACAGGGGAGTTCCGCGACATACCGCCAGGCGCTGCACTGGGTCGAGTTCCAAATTCGTTCATGCCTGCCAGCTCATGGCCGCGACTCCACGAGATAACTTCACCGCCATCTACTTCTTTCGGCACAGCAGAACCTTGGGTACCACGGATCACAATGGTGTCGTATCGCGGTGTGGTAGCCTCTGCATTGCCGCCTTTGGGTTGATTCACTTGCATGGTGCTTCTCCTTTGGGTGGTCGGTGTCGGGGGTTGCAGCCCCTCGACACCACCTTCTTACTGGCTTTCGCCGGTTGGGTTTTGCTTCCGCACCAGGTGCAGTAGCAGGTTTTCAAACTCGACAACTTCATCTGTTGCTGACTGCCATTCCAGGACTGCCTGTATTTGTTCTCGGCTGCACCCCAGCACTAGAAGCTCCTGTTAGCTCATCAAGAAGGTTTTGCCGGCACCTGCTTCGCCTTCGATATGCAGGAACGGGAAGCTGTGATGTTCCGCGCGGATTCGGTCGGCGTGCAGTGCACCGAGCCACCAGGCCATTGCGACAACCCCTTTCGTGCCAAATACGGTGTAAAAGTCATCAAATTGAATCGCTGTTTTCAGTTCGTTTTGCATCGTGCTGCTCCTGTTGTTGCGGTGGTTACACGCCCTGGAAAACCCAGCAGCGAATGGTTTTCGGTTTGTCGAATGCGTCGACCTGGCGCGCCGAGTTGACGGGCTTGTTCGATTCCAGAAACTTGGGTGACTTGCTGGTCTTCAGCAGGCGTTTCAGGTCGCTCAGCGGCGGCACTTGCTGGCGTTTATTGGCGGCCATTTCCACAAACTCGTTGAGGTTCACGGCGATCAGCCCATCGCGGCGCGCATGGTTCAACGCGGCTTTCTCATCCATGCCATTGAGGAATTCGTACAGGTCCCAAAACTCGCGCACGGTCGGGTGGTCGGCATTGATTGCCTGCTGCCGCTCCAGGGCCATGCGGTTAATTTCGGCGTGGGCGAGGGCCTTGCGGCGATCGCCGAGCGGCACGACGCCGGCCAATGCGTCCACCAGGCTGCGCAGTTGGGCGTGGTTCTTGGCGATACGCACGGTGCGCACGCCAGGCAGGGCCAGTAACTCCTGTTCGTAGCCGGAGGTGTTTTCCTCCAGCAGCCGCATGGTTTCGGCTTCGCGTTGCAGCGCCTTGACCAGGAAGCCGCTGATGCTGTCCATCGGCATGCGCTCCAACTGCTCGGCGTACTGCTTGGTCTCCGGCGTGTGGTGCTCGCGTGTCAGGTGGACGTGGCAGATACGCTGCAGGATGGGTTCTGACGCGTTTACCGGGTTGTTCTGCGCGATCAGCAGGGCGGCGCGGAACGGTGGTTCGTGGGTGTCGTTGCCGTTGTTTTTCACGCCGGTTGAGCGAACGCTGCGGCCGTTGTAGGCAGTTTTAAGTTCGTCCCAGTCGAAGTGTTTAACCGGCTGGCCTTCCTTCTGTTCACGCTCTGACTCGATCAGCACCACCGGCAAGTTGCTGACCTGCGAGAAGTTGCGCGCACGGCTGGCGGCGGTCGCTTTGGACGGGTCGAAGCCTTCGTAATCAGTACGCCCGACTGCCTTCCACAGCAGCTCCACCAGGGTGGTTTTGCCCGAGCCGGCTTCGCCAACCAGTTCCAGGAACATCAGTGACTTGTGGATCTGGCGGATCTGCTCGGCGTGCAGCGCGCCCAGCCACCAGGCCAGCACTACCAGCCCCTGCACACCAAAGCAGCGCCAGTAGATGTCGAACCAACCTTCGTTGTAGGTATTGAGGTCGGTGTTGATGTGCAGCACCGGCGACTGGCTCTGCGACTTGATGCTCAGCTTGCCGAGGTCAAAAAAGTCTTCCTTGTTGCGCACCTGTACCTTGCCGCCGTGAAAGGCCAGGTCGTTGAAGACATAGGCTCCATGGTCGCGGCTGTAGCCAATCCATTCGATGGTATTGACGGTTTTGAGGTTGTCGAGCTGGGGCGCCAGAATCCGCTTCAGCTGCTGGGCGCTGCCTTCAAACATAGCGCCGTTGGAGACGTTAAGGAGGCGATTTGCGAACTCGGGTGCCGACGTGAGTTGCTTGGCCGTGAACGTGCTTTTGATGGCCGGCCCCTGTGGGCGCTCGATACGGAAGTAGTACCAGGCTTCATCTGTCAGGTCGTTACGCATGTAATACAACGCCTGGAAATTGCAGTTGGCGATGCTGGTCACCGATCCCGACTGGCGCAGAGCCTTGTAGCGCCTCTGTTCATCCGTGAGCAGCTGATCCTCATGACGATCTGAGCTTTCTAGATCGCCCATGGCGCGGTCGTACTTATCAAGGTCCAGCCGAAACCAGTACAGGCGCTTGCGGAATGAAAAGTTAAATTCCTTGCGCTCGTCGCGCAGGTAGATGAGAAACCCCTTTTCCTCAGCCGAGTCAGCCAGGAGCAAATCGCCGTGGTGGCGGGCCTCTCCACGGTCGTGCTCAATCAGCTCGGCGCGCTTGTCGTCACCCTCGATCGACTTCCACCGCAGGTGCAGGTCGTTCCAGTCAACCTTTTTACCATTGGGTTGCGGGATCACCGCCGCCTTGCAGGTGAAGCCCAGGTCGCGCGCTTCCTTCGCCCAGCGGCGCATGTTGGCCTTAGCGACAGGCTCGTTATCCAATGCCCACACAAGTACCGGTAGGCGCCTGTCGGCGTCGTGGCGCAGCTTGGCCAGGGCCTTGAGTGAGTCGATAGGGCAGGGGGCGCTGGACATCATCGACACGGCTGGCACTTCGTTGTGCACCAGTGCGATGGAGTCGAAAATCCCCTCTACGATGAACAGCTCGTCGACTTCCAGCAGGTCGACGCTCGGCGGACACCACCAGACGCCTTTGTATCCAGTCAAGCCTTCACCGGTTGGGCGGAAGCGCGCTTTCATCTTGCCGAATCGGTCTGGCCGATCTATCAAACGCTCCCAGTAGCCACCTTTCTCCAAGGCGAAACGCACCGTGGCGCTACCGATGTTTAGCCGGCCATCCCAGTAGTTGTCCTGGGTGAACCAACCGGCGATCAGCTCAAACTTGAAGCCCCGCGCAAACTCAAGGTAGGCGCGTGCCGTCGCAAGCGGGTTATCCGGCGTCGACTGGGCAGTCTTGCTCCAGTCGTTGAACAAGTCGTCGTAGACGTCCTTCACGTGAACACGGTGGTCGCACTTTTCCGGTCGTCCGCAGATCAGTGTCCAGGGCGAATCGTAGAAGGTGTACAGGGTCTTCTGGCCGCAGGCAGGGCAAACACCCTTACGCATGTAATTGGTGTTGGCCATGTGCTTGAGCTGGTAGTCCCGCTCAATGCGTTGAATGACGTCGGCTCGCAGCCTTTGTTCCATTTCCATCGTGGCTTACTTCGCTTCGTCGAGACTGTGTTTAAGGGCGCCAATCAGGCTTTTTCGTGCAGCCAACCCAGGGAAAGCCACCAGCAACGAGCCATGCCGCAAACCCTCGGGGATCAAGCGAAAGCGGTCGTCATACCAATGCTCGTTGAACAGCAACGCGTACTGCGCACGGAGCTCAACGAGTAGTGCCTCGGCCTGGTCGCGGGGCAGTTTTGCGGTGATGGCGATGTCGATTTCCATGGTCCACCTCGGATTGCGGGCAAAGCTCACCCAAACCCATTGGGGATGGGGCAGGGCGGGGGGTTAAAAGGGAGCGTTACTGAGGGTGTGGCTTGTGTACGGCGTTGCGCTGGTCGAGCAGTTTCTGCGGCAGAAACCTAGCCGACATCGGGAAGGCTTTGCCGGCGAGAACGTCCACTAAGAGGACACGAGTGCTGTCAGCCCCACTGGCCCAGTCGATGCCGATCCAACGGCGCTTCTTGATCACCTGCAATTCAGTCCAGGCGTTGTGGACAAGTTTTGGTGCCATGAATACGGGCACTTCCAATGCAAGGGTCAGGTGGCGAATACAACGATCGAACAACAGATCGGAATCCACCAGGTGTTCTGCCTCATGGCGTTGCAGGTAAGCGAAAGCAGCGTGTTGCATGCTGCTGCGGTAGTCATGAGTCTGTTGATCGAGGTTCATCACGCACGCTCCATTTCCAGTTGGTCCAGCAGATCGGGCTGATCGTTTGCCGTTTTCATTGCCTGGCGACGAATGACCACATCTGCCTGCTGCAACGTCTGCAGGAGCGGCATGAAGCACTGGAGAAAGTCATGCGTGGTCGAGACGCGACATTGCTGACCGACAGAGGGGCGCCCGCACTGGTAGTGAGTGCCGAAGACATCCGCTTTGCTGTTGACGACGTAGCGACCGCGTTGAAAGAGATCAAGGCGCGGCTTGGCAAGGGCTGATGGCAAGAACTCACTGGACGGCTCCTTGGCTATAAAGCTGGATCGTCGCGAACACTTCTGCGTAGCGGGCCGACATGTAGGTGATTAGGGCAGCGATGATCGCGTCGGCTTCACGCCTTTCGATCACTCCGTCATCCAGGGCGGCAGACATGATCTGGTCTACCTTGCCCCGCTGGGCCGAGGCCTTGAGCGAGCGGCTGTACAACTCCACGTTGTCCAGGTTCTCCGGGACGCTCAGGGGTACGAACATGCCGCCGTACATTGAAGCGATGTAATCGGCCAAGAACGTGGTGCCAGCGACTTGTTCCAGGCGGTGGATGTGTTCGTCGGTCAGCGGGCGACTGCCGGCGTTTTCGTAGGCCTGGTTGTCGAATTTCTTCAGCGGCATACCGAGGTCAGCCGAGGCGTAAGACCGACCGCCTGGGTAGGCGCCGATAACGGCCATAACTACGCTCTTTCTGCTGTCTAGAACTGGGCGTTTCATCTTCTGGTTTCCCCTTGGAGCCAGAGGCCCTAGTTTGTAATCACGCCATCTTTTTTGATGCCGAGCAAAACGGCGGCGCGATGAGCTTCACCGCGCAGACATTTCTTCTGCCCGTTCAGCACGGCGTAAACGGTTGAAGGGTGAAGGTCGTATTGAATGGCAAAGTCCTTGACGGACATGCCTCTCAATTCCAGGCGGGTTCTAGCGGCCTGGCATGCTTGCTCGGGTGCGTAGGTGGCGTGCATAGTTCGGATTCGTGTGATTTCGCGTGATGATGTGGCGATTTTGTCCCTGATAATTGGGATAGCCTAAGGTGGTACAAGGTCCAGGCCGCTGGCCGTCTTGCCGCCACCCGCCGGCAGGCACAACAGGCAACCCGCTTTCACGCTGGCCACCGCGTCGAATTCCTCGCCCAGACGGCTGATCAAGTTGGCGTCGGACTCGTTGGCCTGGTCGAGCTGCAGGATGGGCAATCCGTCGAGGGCGCCTGCGATGGTCGCGGTCAGACCGTTGCCTACGGCGATATCGCCCAGGACGTCGCCGAGTGTGGTGTTGCTCCAGCTACGCTCCCGTTTGGTTTTCAAGCCCTTGCGCAGGTCTGCCGATCGAGCACGGATGCTGAGTACGTCCGGCGCGCCACTATGTTCGGTTTCGTCGACGGTGTAGGTGCCCTTGTCCACCAGTCCGGTGTCGCTCCAACCCAGCCACAACCGCAACACCGCGCCCTTGGGGGGAATCGCCAGCAGGCCGTCGTGGTCGCTGAGGGTGATGCTGAGTTGGTCTGCCTCAACGCCGCGGTTGTCGGTCAGCTCCAGGCCCATCAGACGAGGGCTGATCAGTTGGGCGATGTCCAGACCGTCGACGGTGAGCCGGAAGGCGGGCACCGGGTAGGCCGCGTCACGAACGTACCGCTCGGCCGTGCTGCGCACGTAGCCTGTGACCTTGGAGATTACCGATTCGATCACAGCAGGCCTCGCAGAATGTTGACGCCGATGCTGGTACCGGCACCGAGAAGGTCGATGCGGTCATCGTCGGTGCGCTTCAGGCTCAGGGTGAACTCGATACGCCGTGGCGTGCCGTCGCTGAAAAAGATTGTCTTGTTCTCGCTCAGGCTCTCGATCACCCAGCGCCAGTCCATCAGTTCTTGCAGGCCCAACTGATCCATGTCAGCCGGTGCCCAGTGAAAAATCACGGCCAGGTCGGCCATGGCGTCCTCTACGCAACGAGGGATGCGTCCGTCTTCATCGATTTCTGTAGCAAAAAACCGGACACCTTGTGGCGTCGCCCATTTCAATGGTCTCGTGACGGCCACGCACGACGACTTCCACGGCGCTGACTTCGCCTGTGTCGTCCTGCTCAAATGCGCCGGTAAAGCGCAATGCCACGCCCGACGCATTCACCATGGCGAACTGTTTCAGGCTGATCAGATCCAGGCCGCCGGTTTTCCATTCGAACTGGATACCGTCGTCGGAGAAGCCCAAGTCAGCTTTGACCGGGCCGTTCATGCCGCCGCCGCGATAGGCTTCCATCTTGCGGCCAAGGGCGGGCAGGGTGACGGACTTAACCACGCCTCTGTAGATGTTGGCGTCGTTGAAGAGCATGAGGTTTTTCAGTTTGCGTGGCATAGCCATAGCGGTGTTCTCCGGGTGTTTGGCATGGGGTTAACTCCCCTTGCGGGGAGACCCGGTTCAGCTGTTGATCTGGCTGGCGAACGTCATCAGATAGCGGTCGGTGATCCTTGAGGGTGTCTTTATCGTTGATGTCCTCCGGGTACCAGCAACTGCCACCGATCAGGTAGCCCTGGGCAATCAATTCGCGGAACTTCGCGTTGATGCCTTCGATGATGTCGCGCACCAGGGAGGCGTGCATGGGCTTGTCCACAGCCCACATGTGCGCCTCGGCCATGGTGTCGGCGAGGATCTGCGCGGTTCGGGTGTAATTTTCGAAGGCGAACAACGGATCGTCGCTGCACGTACGGCTACCCCAGAAGCGAAACCCGCCCTCGTTGATGAGGGTGGTGACTTCATTGCTGTTGAGGTAGTTGGCGTCGGTGGCCGGGTTCTGCAGATCCCAGAACACGTCGGCGCTGATGCCGGTGACGCCGTTGACTGCGACGTTGGAGAGAGTCTTGTGCCAGCCGGTTTCCTGATCGATCTTCGCTCGCAGGCCGAGGGCGCGCGCCACTGCCGACGCGGCAACAGTCTTGCTGATGACGGTGTCCCAGTTGAGGAAGTCCGGCCAGATCACCATCAGCTCGCGAGCGCCGAAGTTCTCGCGGTAGGCGACCACCTCTTCCTTGGTTTTGCAGTTCCAGGCATGGACGTAGGCGAAGGCGCGCAGGTCCTGGGCAACGGATACCAGGGCGGTGGCCACCGGCAAACTGTCGAGACCTGGCACACCGAGGATGCGCGGCGTCATGCCCACGCGGGCCTTGGCAGCAAGCAGGGCTTTCATGCCGGTGTATTTGCCGTCGGCAGTGGTGGTACCGATCAATGCGCTGATGGTGGTCGCTTCGTCAGCGCCTTCCTTGACCCGCACCACGATGGCGTAGGGCTTTGTCTGGTCGTCAATGGCTTGCAGACTGGTCGCCAGGGTACCTTTGACGCCGGCTTTGCCAATCGCGGCTCGAACACTGGTCAGCAGGACAGGCGTGTCCAGCGGGAACATAAGTGGGTCAGCATCTTCAGCCGTGCAAACCAGGCCGATGACTGCGGTGGGGATGGTGCGAATGGGGCGGGTGCCGTCGTTGAGTTCGATGACCCGCACGCCGTGGAGATAGTCTGAACCGGCCATGGGTGGTTGCCTGCGCTGTGATGGAATGACAGTGCACAGGCTGCCGCGCGCGCGCCGGTTGGGCGAGCGCGCAGGCTTGTAACGGGTGGCCCTACAGGTTGATGCGCGGTGACGTTACTGACGCTGCTGCATTTATGCCGACAGCCAAGAGTGTGTCGATGGAGTGTTCCCGCCCGGCAGCGCCGATGTAGCAGGCAAGGTCGATGACGCCGGGGCTCGGCGGGTAAACGTTGACGGTGTCGATGGATTCTTCTCGGCCGGCCGCGCCGATGACGCCCGTGGTGACGATGTCCCGCAGTACTGGCGGGTAGACGTCGATTTCATCGCCCTCGTAAACGCTGGCGAAGACGTTCATCACTCCGGTGGTTTCAAGGCTGATAGCCAGGCCGGTCAGGTGGCGGGTGACTGGCCTGGCGTCATCGATCAGCCAGGTCAGCTCCTGGTACATCTCTTCGGTGATACCGGTTTCCAGAACGCCGACTTTGATGGCGAAGGTGCCTGGCACACCGAGTGGGGTGGTTTGCCACCATTCCAGTACTTCGATCAGATAACCGAGCGGCTCAACCACGCGGCGCAGGGCGCCGATGGTGCCCTTGCGAGAGTGGATGAAGTGGGATGAGCGAATGGCAGACCGTTTCGCGGCCTCGGTCCATTTGCTATCCCAGCGATCAACCGAAAAAGCCCAGGCCAGATATGGCAGCAGTGCAAGCGGGCAAGTGTCGGGGTTGCAGAGCTGGCGCAGAGGGATGGGCACGCGCTGAATTTGCGCGAGTGCTTGCGCTGCTTGGCGTTCCAGTGGCGTGGCGTTTCCCGGCAGCAGCTGCTGGGCGCCCATTACTCGATACCTCGCGTGACAGTCGTGCCGGTGCAATACGGCGCCTGAGCTTTGGTCGCAACGATATCAACCCAGTCTTCCAGCTCGACCTTGCGGACACCTTCAACGTGCAAGGCCGCGTGAATGGCCGACTCTGACACTTCCATACCGAGGCGACGGCGTTGGCTGACGTAAGCCTGCAAGCGTGTTTCGGCTGCGGCAAGAATCGGTTCCGACTCAGGCCCGCTGGACAGGAGGTAAAGTTTTGCTTTGACCTGGTAACGGACGATTTCAGCGCCCTGGACGGTCAAGCGGTCGGCCACCGGGCGGCGGTCATCGTCGCTGACATAGGCGCTGACGGCGGCAAGCAGATCCGCAGACGCCGTGCCATCGCCGAGCAACGATTGCACGGTGATGACGGCAACGGCAGGCGAGGGGCTTTCTGCGGTGGCGTCAGCAACCCGGCCATCTGCCCCACGCGCGTGGAAAATGTAGCTGTTGCGCGGGCCGGCGGTGCTCAGGCCTTCCCATGCCATTTGCGCCCGCTCGCGTAGGCTGTCGTCGGCCTCCATGAGCCTGGGCACGGGCGGCACCGCCGATGCCTTGCCTTCCTGGATGACCAGCCGCTTGACGTTGAAGTTGGCAGCCAGCTGTTCTAGATCAGCATCACGGGCGGTGGCGAGCAGGTTGGCCAGGGAGGCTTCATTGACACGCTGCCGCCACACGGTTTCGCGGTAGGCGTTCTCTTGCAGCAGCTTCGCCAGCGGCTCCGACTCCATGTCGAGGCGCGCGGCGATCATAGGCTGTTCCTCAACCGGCCACAGGCTGATCATGTAGGCCTTACGCTCGGCCAGGATCAGCTCGAAGTCGATCTGCTCGACGATCTGCGGCGGTGGCAGTTGGCTGAGGTCGATGGCTGCGAAGCTGTTCATACACTGCCTCCCAGTTGCAGCGGAATGCTCATGCTGAACGCTTCATTGCTGTCCACTACGCTGCCCTCCAGATCCAGCTCCGACTTGCCTTGAAGGCTGGCACCGCGAAACTGAACACGGCTGAGGCTGATACGAGTCTCCCAGCGCATCAATGCCATGACCGTGGCCGAGTATGCCCGTAGGCGGGTGACGTCGTTGAAAGGATGGTCAATCAGCTCGGGCAGTAGGCTGCCGTATTCGCGGCGCATTACGCGGGTGCCAATACGGGTGGTGAGGACGTCGGGAATGGACTGGGCGATATGGTCCAGAGTGCCGATGGCGCCGCCGGTTTCTCGGTTCATGTTGGTATAGGCCTCCCGGACTGGTCGGTGCCCTGTTTGACGCCAGAGGTCAGGTGATTGACCAGGCTGACGCCCGCCGCGACCACGTCTTCCGAAACGTCTACCCGGCCGACTACGTTCTGATTGCCGGTCTGGTTGTAGTCACCCAGGTGATTGATGGGGCCGATGATGTTGATTCCGCCCTTGCTCACCAGGCTGGTGGTTCCGCTGCTGGGTAGTGTTGCGTTGAGGTGATGAGCGACGCTGTCGTACTCGATCACGGCGCCATCGGCGTAGGTGCGGCGATGCAGACCGGCGCGGTCGCCGTTAGCCGGGATGTGTTCGCTGAATACGCCGGTTACGACGATACCGTTGGCGAGCTGGCCGGAGGGACTGAACAGCATCACCTGTTCGTCGAGTGTTGGCGGGTCCCACTCACGATCAGAACCGGCGCGCAGGGCAAGCCATGGCAGCCAGGCGGTGGTCAGCTCTCCGGTTTTTACTTTCACGCGCGGGGGCTTCATCTGCACGGCGGCGATGACGCCGAAGCGGATGAGGTTTTCAAGCATGCGAGAGAGGGCGGCGAAGTCGTTCATGGCGCCGATGGTGTAGAGTTCGTCGCGCGCACGAAAGAGGTAACGACTTGTAGCAAGTCGTATTACAAGGTTGAAAGTCTAACGGACTGATGGGGGAGTTATGAAGGGATATATTAACGAGAGAAAGTTCAAAACGGCTCAAGGCTTTTTAGAGGCACTTGCTCCCTGGTCCAAAAGTATAAAGAGTGATGACTATATTTTTGTGGGCACTTTGAACATCGCTAACTTTCGACGAACCCGGCCCTGCTTTCCGCGCAGGTTCCGCTGCTTACGTGGCGCAAACTTGCTCCCGTCCGGGTTTTCCTGCGCCATCACGCGCTTCTGCTGATTGCGGCGCAGCACCTGGCCGATGCTCCGCGCCAGCTTGCTGCGTTCGCCTGGCTCCAGCCGATCCATCAGCACCGCCGCCCAGGTCTCCAGTGCTTCCAGTTTATTCGCCATCCGGCACTCTCCACTCACTGGTGTTGCCCTGTGCCCCAGGCCTCCAGTTCGGATCGAGGTAGCCCGCTACGTACTGTGGTTCGTTCGGGTGCTTCACGGTGGTGTTGCCCTGGTCATCCTTGCCGACCACAACCTTCTCTGTCAGTGGCAGGGTGATGCTGAGGTCCACTTTGCTATTGTCGAGGATGTCGGCTTCGAACTGAATGCCGTCTTTGACCTTGTCTAGGTTTTCCAGCAGCTCAGACTGATTGACGCTGAGCCAGCCCAGGATGGGCAGAATCACGCTGTCGGGGTGACCGGCGAACTCGGTGAGGATGATCTGCAGATCAAAGCTGTATTCAAACGACAGGGTATGTGCGGCCGTGCAACGGACCTTGCCGTTGTCGATGAATATCAACAGACGGTCGGGGTCGTGCTTGAAGTCGGCGACGGTGGCCAGCAGGTGAGCACGCAGGCTTTCGGGTTTGTTCATGGTTGTGCCTGCTGGTGTTTGTAGACCATGTCGACCTGGGCGGCGCAATCAGCCCAAGCCGTTTCGGCGCGGTCCTGGTCGGTGAGCTGGTCGCCGTTACTGCGCGGGCTGGTCGCGGGGAGGACGCACGGCACCACGGCCGGACAGCCAGTCACGGTAAGCTGCGGCGCCGGTGAGGGCGGGGCGCTCGCGCAGCCGGCGAGCAGCGTCAGGCAAAGGCTGATCAGCCCATTTCTGAAGGTCGTCATTTTCAAGTTTCAGTTCCTCTATGGTTCTCTCGCGCTTCGCCAGACCCAGGCGCAGTTGGTCTTGCTGGCTGCGTAGGAGGCTCTGTGCATTACGTTCTTGTTTCAGGGTGTCGGTGAGTGTGTTGACGGTCACCAGGTTGCGGTCGGCGTCCTTGCGGGCCGTGTTGGCCGTATCCTTTTCACGTTCGGCTTGGCCTTCGGCAACGTCGATGCGCTGTTGCTGACCCCATATCAGCAGCACCAGGGCACCCAGCAGAGCGAAGCCGTATAGGGCCTGGCGCAGGGTGCTCACGCGCGGTACCAACCGAGTTTGTTCATGGCGGCGGTGTCGAGCTGCTTGATGGGGCCGCGCACGATCACGGCCCGGGCGCCGTTCATTATTTGGATGGATTCAGCCAACAATTCCATGTCGTCCTGTTCGGTCGACTCCGGCACCACTAGTAGGTCACCGTCCTGCACGCGTAATTTCTGCAACGCTTCGAAGTCGATCATGCCGCCACCCCTTGCCCGCACTCGCAGCCGGCGTGCCGCTCGTAGGCGCGCTGGAGCTTGGTGTCGTAGAGATTGCGCAGGTAATCCGGCCCGTTGTAGAGCTTGGCGAACTCGGCCCATTTGCGGGCTTTGAGGGCCTTGTGTAGCACCGGGTCGGTTTCGATGAAGCGGGTAAAGGCGTCGAGCTGCTGCGATTCGCCGGCACTCATCGCCGCCACAAATTCCTGCACGCTGGCATAGCCGAGTCGCTTCCAATGGAACCCCATGATCTGGAAGGCACCCCAGGAAGCCGACTCCAAGGCGGCGGTGTCATCGATCAGGCGGGCCATGGCCAGCCGCTGGTGTTCGGCCGTACCGCCGATGTATCCACCCGGCTTTGGGTTGACCAGGGCAGGATTGGCGGTGGCGAGTTGATCGGCGTGACGTTTGAGTTCTGCCGGGTCATCGCCTGCGTTTCGAGCGGTGGCGAGCTGGCGGTACATGATGTGCCTTTCGAACAGGATCACTGGCTTGCCGTTGTCGAGGAAGCCCTTGCCCTTGGATTCCACCTCATTGACCGTGTAGATGCTCGCCAGCGGTACGCCGAGACGTTCTGCAGCGACCACCAGGTCGTGGTTGCGCAGCAGCTGGGCGCAGTCGCCGCCGGCAAGGCTGGTCTGGGTTTTGGTGCCGGCGACTCCATCGGCGACTAGGCCGACTTTTACCTGGTATGCGCGCACGGCGGATTCAGTGGCATCGCCGTAGTGCCCATCCGGTATCAGGTTGGCGCCGTTCTTTACGAGGTTCTTTTGCAGCATCAGCACCGCTTGCGAGCGGTCGCCGTGGCGTAGGGTGGTGGTCATGCGCTGGGCCTCAACAGGGCGGCGACGTTGCCGCCTGAACGGAAAATAAGGATGCAGAGCAGCACGATGGCAGCTGTCTGCCCGAGGCTGGTGGGCTGACGCTCCAACAGGATCTCCAAACCGCAGATGCACAACGTGGCGCCAAACAGGCTTGCCAGCAGCGAGATACTGCGCCGGTACCGCGCATCACCTCGGGTGTAGCAGGCCAGGCGCAGGGCACTCAGCAGGTAGGCGATTGCCGCGATCAACTGCACGGCCAGTTCGATGTTCTGCATATCAGGTGCCCCCTCTGATGCGACGCCAGATGTCCCAGATGTCCGCCTTTTCCACCCAAACCATCAGTTTGATGCTGATCGGGATGACCACCAAGGCACAGACCATGGGCGCGAACAAATAGCCCACGCCGGCCGACAGGAACAGTGAGCCCAGCCGTTGCCAGACTTTGAGATCACGCTTGGTACTGGTAACAAGCCAGGCGCCGAGGATGGCGCCGAATAGCGCCCCGTCGTCGATGACGGGCGTCACGGTGGACAGGCCCAAACCAATGAGCAGACCAGTCACAACGCTGGAAGTCGGATCAGCCATGGTGTGGGTTTCCTTGATTGCAGAGGGTCAGTTCCATAGCTGCACCATCTGCCGCTGAGGCGCGCTGGTTTGGGCTTCGGGCATATTGACGACAAGGCCTTGCGGCAGGATTGGGCCGTGGTCGGCCAGGCCGGGGTTGGCCTCAAGCACTGTCTCGGTGACGCCCGCGGTGCGTCCGTAGAACCGCCAGCAGAGGGCGTCTACGGTTTCATTTTGATTGGTGCGAATGGATGTGGGCATTAGATCAGCTCCACGGTGGTGCGGCTCAACCCGAGGAAGTCACGGACTGCCCAGCGCAGATCGCGGCGGTAGTCGTCGATGGTCGGTGTGACTTCCTCAGCTTTGCTGTTGCCAGTGTTGGTCGCGCTGTAGTCGCGGTAGCGCTCGCAGACTTCGGCGCCGGTACCGGCTTCGATAGCGCGGCGGTAGAGGTGTGCTTTTACTGACACATCCTTGATGCGGTCACCTGGAACGTCGTCCAGCGTGGCGTAGCCAGCAGCCTGTTGAGTTGCACGCCATTCGCCCAGTTCGCGGTTGAGGTTGATGGCTGCGGCGATCACGGCAGTTTCAAGACGCGCTGGCGTGACACTATTGTCGATGCGCAGAGTGGCACGCAGCTGCTCAAGATCAATTGAGGGCCAGAACGGGTCGGTGTTGATGTGACCGCCGGTAACTGGGCCACTGGCTACGAAGGCACTCAAGAGGAAGGGCCTCGGATGTCTGCGAGGGTAACTTCGCGCAGGATCTGCTGCCGTGTGAATTCGGGGTGTTGCGTACAGAGACGGTCCATCGCTCGCAGGGCGTTGCGGTTCACCAGCCCACGTTCTTGCGAGTCGGCCGGCATGATGGAGCCTTTCACAATAGTGCCGGTGCAGACGGTGCGGTCGTAAGCCTCTGTCTCGGCCACGTACTGTTCAGCCGCAGCAGCCAAGCGCCGTTCAGATTCCGTTGGAGTGAAAACACTCTGGTAGAGGTTGGCAAAGGCGGTGTTCATGACTGCTCCGATAGATCGCCGGTGATCGGGGCTTCACGTTCAGGAGGAGCGGCCTGGCCGATCCGCCCCGAGCCGGCGGGGTGCGTGGGGACGCTCGGTTAGCTGCTAGTGGCAGCGAGTTTGTTTAGCAGGCGGTCTGCCCGCTCCAGATCTTTCTTGCCGCCGCATGCATCGTGCAGGGCGATGGCTTGTTTTAGCAGGTCGACACCAGCCTGAACCTGACCAGGTTGGCCGGGTTTTTCTTCGGTGATGCCCTCCAGCGTGGCGCGACCAAGAGCCAGGAACAGCTTGGCGCGGGCCTGGTCGGGCATGTCTTCGGATTCGGTCAGCTCGGCCGTGCGGTGCAGGATTGCCAAGTCGAACGGCTCATTGACCTTCTGAGCCTTAAACGCCGCCGTGGCGACTTCTTCGGCTACCAGGCACCCCAGTGTGCGAGCGAAACGGTCAGGCATGACCATCTTGTGTTTCAGCACGTAGGTTGCGATATCAAGGCCGCCCGTAAAGTCGCCGGCATCGAAGCGCCATACCATGACCGTGGTCATCACCTCGTCTTGCGCGCCCTGACCGGCCTCCAGCACTCCCTGAACGTAAGGGATGTAGTCGGGCAGCAACTGGCGCTTGAGTTCGGCTTTGCCCTGGTTTGACTGCACCTGTTTCAGGCGCAGGCGATCCTGTAGCAATTGGTTGAGCTGGTGCTCGTAAGCCGTGGCGCCGGCCATGGTTTGAGTCGGCTCAACGGCTGCCGCCTCCAGGGCGGCAGTGACACGTTGAAAGTGACGACGGCAAGGATTGGTCATGGTCGGTCGCCTTATGCCAGTTCGATGTTTTCAGCGAGCGAGGCACATTCCAGGTCTTCAATGACGTAGGCGTCATTCACCGACTCGTAGTTTTCGATGCGGTCGCGTTTGGCATTGTCGACGACGGTGCGGCGACGGCTGCCTTCCTGCCAGTAGATCGAGAGGTTTTCCAGCTTGGTGACCAACAACCCGCGTGGTGGGAAGTAAGGCACGCGGACTGCCGGCAGGTTGCCGATGCGTTTCTGGCTGGTGACGATGTCAGCGGCCAGCATTTCGGTCGGGGCATGGTCTTTGTTGATGATTGGGAAGTACTTGTCGGCCAGCAGTTGGCGACCGCAGATCACCACCAGGTCGGGATCTTCCTGGTACCACGGGGCAATAAACTCCTGGACCATGCTGAATACCAAGGCGTCAAGGTTCGCGAAGTCCTTGCCGGCGCCGATGGTGATTTTGCCGGAGCCTTCGACCACCTCTTTCATGACGCGGGCAGCGTTTTCGGCGCGCATTTTTTGCAGCCAACCAATGTTGACGTCCTGGCGCAGCGGATTGGTGGCGGGGTTGGAGGTCGCGGCGCGACTGGCGCCGTTCCAGCCGATCAGAATGCGGTCCAGCGCCTGGCGTTTCAGGATGGCGTCACGAATACGGGCCTGGAAGTCAGGGAACTTGGCCCAGGCATCGAGCTTGCTGTAGCGCAGGTGGGTGTCAAAGTTGGTCTGCGAGCAGAAGTAACCACGGTCATCGAGCGTACTGATGTCGCTGGTTTCGCGATCTTTGGTGTTGGTGTCAGTGGTGCCTGCGTTCGGCCCGCCAATGCCCATGCCGATCTTTTCGCCCATCTGCTCGGCGACGCCGTAGATGTTGATGGCGCTCAAGAACTGACTGGATTCTTGCATTCGAGTTTCCAGGGTCTGGGTGACGCTGGGAGCAGTGGCAAATTTGGTGGTGACATCAGGTACGCCGTGGAGCTTGGCCAGTTGGCCCAGATAGGCGTTGAAGACGGTACGGGTATCGTTGCGCATGGTGGCTGTCCTTCGTTATTCGGGGGCTGTGGTGGGCTGACTGTCAGCAGTCGGTCACGACCTGGTTATCGCCGCCGGATACCTGGGGGCGTTCCTTTTGGCTGTGGTCTTGGGTGCTGGAGAGCTTGGTTTTCAGGTCGCCCAAGTCTTTGCTGAGCTGATCAACCTTGGTTTTCAGCTCCCCGGAGAACTTCTTCTCGGCGGCCAATTGCTCCGGCAGATCCTTGACGTGTTCGGCCAGGGTTTGCACGGCTTCGCCGATCTGGCTGAATTCGGAGTCGTCTTTGGCTTGTTTGCCGGTGAGCAACGCCTTGACGGTGCTGAGCAGTTGGGTGCCGATGCCTGGTTTTTCTTCGAACTCTTCGAAGGTCAGTTCGGTCTCGACCGCCTCGGTGAACATGGAGGTCGCGGAGTAGTGGCGATCCTTGAACGGGCTGGAATCTGGCTTTTGCGCGGAGAAGGCCAGCACATCGGTTCCCAGGCTGGCGGGTGAGTCAGTTACCGCCAGACCTACGATGTAGGCTTCCCCGGTATCGGAGAAGCTGTCGTCGATCTCAATCGAGGTGTAGATCTTCTGCCTGGCCTTGTTCATGGCGATCAGGTCGGGGGTTGGCTCAACCTGGGCGAACAGGGCCAGTTTTTTCTGGCCGTTGACTTCTACTTCTTCGGTCTTGACCGCCAGCACGTCGCCGTATGCTTTGAAAGGGCTATCGGGCAGCAGGCTGCGGAAGTGTTCCAGCCAGATGCGGGCGCCATAGGTCGCTGGATTGAAGTTCCTGGCAGCCTGTTCCAGCCAGCTGCGTTTGATGGTGCGTTTGTCCGAGGTAGCGCCCTCGACGGCGACACGGAACCAATTACTGCGAAATTTCTTCATGCCGGGAATCCTCAATGCGTTGGGCGCTAAGTGCGTTGCAATGAGGGGCATGGTCGTGACGCGCGCGAGTTGCGGCAACGGGACGGGTTTGTAAGGAGGGCAGCTACAAGGGCCGGTGCTACTGACTCGCAGGCGCGGGCGGCAGCATCGCGGCCATGACTACGACTGAACTGCTCCCTATCGATCCCCGGCGCCAATCCAAGTTTCTGTATTGGATGGGCTGGCGTATCTGCGAGATTGCCGAGGCTACGGGCGAGAAGGAAAAAACGCTACACAGCTGGAAGGCCCGCGACGAATGGGACCGGGCTGATAACGTCGAGCGTATCGGCGGGGCGCTGGAAGCGCGGCTGGTGCAGCTGATTCTCAAAGAGGGTAAGAGCGGCGGTGACTTTAAGGAAATTGACCTGCTGCACCGTCAGCTGGAACGCCAGGCCAGAATCCAGCGCTTTCAGGGTGGCGGTACCGAAACCGAACTCAACCCGAACCTGGCTAAGCGAAACGAAGGCCCGAAGAAAAAGACCCCGAAAAACGACATTAGCGAAGAGCAGATCGAGCTGCTGCGCGAAGCGTTTATCGACGGCTGTTTCGACTATCAGAAAGACTGGTACCGGGCCGGCAACCAGCGCACCCGCGTCATCCTCAAAAGTCGGCAGATCGGCGCGACTTACTACTTCGCTCGCGAGGCGTTTCTTGATGCGCTGGAAACCGGGCGCAATCAGATCTTCCTGTCTGCGTCGAAAAACCAAGCCTATCTGTTTCGCGGGTACATCCAGGCATTTGCCCGCGAGGTCATCGGTGTCGAGCTGACGGGCGATCCCATCGTATTACCCAACGGCGCCGAGCTGTTTTTTCTCGGAACCAATGCGCGTACCGCCCAGGGCTACCATGGCAATTTCTACTTCGACGAATTCTTCTGGACGTTCAAGTTTGAGGAGCTGAACAAGGTTGCCTCGGGCATGGCGATGCACAAGAAGTGGCGCAAAACCTACTTCTCGACGCCGTCCAGCATGGCCCATGAGGCCTATACCTTCTGGACTGGCGAGCGCTTCAACAAGGGCAAGCCAGCGGCTCAACACACCAAGGTCGACGTTTCCCACGGGGCGCTCCAGCAGGGGCGGTTCTGCGAGGACCGCTTGTGGCGGCAGATCGTCACCATCCTAGACGCTGAACACGGCGGCTGTGACCTGTTCGACATTGAGGAGCTGCGCCGGGAGTACAGCCCCGAGGCGTTCGCCAACCTGCTGATGTGCGAATTTGTGGACGATGGGGCGAGCATTTTCCCCCTGGCGTTGTTGCAGAGCTGCATGGTCGACAGCTGGGTTGAGTGGGCTGAGGACTACAAGCCGTTCGCCATGCGTCCGTTCGGCGACCGCCAGGTCTGGATCGGCTACGACCCCGCCGAAACCGGCGATTGTTCCGGCCTGGTGGTGGTCGCGCCTCCCCTGGTACCGGGTGGCAAGTTCCGCGTGCTGGAGCGGCATCAGTTCCGGGGCATGGACTTTGCGGCCCAGGCGGCATTTATCAAAAGCGTTTGCGACCGCTACTGGGTGACCTACATCGGGATAGATGTCACCGGGTTGGGTAGCGGCGTGGCGCAGCTGGTGCGCCAGTTCTTCCCGGCGGTGACCACCTTCAGCTATTCGCCCGAAGTCAAAACGCGTCTGGTGCTCAAGGCCTATGACGTGATCCACAACGGCCGGCTGGAGTTCGACGCCGGATGGACCGACATGGCGCAGTCGCTGATGGCGATCCGTAAGACCGTCACCGCAGGCGGGCGCCAGTACACCTACACCGCAGGGCGCAACGACAACACCGGCCATGCCGACCTGGCCTGGGCGCTCTTTCACGCATTGCACAACGAGCCGCTTGAGGGGCAGACCGCCTCCAACACTGGGCGGATGGAGATTTTTTGATGACCGAACTACACGCAAACTCTGGCCTGGTGCCAACCACAGCAGCGCCAGGGCAGGGCATGCAAGTGTTCAGCTTTGGCGAGCCGACACCCGTGCTGGGCAGTCGCGAGGTCTTCGACTACCTGCAATGTTGGTACAACGGGCGGTGGTACGAGCCGCCCTTGTCGCTTGATGGCCTGGCCCGTTCTGTCGGGTCTAGTGTTCATTTGCATTCGGGCCTGATGTTCAAGCGCAACCTGTTGAGCAAGACGTTTATTCCGCACCCCATGTTGTCACGGGCTGCGTTCGAACAGTTCGCCCTGGACTGGCTTTGCCTGGGAAATGGGTACCTTGAAGCGCGGCGCTCGGTGCTCGGCGGCACCCGGCAACTGGTGCCACCGCTGGCGAAGTACATGCGGGCCGGCCCGGAAGGGCGTTATTACCAGGTGCAAGGCTGGAAGGATGAACACCAGTTTGAGCCGGGCAGCATTTTTCACCTACGAGAAGCGGATCTGCACCAGGAGATTTATGGCTTGCCGGAGTGGATCAGTGCCTTGCAGTCGGCCTTGCTCAACGAGTCGGCCACGTTGTTCCGCCGCAAGTACTACGAGAACGGTAGTCACGCCGGCTTCATTCTCTACATGACCGACGCCGCGCAGACGGAAACCGATATCGACGCTTTGCGCAAGGCGCTCAAAGACTCAAAGGGACCGGGGAATTTTCGCAACTTATTTGTGTATTCACCCACCGGCAAGAAGGACGGAATTCAACTGATCCCGGTCAGTGAGGTCGCGGCCAAGGATGAATTCAATTCGATCAAAAACCAGACCCGTGACGATGTACTGGCCAGCTTGCGCATTCCGCCGCAGTTGATGGGGATCGTTCCGCAAAACGCAGGGGGCTTTGGATCGATCAGGGAAGCGGCACAGATTTATGCAGCGAATGAGATAGAACCGATTCAGACACGTATGCAGCAACTGAATGACTGGATCGGGGAGAACGTCATCCGCTTCAAGCCCTACGAAATTGGCGGGGAGGCTTAAAAGCCCCCCTGCGCAGTAAACGAGGCGACGAACCTGTGCGCTAACACAGGTCCGACGCTGAATCTGAAGCCCAGAATGAGACCAAGGAAATTTGCTTTTGGTTGTTTTCTACCATTTATGGATATGCAGCGTGTTTGACTAATCCGTGTCGGGTGATGCGATCTCGCATGGAGGCGATGAGGCGCAGTAGGGCAAGCAGGCTAGCGCTGCACCAGATTGGTGCGATGACCTGTCAGGCGCAACGTTTCCACCTGGCGCGCGCCGTCGTCCCCCCACCTCGCCTGCGGGCTAAATGGGTCGTTTTTTCTGCGCACCTGCGGACCACTCGCGGCGGTTCAGGCTGGGCGCTTGCTTGGCGTTGTGGGGTGGTCAAAAGCCTGCGGAACCCTGCACCAAGGGGGTGTTTCTTCGAAAGGTCTGGTGGCTTTGCTGTGCCGGTAGAGGGGGGGGTATCTCAAAAAGAGTAATTTCGGTAATCACCTATTGGAAATGCGCTGGAGGCCGCGTATTCCGTGGGGTTTGGTATTACAAAAAGGAGTAACAGAGAAGTAATTGAAAAGGTAATTTTTTGACAAGTAATTGTTTTTAAAGGGTTTTTATAAAGGTGAGAATTACATTTATAAAGAGTAATCAGATTACTTCAATATTACTTAAAGATTACTTTTTGCTCTAAACACAAAACCCTTTATTTTCAATGGCTTGAGAGATAAAAACGGTCAAGATTACTTATGTTACTCTTTTTTTGCCCCCTCCATACCCAGAGGCTAAGCCCCCTATACGTGTGATGCGCACGCGTACTGAGGTGCTTGCTGATGCTCGTGGGAATGGCGTGGGAACACTTTTGCGCGACTGGCACCGCTGGAGCCCTTGTATTCCGGGGCCTCGGCTGCGAGATTGCGGGTGCGGGTACTTTCGAATCTCTCCTTCACCGCCACATTAAGTAAACACAAACCCCCGGTTTTCCTAGAGAAAGCCGGGGGTTTGTGGTTTCTGGCACCTGAAAAAAAGGCCATAAAGGCTCAATGTGGGGACTGGCGGTATTTCTTCTGAACTGTCCTCAGACATGTCTGCGCGATAGGTCCAGAATGGGTTAACAGCCTTCCTTACTAAAGGCCATAAAGGCTCAATGTGGGGACTGGCGGTATTTCTTCTGAACTGTCCTCAGACATGTCTGCGCGATAGGTCCAGAATGGGTTAACAGCCTTCCTTACTTGTTGAGCGGGCTGTCCGTCAAAACTGATTGACCCCCCCACCTACACATTCAAGGGCGATTCACACAGCATCGAAATCGTTTGTAATCCATCCGCCTACCCGGACTGCGTAAAATGACCACTCGACCGAAGCCTAAGCTCAATCTACGCATTCTGATTCTTATCTTTGTACTGCTTGCTGCAATCGCGACCCTCGCCAACAGCTTCTGGGTGATGTTCAAGATTCAGAAGCAGGAGTTGATTGAGAATGCGCTGCAAGTGAACAAAGCCTACGCCTCTCGGATCGCCAAGAGTGTCGAACAGGTGCTCAATTCCGACCTCGACAAATTGAAGTATGGCTCAGTCGTCATCGGCAAAGCGTTTGAAGATAAGCACGCTTTGGCAGAAGAAACGCAGCGGTTGTTTGGGCAGGATGCCAGTTTCAACTCCGTACTTGTCGCCGACTCAACGGGAACTATTATTGCGTCAGCTCCCGAAAGCTTTCGCCTCAATGGCCGGGTTTTGCAACACAAGGAGCCACTCAACCTTCGCGTGCCGAGAATCAGCAACGCCTTTAAGTCCATAGCAGGCAATCTGGTGATCTTTATCAACCAGCCCGTATTTGGCACGAAAGGAGAGTACTTGGGCCTGATAGGGGGCAGTGTTCAACTTGAGCAAAAAAATACGCTCCAGGCCATGATGGACACAAATGTGCGTAAGGATGGCGCGAATGTCTATCTAGTCGACAGCAGCCGTCGGGTGCTTTATCACAGCCGTCCCGAACAAATCGGAGACATCACTGGAAAGAGCGTGATCGCCGATGCGGCACTTAGCCAGGACGCAGGTGTTTTACAGGCTGCGGATGAAAATGGAGTGGAAATGCTCGCGGGCTTCGCCAAAGTGCCGAGCAGCGGCTGGGGGGTGATCTCGCAGCAGCCACTCGAAAATATACACGCTGTTCTACGTCAGACAATGGTCAAGGTTGCGTTGGGCACAGCCCCACTTGCCTTTTTCGGAATCGTTTTGATCTGGTGGCTGGGAGCGCGGATCTCAGCGCCGCTGTCCAGGCTCGCCGATTGTGCCAAGCGACTGGACACCCCCGACAGCTACGACCTTATCAGTGCAGTACCGGCGCACTATTTCGAGAGTTGGCAGATTCGCAGGGCGTTGCTGCTTGGCGCCACCCTGTTACAGGAGAAGATCGGCAAGCTTAACCTGCAAGCACAAACCGATGCGCTGACCGGGCTGGCCAACCGCCGGGCGATGGAAGATGTCCTGTTGCGTTGGCAAGATGCTGACAGAGCGTTCGCAGTTGTTTCCATGGACATCGACCACTTCAAACGGGTGAACGATACATTTGGCCATGGTGTGGGCGATCAAACGCTGAGGGCTATCGCAGAACTGATGCAGCACAACTCAAGGTCTAACGACTTGCCCTGCCGGGTCGGTGGGGAAGAGTTCGTATTGTTATTGCCCAATAGTTCGCTTCAAGCGGCAACGGATGTCGCAGAGCGGCTGCGTGCCTCGATCGAAGCCGCAGAGATCGTTACTGTCGGGCACATCACTGTTTCGCTGGGCGTCGCGCTATGGCAACCGGGAGGAGATTCGGTATCCGTTGTGCTTGAGAGGGCTGACAAGTTGTTGTACCAGGCCAAGCAGGGCGGTCGTAATCGCGTGGTGGCGCAGCAGCCTTGATGGCGCGCGTGATCTGCAGGGGAGCACGCTGTTTTGGAAAAGCGGCACTATTACCTCTCGACACGACGGCCACCGACTCGCCCGTCTTCAGCAAGAGGCTGGAATGGGTTTGCCGGCAATGGCTGGCCCTCACCATCATCGACTTTGTGCAATCACACCACTCATGTAGGTCTTGTTGTATGAGTCAGGTCTGAATCGAGGGCAGGCCCCAGCAGGTGTACGCAGGCTAGTGTATAGACGAGCCGTTGAATTCTAAAGCGGGTGCTGTGGCATCAAATGCGAGACAAACAAAACCCCTGGTTTCGGGAGAGGCCAGGGGTTTTGTGATTTCTTTGGTTTGAAAACGTGGTGTTCTTAGATCATGCGCGCGGCATATCCATCCGCCGCGCTATGACATCCAGCAAGTCGCAACCGTCTCGCAGGGGAATTGAACACAGCAGGGCAAAGTCACTGAGCACAACCACATCACTACTTATTTCACTACGTAGTGCAAGATTCTCCATAACTTGAGTAACAGATTTGAACAATCTCGCTCAGATCCACGCAATTCCCTTGAATGATGGGGGGGAGGTGGTCAGCCGGAACCTGCAATCAAGTCACTGAGCACAACCACATCACTACTTATTTCACTACGTAGTGCAAGATTCTCCATAACTTGAGTAACAGATTTGAACAATCTCGCTCAGATCCACGCAATTCCCTTGAATGATGGGGGGGAGGTGGTCAGCCGGAACCTGCAATCGTAGGCATGCGCCTCGATTGAAGTAGTCTCTTTCTGAAACGTCAAAACCACCCCTGTACGCGTCTTACCTCCGCTATGGCGCCTTCTTATAGTCGTGCGCCTCAGTCACTTGGAGGTGCACGCATGCAGGGACCCTACGCATTTATCAATGAACGACCGCAGCCTTATCCGCTGCTCAAACTAAGCCTGGCGCTTGATCCGCATACACAGACCAAATTCGACACCCTCAACCAGCACATCCGTAACACGCTGGTGTTGCCTGGGCAGTTGGTGATCATCGGGGATAGCCGAACTGCCGCTTGCACCGCTGAAGAGGCGCAGCTGACGCGTTCGGCGCTGAATATAAAACTCGCCCTGTTGGCATACTCCGCAACCGACCAGTTCCTGATCAAAAACTATGATCAGTTGCAGGCCATCTTGTCCTATTCGTCCGTTGGTATCGGCAGTGCCAGCAGTGCTTGGAGCAAGCACTTGGCGCAAGTGGAGAAGACCCTTATGGAAATCGAGGATTTGCATCAGCAGTACTTGAGAAAGGGCACCACGCGGGCGCGGGAGGAGTTTCTGGTTAAGCGTAGAGCGCTGTTTGCGAGGTTGGATAGCCAACTCTCGGGGATGGCGCGCTTTGGTACGGGGTTGAGAAACCAAGGTTCGATTAAAAAGATGCTGGGGATTTCCAGTAAAAGCTACTGGCAGCATGGAGAAATTCGGGGGTATGAGGAGCGGGTCAAGCGATTAGCCAAGGCTTCGCAGGTGTTGAAGACGGGGACTTACATTGGTATAGCGCTGGATGTTGGGGCGACGGCGTTGGAGTTATCGGAGGCGTGTTCCACTGGGCGTGAGCAAGCGTGTATGCAGGCGAAGTATGTTGAAGGGGGTAAGTTGGTAGCCGGAGTTACCGGTGCTGCCGTTGGCGGGAGCGTTGGGGCCGGTATCGGTATAAGCGCCTGTGCGATTGTTTTTGGCATACCTACAGCTGGTGCTGGAGCCTTGGCATGTGCAATCGTAGGAGGTGCAGCAGGTGGGTTCGCCGCGGGGGCGCTCGGAAGCGGACTGGCGGAAAGCGCAGGCAAGTTTCTCTACAAAACTGTGAGGAATTAAATGGTCTGGCTATATCTGGGCATGTGTTCCCTTATCCTCATGCTGCTTAGCATCCCGCTCACCTTTTACGTCATGTTCAAAAAACTCGATGCAGCAGAGCGCTACGTGCAACACAGCGACTATGTAATCGGGCACAGGCACACTTTTCGTAATGCTCATTTTGAGGGGCGGCACGTACGTGTAGTCGCCATGGCTATCATTATTCTTATCCCCAAAGTGCTTCAGTGGCGGCATTTGGTACAGAAAGTGCTTCAGTGGCGGCATTTGGTACAGGTTGAGGATGTTGAAAAAATCCCACGACACCTCAAGTTTTGGATGGTCATTGCGCCAGTTGTCGCGGTTATATCAATCATAGGTATGGCTATCAGCTGGTTCTTTATAGAAAACTAATCCGCCCTGTATACGGGCGACGCTCTGTCGCCCTCAATGCCTATGCCGATGATGCACATCTGGAAAATGCGCATGGCTATGCCGCATCACACTATGAACATGCACATGACTATGCGGCTGCGCCGGGTCCCACTCAAACCCATGCTCATGCTGATGATGCTCATCATGCACATGCCGGTGCCCGTGTTCCGTCGCCTCATGCAGATGCTCATGGGCATGCCGCTCCGTCAGGTGCAGCCACACGCCCACGGCCATTAACGCCGATGCAATCCAGAACGCCAGCGTCACTGACTCCCCGAAGGCCAGCAAGGCCACCGCAGCGCCGAGGAACGGCGCCGTCGAGAAGTACGCCCCGGTGCGCGCACTGCCCAGCCCGCGCAGCGCCAGCACAAACATGACCAGGCTGATGCCATACCCCAAAAACCCCACCAGCAAGATAGGCGCGAGCTGCGCCGCGCCCGGCATCTGCGCCCCGAGGTACAGCGCCAAACTGCAATTCACCGCCCCGGCAATCAACCCTTTGGCGCCAGCGATAAACAGCGCGTCCGACGCAGACACTTTGCGCGTCAGGTTGTTATCAATCCCCCAGCACAAACAGGCCACTGCCACGGCAACCGGGCCGATCCAGTCCTGGCTTACGCCGCCGCCGTCGGACCATGACAGCACCACGCCGCCCACTACTATCGAGATCATCCCAAGGATGATGCGCCGGTCGGCGTTTTCTCTGAACACCAGCCAGGCGATAACGGCGGTCAGCACCGATTCAAGGTTGAGCATCAGGGAGGCGGTCGCGCCTGCGGTGCGGGTCAGGCCGAACATCAATGCAACCGGCCCGAGGATGCCGCCGAACGCGATGGCGCCGATCAGCCACGGCCATTCAGATTGCGTCAGCCCGGTGGGTTTCCAGCCGCGATCACGAATAAGGCGCACAGTGGCAAGGCCGATGCCGCTACCGAGGTAGAGCAGGCCAGCGAGCAACACGGGCGAGAGGCCCAGGCCGAGGCTTTTGGCGAGCGGGGTGCTGGCGCCGAAAAGGGCGGCTGCGGCGAGTGCGTAAACAATGCTGAGGTTCATGGGCCGTCCTCGGAAGTCAGGCCCATGATACGTCGCTTGCCAGGGTCAGCGCCCTGACAACTTCCTACTTACTGCGCGTTTTTCAGCTTGATCACATCACCCGAGATCTTGGTGGTGTAACCATTCAGTACCCAGGCCCAGAACCATTTTTCCTGCACTTGGGTGTTGATCAGCGCGTCGCCGCCTTTGGCCTTGATGGCCGCATCCTGGGCGCGCACGAAGCGGCTGTTCTGACCGATCGGGATGATGCCGAGCAACATAACGCCGGTGGCGCTGCCTTCACTGTGGCCCAAAACGGTGTATTGGCTGCTGTCGTACTGCGGGGATTTGATGGCGGTGCCGGTGCAGCCTGAGAGCGCGAAACCGAGAACAGCTGCTGCAACCACTTTACTGACGTACTTCACTGGGTAACTCCATGGGCAAAAATCGAGATCCAATTCTCGAAGGGGCGCCACTCTAATCGCCGTACTGGCAGATTGAAATAAATTACCTGCAAGTTTCATCTTCAAGCCTGCACGTACACCCAAGCCGTCAGGCCCGAAGCCAACGCCACTGACACGCGCTTGTAGTCCGACACTTCATACGCATCCGCCGCCGCCAGTTCCTGCTCGTTGATCTGAAAGACCATGCCTTCAACACTGGCGGCTTTTTCCTCAGTCGGCGCGACAATCGGGTGGTGGGTCTTGCCGCTGGTGGCCAGCACTTCGGGGTCGGTGATTTCTACCCAGCTTTGCGAGTAGCCGAGCATCGCGTCGTGCTGGCCGACTAATTCGCGGCCGAAGTTGGCGAGTTGCACGGCTTTGTCCTGCAGGGTGCCGTAGGAAAATAACAGCACGGGGAATTGGGTGGAGTGTTCCATGGGTATTCCTTGAGAGGGGCTGTGCTGGACGTTAGGCGTTTTACTATATAGCGATGTGATGGCAGAGCCCAACGTTGAAAACACCGAAGAGCACATGTGGGAGCTGGCTTGTTGTGGCAAGCCCGCTCGCCACAACAGGCCTGCTCACACATTTTTGACCGCGTTCGGTCTGTGCTGGACGTTAGGCGTTTTACTATATAGCGATGTGATGGCAGAGCCCAACGTTGAAAACACCGAAGAGCACATGTGGGAGCTGGCTTGTTGTGGCAAGCCCGCTCGCCACAACAGGCCTGCTCACACATTTTTGACCGCGTTCGGTCAGTTAGAGGTGCAGCCAGGCTAGGCTGCCTAGGGCCACTGCGACGGTGCCGGCGGTGTAGGACATGCGTTTGAGCCATTCCTTGCGCGTGAGCAACGTAATCGCCGCCAACGAAATCGCGATCTGAATCGCGGTCATCGCCTGGGCCCAGCGGTGGTGCTGGTGCAGGGCTTCCTCGGATTTCTGATCCCACTCCTTGGAGGTGGCCTCAAGCCTCTCGGCCTGTTTGCGCACTTCTTCCTTCTGGCCCTTGTAACGCTCGATCTCATCCTTGTAATGCGCGGCATCCACGCCGGGAATGTGGGTGGCCAGTTCAGCCAGGTTTTGTCGGCTGGATTTGGCCTGGTAGTAATTCCACTGGTTGGCGGCTTCGGTCTTGCTGATGGCGGCGTTGTTCTTGTCCATCGCCGCTTCGCTTTCGGTGGAGCCGGCCTGGTAGCTGAGCATGGCGCCAAGGGTGGCCATCAGGGCGGTCATCACGGCGATACGACTGGCGAAATTGTCACCGCGCCCGTGCGCATGTTCGGTGGTGTGTTCGATGTGTTTTTCGTGGGGGCTGGGGACTTCGAAGGCTTCGGACATGGGGGCGTCTATGAAGGGGCTGAGGGAGTCTGATTCTTCACCAGCGAAGCTGTCTCAAGCCTGTACGTAACGCTGCAAACCTGCCACCAGCGCATCAAAGGTCACGCGGCAGCGCGGGCTGTTGCGCAGGTCTTCGTGCATGGTGACCCAGGTGTCCATCTTGAACGCAAAACCGTCCGGCAATACCCGGTGCAGGCGCGGGTTCTGCTTAGCCAGTTGCACCTGGCAGCCGCCGATACCGGCACCGGCGCGGATCAGCGCCAGTTGCGCCAGGTCGCTGTCGCTGCTGATGGCGAAGGCGCTGCGTTCAAAGCCCTTGATGGCCAGGCTGCGGATGAAAGCGCTTTCCTGGTCGAAGCCGATCACCGAATGGTTAACCAGGTCCTGCATCTGAAGCGGCATGCCATGCTGTTGCAGGTAATCATCGCGGGCATGCAGGCCCACTTCAATCAAGCCGACACGCCGCGCCAGCAGTTGCTCCTGGCTGGGCCGGACCATGCGCACGGCGATGTCGGCTTCCAGTTGCAGCAGGTCGATCAGGCGGTTGGTCAGGATCAGTTCAACCCGCAGGTGCGGGTGTTGGCGGCGCAGTGCGGTGATGATCGGCGGCAGCACTTCCACACCGACGACTTCACTGGCGGAGACCCGCACTACACCGCGCACTTCATCGCCTTGGGCGGAAGCCGCGCGTTCCAGGGCGGCGGCGGTGCGCTCCATGGTTTCGGCATGGGCGCGCAAAGTGTGGGCGACGGCGGTGGGCAGCAAGCCTTGCGGCGAACGGGTGAACAGCACCACGCCCAGCGACGTTTCCAGCGCAGCAATATGCCGACCGACCGTAGGCTGTGTGATGCCGAGCTGGCGTGCGGCCCCCGACAACGATCCTTCCTTGAGTACGCCGAGGAACGACCGGTAAAGCTCCCAACCAATATTCGTTGCCATGCATAAATGTATAGCGGCTGGATGCTCTTCGGTAATTTATCTATAGCAGTGCCGCACACAAAATGGCCTCACCAACAACGTGGGAGAAGGTCATGAGCAAGGTTCTGGTATTGGGTGCAACCGGCGGGATTGGCGGCGAAGTGGCCCGGCAGTTGAGCGCGGCAGGCTGGGAGGTGTGTGCACTGACCCGGAATGTGGACAAGGCTCGCCGTGAGAATGCGGCGTTGTCCTGGCTCAAGGGCGATGCGCTCAATCGTCAGGAAGTGCTCGCCGCCGCCCGTGGCTGTGAGGTGATCGTGCATGCCGTCAACCCGCCGGGCTATCGCAATTGGGCCGAACTGGTGATGCCGATGATCGACAACACGATTGCGGCGGCCATCGCCGAAGGCGCAACCATCCTGTTGCCCGGCACGGTCTACAACTTCGGGCCGGATGCATTTCCTGTGTTGCACGAGGGCTCGCCGCAACACCCTCAGACCCGCAAGGGCGCGATCCGTGTGCAACTGGAGCAGCGTTTAGAGCAGGCTTCTCGGCAGGGCGCGCGGGTGTTGATCGTGCGGGCGGGGGACTTTTTTGGCGCCAGGGTGGCCAACAACTGGTTCGCCCAAGGTTTGGTCAAACCCGGCAAACCCGTGCACGCCATCAGCTACCCAGGCGCGCCCGGTGTGTTGCATCAATGGGCGTACCTGCCGGATGTGGCGCGCACGATGGTCGAGTTGATTGAGCGCCGGGCGACCCTTGAGGCGTTTGCGCGCTTTCATATGGCGGGGCATGAGGACGTGGATGGCGCGCAGATGGTTCAGGCGATCCAGCGGGTGGTGTTGCGTAGGTCTGGCCATCAGCCCCGCGTAGGTCGTTTCCCGTGGTGGCTGATGAAATTGATAGCGCCCTTTGTCGTGACCGTCCACGAGATGCAGGAAATGCGCTACCTGTGGCAAACCCCGTTGCGCCTGGATAACCAGCGCCTGGTGGACACCTTGGGCCGTGAGCCCCACACACCACTGGATCAGGCGGTAGAAGCTACATTGGCCGACCTGGGCTGCCTGCCTACGCCCGCCTGATCAAGCGCACATACACCGCGATGTTGATCAGCAACACCAGCGCCCCAAGTGCCAATTGAATGTTCGGGGTCAGCCCAGCCGGGTAGATCAGCGTGAGGATGTAATGCTCGATAAACCCGCCGCCATAACCGTCTTGCCCTGCGAGGTGACGCAGCAGGTTTTCCCAGCGGGTCAGCGGGCAGGGCAGGTGGAACACTTCCACGGCCACACCCCAGGCTGCAGCGGGCACGTGCAGCCACATGACCGGCCGCCATTTGAGCGCCAGCAATCCGCCGAACAGCACGAACAGGATGAAACACAGGTGAAACAGCACCAGGCTGTCGGCGGCTACGCGATAGAGCATGTGTGGGTTCGCTTTTAAGGTTGGCAGGCGTCAGGCGCCAAGTGGTTCCCGCTGATTTTAACGCGTGGGCAGCGATAATGAGGGCGCCGATTGGCTTGAGTAACGCTATAGCTCCAGTTGAGTGGCGTTGATGCCAAACGCTTTGGCTATCTTTTCCCGCGTTGCCCGGCGAGGTTTGTTCACTGCCTCTTGTTGGGCGAGCGGGTGCTTCCCAACGTTAGCCGGTCTCCCGAGGCCCACTGATCGAAGCTGTTGCTGCATGTAAGCTTTACTTCGTAAACGTCTTCGGCGCTCGCCTTTGTCGCGCGCGTTTGCCCACCGCTGCTTTGGCGTAGTTGATCAGTGTGGGTATCAATACCGAGCCGCAAAGGTTGCTTGCAGGTAACCTGGGCCGTTATTGTGCTGAAACCTTTTAGTCCTTCCCCAAGGTTCTGTTGTGATGAATGCACCGCGTACCGCAGTCGGTCCAATCAAGGCCGTGATTTTTGATATGGACGGGTTGTTGCTGGATACCGAAGGCATCTACACCGAAGTCACGCAGATCATCGCCGAACGCTACGGCCGCACCTATGACTGGGGCATCAAGCAGCACATCATCGGGCGTGGGGCCCAGGACTTGGCCGACTACGTGGTCAAGGCGCTGGACCTGCCGATTACGCCGGCTGAGTTTCTGGAAATCCGCGAACCGCTGATGAGCGAGCGTTTCCCCAAGGCCCTGGGCATGCCCGGCGCCGAAGCGCTGGTGCGGCACTTGAAGGCGCATAACATTCCGATTGCGGTGGGCACCAGTTCGTCGCGCAACTCGTTTGGCCACAAGACCACATTGCACCGCGAATGGTTTGGCCTGTTCGGTACCATCGTCACCGCTGACGACCCGGAAGTCGGTGCCGCCAAGCCTGCGCCGGACATCTTCCTGACCGCCGCACGCCGCCTGGGCGTTGCGCCAGAAGACTGCCTGGTGTTCGAAGATTCGCCGTTCGGTGTCACCGCCGCAAAAGCCGCCAACATGACCGCCATCGCCGTGCCCGATGAAGCCATGGCCGACAGCAAATACCACCACGCCGACCAGATCATCCGCAAACTCGCAGACTTCGACCTGGCCGCGTATGGCTTGCCACCCATGGCCTGACAAATGTGGGAGCTGGCTTGCCTGCGATGGCGCTCTTGAGGACGCTATCGCAGGCAAGCCAGCTCCCACATTGGGTTATGCGCTGAAGCCACCATCAATGGTCAAGCTGGCCCCAGTGATATACCCCGCCTCAGGTCCCACCAGATAAGCCACAAAACTCGCAATTTCCTCCACCTGCCCATAACGCCCCACCGCCATCAACCCGATCAACGTCTCGGCAAACTCACCGCTCGCCGGGTTCATGTCCGTGTCCACCGGCCCAGGCTGCACATTGTTAATGGTGATGCCGCGCGGCCCCAAGTCCCGTGCCAGGCCCTTGGTCAACCCCACCAGCGCCGCCTTGCTCATCGCATACGGCCCGCCCCCGCCAAACGGCATGCGCTCGGCATTGGTGCTGCCGATGTTGATCACTCGGCCACCTTCACCCATATGCTTGGCCGCTTCCTGAGTGGCGATAAATACACTGCGCACATTGATCGCCAGAGTCTGGTCGAAGTCTTCCAGCTTGAAATCTTCCAGTGGCGCGATGGCCAGCACACCGGCGTTGTTCACCAGGATATCCAGGCGCCCAAACGCTTCGACGGTGGCGTTGACCGCATTGCGGATCGCCGTGGCATCCGCGCTGTCGGCCTGGATCGCCAAGGCTTTGCCGCCGGCGCTGATCACGCTGTTCTGCAGCTCTTCGGCTTTTGCGGCCGAGCTGACGTAGGTAAAGGCGACGGCTGCGCCTTGCGCGGCGAGGCGCTTGACGATGGCAGCGCCAATGCCGCGGGAACCGCCTTGGATCAAGGCGACTTTGCCAGTGAGGTTGTGTGTGGTCATGTCGATCTCCAAGTAGTTGATGGGTCGAGTATCGACTTCACCCACCCAACCCGGTAGACCGTGATTGCTATAGTCTGTGTAAACCAAAAGTTTAGAATGAGCTGATATGGAAAGCTTTGGCAGTATCGAATGTTTCGTGCGCAGCGCCGAAGGCGGCAGCTTTGCCGAAGCCGCCCGGCACCTTAGCCTGACCCCGGCGGCGGTGGGTAAAAGCGTCGCCAAGCTGGAAGCGCGCCTGGGTGTGCGCCTGTTCCAACGCAGCACCCGACGCCTGACCCTGACCGAAGCCGGCAAGCTGTTCCTCGAAGAAGTCAGCGCCAGCCTCACCACCATTCAGAATGCCGTAGCTAACCTTGCCAGCGCCGAAGGGCGGCCGGTGGGCACGCTCAAGGTCAGCATGGGCACGGTGTTCGGCAATCGTTATGTGGTGCCGTTGCTGGCGGAGTTCATGCGGCGCTTTCCGGATATCAGCCCCGACTGGCATTTCGATAATCGCCAGGTCGACCTGATCGGCCAAGGCTTCGATGCCGCCATCGGCGGTGGTTTTGAACTGCCCCAAGGCGTGGTGGCGCGCAAGCTGTCCCCCGCGCATCGGGTCTTGGTGGCGTCCCCGGATTACTTGGCGCGACGCCTGCCGGTACACGCGCCCGAAGATTTATCGCGGTGCCTGGGCATCCTGATCCGCTCTCCGCAAACTGGCCGCGTGCGTACCTGGCAGCTCACCGGCCCGGAACGTGAACAACGCCCGCTGGTGCTCAAGCCGCGCATGACCATGAGCGATTCCGAAGCCGCCTGCTGCGCCAGCGCCCAAGGCCTGGGTATCGCGCTGGTGAGCATGCCGATGGCCATGCCGTTCTTCGACAGCGGCGCATTGGTACGGGTGTTGCCCGACTGGTACGTCGACGACGGCAGCATCTCTCTCTACTACGCCGAACACAAACTGCTGCCCGGCAAGACCCGCGCGTTCGTGGAGTTCATCATCGAGCAGTTTGTCGAGCAGAAACTGGGGCAACGGTTCAGCGCGATTTGATCACGGCGCCCCGGAGCCGGGCTTGCCCGCGATGCAGACGCCTCGGTCTACCTGCCGAACATACCGGGCCAACCAATGACCTTCTTTGGCCTCGGCGCCGCATACGTCCTGATCTTCGACGTCGACAACCCCAGCCGCACCAGCGATTCAGCAATCGTCACCGCCGCCGTCACCCCATCCACCACCGGCACGCCGGTGCGCTGGCGAATCTGCTCATCCAGCCCGGCCATGCCGCCGCAGCCCAGGCAGATCACCTCGGCCTTGTCCTCACGGATAGCCAATTGCGCCTGGCGCACGATGGCTTCCATGGCCGCCAGCGGGTCTTCTTCCAGCTCCAGCACCGCCATGCCGCTGGCGCGCACCGAGGCGCAGCGCTCATACAGGCCCGCAAGTTTCAGCCGGTCTTCGATCAACGGCACGGTGCGGTCCAGCGTGGTCACCACCGAATAGGCATGGCCCAAAAACATCGCTGTGCTGGCCGCCGCTTCGGTGATGTCCACCACCGGCACGCTCAATAACTCCTGCAAACCTTCACGGCCATGTTCGCCATAGCCGGCCTGGATCACTGCATCAAACGGCTGATCGTAGGCCATCACCCGATCCATCACGGCGATAGCGGCCAGGTAGCTTTCAAAATTGCCCTCCACCGACTCGGCGCCAAAGTACGGAGTAAGCCCGACGATCTCAGTGCCCGGCGAGGCCACGGCCCGTGCCTGCTGGGCGATGGTTTCGGTGATGGATTCGGTGGTGTTGACGTTGACCACGAGGATGCGCATGGAATGTCCTTGATTAATGACTGACGTTATCGACTGCAATGCTTTCGCCGCTGACATCGGCGTAGAACGCTTGGCGCTTGGCAATCAGCCGGTACAACAGCCCTGCAATACCGGCGCCAAACAACCAGGAAAACGGTGCCACACTGGCAAAGCCGGGCAGCAGCGCCAACAGAATCGCGATCACTGCCGCAGGCACAAACGCCGCTACCGCGCGCAAATTGACGCCGCGGCTGTAGTAATAAACCCCCTTCGGGTCTTCGCTATACAACTGCAGCACGTCCACCTGATTTTTACGGATCAGCCAGTAATCGACCATGATCACCCCGTACAACGGCCCCAGCAGTGCGCCCAGGCCGGAGAGGAAATACACGATCACCAGCGGGCTGTTGTAGAGGTTCCACGGCAGGATCAGCACCGCCAAGGTGGCGCTGATCAACCCGGCGCGACGGAAGTTCAGGTACTTGGGCGCCAGGTTGCTCAGCACAAACGCCGGGGCAACGAAGTTGGCCATGATGTTCACCGCCACGGTGACGATCAGGAACGCCAGGCAGCCCAGCACCAGGAAGAAGGTGTTGGGGATGGCCGCGATGATTTCGGTCGGGCTTTCGATGACCCGGCCATTGAGTTGGAACTGCCCGCCGCACAGCAGCACGGTAATTGCGGCAAACACCAGGATATTCACCGGCAAGCCCCAGAAATTGCCGACCAGGATGGTCTTGCGGCAGGGCGAGGAGCGGGCGAAGTCGCAAAAGTTGAGGATCAGCGTGCCGTAGATGGTCAGCCACAACGCGCCACCGGCAAAGATATTGCGCCACATCTCGCCGCCGCTCAGCGGCTCGCGTATTGACCAGGCAATGTTGCCGTCGACCTGCAAGTACATCCAGCCGGCCAGCGACGCGACGGTCACTAGAATCACCGGCCCGGCGAACGCTTCATAACGG
Organism: Pseudomonas sp. IB20; assembly: GCF_009707325.1. NCBI lineage: Bacteria > Pseudomonadati > Pseudomonadota > Gammaproteobacteria > Pseudomonadales > Pseudomonadaceae > Pseudomonas > Pseudomonas gelidaquae. Next base: position 3,793,650 of record NZ_CP046103.1, on the reverse strand, counting down.
CGCACCATTTCCATGCCGTAAGCCAGGATCGCCAACTGCACCAACCAGATCGCCACGAAACACGCCCAGCCCAAGGTGGATAAACCCAGGATCGAGTTGTGGTCATACTCGGCAAACCCCGGATGAATCGCCGACAACAACACGCGAAAAACCACCGAGGCCAAGTAGGTCTGGATACCAAACCAGGCAATCGCAATCACCGCGCGAATCAACGCCGGAATCTGCGCGCCGTGGATGCCGAAACTGATGCGGCTGATCACCGGGAATGGCACCCCGGTCTTCTGGCCCATAAACCCCGACAAGTTCATGAAGAAGTACACCAGCGCCGCGCCAATCCCCAGCGATAACAGAATTTGCCAGCCGCCAAGCCCCAATGCATACAGGCCGATGGCAAATGAATAGTTGGCGATGTTGTGCACGTCGTTGGTCCACAACGCAAAGATGCTGTAGCGCCCCCAACGTCGGCCTTCGGTCTTGGTGGGCGCCAGGTCCTTGTTGTGCAGGCGCGGGCTGAGCACCAGCGGGCCGGGGCTTGCCGGCTCGGGGTTCAGGGCGGAGGAGGGCAGATCCAGTGCGATGTTATTCGAGAGGCGTGTACGCATTCCGGCAGGCTCCGGCGCATCTTCGGCAGCGCCTCAGATGGCAAAGTGTATGTATGTTTTGTATTTATTGTATACAAGACGCGCTTCACCTTAAGCCACATGCGTGCCAGTTTTCGGTCTATCAAAACCGTGAGTAATTTCCTTTTTGTTAGATGTTCAAATAACTGACTGAATTAAAAGCGATATAAATTGACCGTTTGAACAGGTATTTATTTTTCGCTGGAAAAGCGCTCTATTCAAGAGGCAAAAAGCATGCGGGGATGGGTGTTACGTTTTGGTGCGAAAGAACATGGATTGCACACATAAATGGCACCGATGGTTACATTGATGTGTACAAGATTTACATCCACCACAAAGCAAATGTGGGAGCGGGTGCCCGCGATAGCGGTGTATCAGCCAACTCCTCATTGACTGACACCCCCTCATCGCGGGCAAGCCCGCTCCCACATTTTTACTGCACTCAATCTCAGGCCTTGCTGATGATATTCCCAGCGTGCAACCCGCATTCCTTCTGCGTAGCTTCTTCCCACCACCAGCGGCCCTCACGCTCGTGCTGGTTCGGCAATACCGGGCGGGTGCAGGGCTCGCAGCCGATGCTGATAAACCCGCGTTCATGCAAGCTGTTGTACGGCAACTCGAGCATGCGGATGTAACCCCAGACTTCCTCGCTGGTCATCTGCGCCAGCGGGTTGAATTTGTACAGGGTGCGCTCGGGCGTGGAGAACGCCGTATCAATTTCCAATGCCGCCACCTGGCTGCGGGTGCCGGGGCTCTGGTCACGGCGTTGGCCGGTGGCCCAGGCGCTCACGCCGGACAGTTTGCGTCGCAGCGGTTCGATCTTGCGCACGCCACAACATTCGCCATGGCCGTCCTTGTAGAAACTGAACAGGCCCTTTTCCTTGACGAAAGGTTCCAGCTTGCTCTGGTCCGGCGAAATCAGCTCGATGTCGATCTTGTAAAACTCACGCACCTGCTCGATGAACCGGTAGGTTTCCGGGTGCAGGCGGCCCGTGTCGAGGCTGAACACCTTGACGTTCTTGTTCAGCTTCCAAGCCATGTCTACCAGCACCACGTCCTCGGCACCGCTGAAGGAAATCCACAGGTCATCGCCGAACTGGCTGAACGCCAGCTTGAGAATGTCCTGGGCGGATTTGTTGGCATAAGTCGCGGCGAGTTCAGCGACGTCGAAGGCTTGGTTCATCAGGACGGTTCCTACAGGTCAGTGGCGCTGAGCGCTCTATAGGGGAGCGATGGTATCAAAATCCGCCCTGCGTTGCGGCGGCCAGCTTGAATCGCTAGAGTTCGGCAGTCCTTTTGCTCGCTCAACTAACAACATCTAATGGGAGTGTCTTGTGGAAATTGCCTGTCTCGACCTGGAAGGGGTGCTGGTTCCGGAAATCTGGATCGCCTTCGCCGAAAAAACCGGTATTGAATCCCTGCGGGCCACCACCCGCGACATTCCCGACTACGACGTGCTGATGCAGCAGCGTCTGCGCATCCTCGACGAGCACGGGCTGAAGCTCGCTGACATTCAGGAAGTGATCGCCACCCTCAAGCCGCTGGACGGCGCCATCGAGTTCGTCAACTGGCTGCGCGAGCGCTTCCAGGTGGTGATCCTGTCAGACACCTTCTACGAGTTCTCCCAACCGTTGATGCGCCAGCTGGGCTTTCCGACCTTGCTCTGTCACCGCCTGATCACCGATGAAAACGATCGGGTGGTGAGCTACCAACTGCGCCAGAAAGACCCGAAGCGCCAATCGGTGCTGGCGTTCAAGACCCTCTACTACCGCGTGATCGCCGCTGGCGACTCCTACAACGACACCACCATGCTCGGCGAAGCTGACCGTGGGATCTTGTTCCATGCGCCGCAGAATGTGATTCGCGAGTTCCCACAATTCCCGGCAGTGCATACGTTTGAGGACTTGAAGAAAGAGTTCATCAAGGCGTCGAATCGGGCGTTGAGCCTTTAGAGCATCAGTGCTACTGATGGCCCTATCGCAGGCAAGCCAGCTCCCACCTTGGGATCGTGTTCACACAGTTCAAAATGTGGGAGCTGGCTTGCCTGCGATGGGGCCAGCTCAGGCGCCGCCTAAACCCCTGCCAGCAACCGATCATAAGGAATACTTAAACCTTCATGCAGGCGCTTGATCATCGCCAAGCTCAACTTGCGCTTGTGATTCAGCACTTCGGACACTCGCCCGCTTGTACCTATAAAGGGCTCAAGGTCACGGGCGGTCATACCCAATTGCTCCATGCGAAATTTAATCGCTTCCACCGGGTCCGAAGCCGGCATTGGATAGTGCTCGGCCTCGTACTTCTCAATCAGGACTGCGAGTATTTCCAGCTCGTCACCCTCAGGCGAGCCGATTTGCGCGCCCCATAGCTGCTCGACGCGTGCGAGCGCCGCAGTCAGGTCTTCCTGGGTATGAATAGGTTTGATGTTCATCACACGGTCTCCGCGTTGATCTGGTCGTATTGCACATGGGTTCCCGCAAAACGTATGAACCCCAGCTGTCGCTGATAATCGATCGCCATGACCACTCGATACTTGTTGCCACCCACGTTGAACACCACCCTGCCACCTTTGAGAATACTCGCGGTTCTGAGCTCTGCCTTGAGGGCTTGTGGTGTTTGGTAAGTGGTTTTCTCCATATGACGATACAGCTCGACCATCGGCGTTTTGGCATCGCCATAAGCTGGGTGGCTTTCCCAGAATATTCGTAAGGTAGAGAGAGCGATTATGCGCATCGCTTTAATCTCCCATTTTGGGAGATCATAGGTGCGGTTGGGTGGATATGCAATCGCGGAAATAATTTCTGACGAGTAGGCAGTCGCTTCATGTGATCCTTCACAAACGGCGGGGGGCGGTAGGGGCTGGACGCTATCCTGCAGCCCACGCGTCGTCCACGACCCTTCTGATTCAGGTTTTTTCGGCTGCTCGGTTCTGCGTCTGAAAGTCAGGAAGGGCTGGGTGCTACAAGCCTTCCAAAGTTTGTAACAACACCCGCACCTTCGTCAGCGATTCCTGATACTCCGCCTCCCACTGCGAATCCGCCACGATCCCGCCGCCGCCCCAGCAGCACACCTGGCCATCCTTGACCAGCAGGCTGCGAATCGCGATGGAGCTGTCCATCTCGCCGCGCACGTCCAGGTACACCAACGAGCCGCAGTACAAGCCGCGTCGAGTCGGCTCCAGCTCGTCGATGATCTGCATGGCACGGATCTTCGGCGCGCCAGTGATGGAGCCGCCGGGGAAGCTGCCGGCGATCAGGTCGAGGGCGTCTTTGTCGTCGGCCAAGGTGCCGGTGACGCTGCTCACCAAGTGGTGCACGTTGGGGTAGCTTTCCAGGCTGAACAACTCCGGCACTTTTACCGAGCCGGTGCGGCAGGTGCGGCCGAGGTCGTTGCGCAGCAGGTCGACGATCATCAGGTTCTCGGCGCGGTCTTTGGGGCTGGCCAGCAGTTCGGCGGCGTTGGCTGCGTCTTCTTCGGGCGTCAAACCGCGCGGGCGGGTGCCTTTGATGGGGCGGGTTTCGACGCGGCGCTGGCTGATGTGTACAAAGCGCTCCGGCGACAGGCTCAGCACTGCACCGTCGTCCGGCAGGCTCTGGAACCCGGAAAACGGCGTAGGGCAGGCCTCACGCAAGGCGCAGTAAGCCGCCCACGGATCGCCGACGCACGGCGCACGAAAGCGCTGGGCAAAGTTGACCTGGTAGCAGTCGCCGGCCTGGATGTAATCCTGAATGCGCACGATGGCTTGCCGGTAAGCTTCGGCGGTCAGGTCTGGGGCCATGGGGCCGTTCAGTTTGAAACTCGCCGGGAGGTTGGCAGCTTCAGCGTTGAACAGCGCAATCAGGCGTTGTCGCTCGCTGTCAGCAAGCGAGGGGTGAAACACCAACTGGCTGGTTTGCGCCTGGTGATCGCTGATCAGCGCCCAGGCATACAGCCCAAAGCGTGCATCCGGCAGGTGCAGGTCATCCACCGCCAAGTGCGGCATGTGTTCCAGGTGGCGGCCGAAGTCGTAGCTCAGGTAACCGATCAAGCCGCCAGCGAACGGCAACTCATAACCAGCAGGTAAACCCGCTTCACCCAACTGCGTGAGGTTTTCGCGTAGGCGTTGCAGGAAATCACTGCCGTTTTCGTCAGACCGAACCGTTAGCGTTTCCACCGGCCAGGCGCTGAGCAGGTCATAACGACCGCGCTCGGCAGTCGGGCGGCCGCTGTCGAGCAGCACCGCGCCGGGGGCGTGGCGAATCGCCGTAAAATACTCGGCGGGGTTGGCCCGGTAGGGCAGCGGGTGTACGGAACAGGTCGACATGCGGGGTGGATCAGCCGTTGGCGCGAGGGAGGCGATTGTAGTCCCCCGTAGGCCTTGGTCCTAGAGGGGATGTCGACGATAGGCAGATTGAGGGCCTGTCGTGGGGTTCCAAACATCGCCTGCACGAATTTAACCCGTTCTTCCGGCGTTTCTGTCACGCCCGCAGCCTTCAATTCTTCCAACCGCGCTTCCACCGCATGGGTACGCAACGTCAGGCCGCAGTCGTTGGCAATCTGGATATTCAGCCCCGGCCGCGCATTCAGTTCGAGGATCAGCGGGCCTTTTTCCTGGTCCAGCACCATGTCTACGCCGATATAACCCAGCCCGCACAGTTCATAGCAACTGGCCGCCAGCTTCATGAAACCGTCCCAGTTGGGCAGTTGCACGCCATCCACGGCGTTGGTGGTGTCGGGGTGTTTGGTGATGATGTTGTTCAGCCAGGTGCCGCGCAACGTCAGGCCGGTGGCCAGGTCGACACCCACGCCAATCGCGCCCTGGTGCAGGTTGGCCTTGCCGCCGGACTGGCGCGTCGGCAAGCGCAGCATGGCCATCACCGGGTAGCCCATCAGCACAATGATGCGGATGTCCGGCACGCCTTCGTAGCTGATGCTCTTGAAGATCTGGTCGGGCACCACGCGGTATTCGATCAGCGCACGATCGCGGTGGCCGCCCAAAGAATACAGGCCGGTGAGGATGCTGGAGATCTGATGTTCGATTTCTTCATGGCTGATGATCTTGCCGGACACCGTGCGATAGCGCCCTTCAAAACGGTCGGCCACCACCAGGATGCCATCGCCGCCGGCGCCTTGGGCCGGCTTGATCACGAAGTCGCTGCGCCCACCGATGATCTCGTCGAGCTTGTCGATTTCCTTCTCGGTGGAAATGATCCCGTACATCTCCGGTACATGGATGCCGGCCGCCATGGCACGTTCCTTGGTGATGATCTTGTCATCCACAATCGGATACAGGCTGCGCTTGTTGTACTTGAGCACGTAGTCGGCGTTACGCCGGTTGATGCCCATGATCCCCCGCGCTTCGAGAGCCTTCCAGGTCTTCCAGAAGCCGAACATTACGAGTCAGCCTTGAGGAAGGCCTTGAAACGCACCAACTCGGTCAGGCGGTAGCCGCGATAACGCCCCATGGCCAGCATGAAACCCACCAGGATCAACAGGATCGCCGGGAAGGTGAACACAAAGTAGATCAGTTCCGGCACGCTCATGATGATGTGCGCCAGCGACGCGGCGAACAGCGTACCAATCGCCACTTTCAGCGCATGGTTGGCGCCGCGTTCTTCCCAAGTGATCGACAGGCGTTCGATGGTCATGGTCAAAATCACCATTGGGAACAGTGCCACCGACAGCCCACGCTCCAGGCCCAGCTTGTGGCTGAACAGGCTGATGGCGGCAATCAGCACCACCACGAAGGTCAGCACCACCGAAAGCCTGGGCAGCATCTGCAGCTTCAAGTGTTCCAGGTATGACCTGAGGGACAGCCCCAACGCCGTAATAATGGTGAACAGCACAATCCCGAAGCCCAACTGCGTCTCTCGGAACGCCAGGGCGATCAGCACTGGGGTAAAGGTGCCGAGGGTCTGCAGGCCGATCAGGTTGCGCAGAATCAGGATCACCAGCACGCCAATCGGGATCATCACCATGATCATGAAGGTCTGCTGGGTTTGCAGCGGCAGGCCGTACAGCGAGTATTCGAGGAAATTGGCGTCGGTATTTTCGTCGGTCAGCTTGGCCAGACGAATGGCGTTCATTTCGCTGTTGTTCAGGCTGAACGTCACCATGGCTTTCTTGCCGCCATCGACCGTGATCAGGTTTTCATCGCCGGTCCACCATAGCAGGCGGTCGGCGGGCAGGCCTTGCTCACCGGTTTCCGGGTTGAAGTACAGCCAGTCATTGCCGTTGAAGCTGCGCAGCCACAGTTCTGGGGTTTGCGGCTGGTCGGCGACGAGGCGGATGGTGTGGACTTTTTCCACCGGCACGTGGGCGATGGACAGCAGCAACTCGACGATTTTGGCTTTGTGTGGCGTCGACGGGTCGCCCGCCAGCAGCAGTTTCACATTGTCGTCGTTGAGGTTGTTGGTGCGCTTGATCGCTTCGGTAATAAACGTCTCGACGTCAGCCGAGTGCTGGCGGATCGGCGCCAGCAGGGCTTCGGCGGCGATCTTTTCCGGGCCTTCCACGGCGATGCTGTCGCGGAAGGTCGGGCCTTTGACTTTGACCTTTTCGCCGCTGTAACGCTTGGTCAGCACCAGGCGGTAATACAGCGTCTGGTTGCCCTTGGCGCGGCGGGCCGACCAGGTGACCTTGCGGTTGCCGTCGGTGCGGTTGACGCTCACGCCGTAGTTATTGGAGATGAAACTCTCGTTGAGGCTGACGAAGTCGCGGCTCAGGGGCGGCACGAACATCGAGACCTTCACCGGGTCTTTGGGGTTGGCGACGAACTCGACTTTGGCGTCGATGTTCCACAGGTCGTCGGTGGCGTCCTCGGTGACGGGAATCCCCAGCACGAAAATCTGGTAGGCGGTGACCGAAATACCCAACACCACCAGGATGGTGATCAGGATTTTCAGGTGCAGGGTCAGAGAGCGCATTCGGTTTACTCGGCGGTATGAGCGTCAGCGGCGCAGGCAGGTTTGCCCGCTGCGTATTTAAGACTGGGGTCGACCAGCGCATCAAAGCGTTTCAAGGCTTCGGAGCCGATCAGCAGCGGGTATTGGAATGCGCTGCGGTCAGTCAAGTTCACTTCGATGCTGCGTAAAGCAGTGCCCATGCAGATGTCCAGGGCGATCACTGGGCGGGCGGTGTAGTTCTTGTCCTCATCGGGGTCATAGTCACCGGCGCGGCGCTTGATCTTGCTGACGCGGGCCAGGGGGCGTTCGATGGGGTGGGAATGGGCGGTGTCGATGGCCAGGTAGAAGCGTACCCAGGATTCACCGTTGCGCTTGAAACGCTTGATATCGCGGGCGCTCAGCGAGGCGGTCTTGGCGCCGGTGTCGAGTTTGGCCGCGACTTCCAGGTCAATGCCCGCCAGTTTCGCGTATTCATTCAGGCCATACACGGTCTTCTCGGCGGCAACGCCAAGGCTCGGTAGGCACACTAGGCAAAACACTAGAAGGAAGGGCTTGAGTCTCATAGATCCTGAGGCGGTGCAGTGCGATGTTTATTCAAGGCGACTGGCATTGCTGCGCAAACTCCCTCGTGCGCCGTTTCATCAAGTGATGTCAGGCAAAAGCGGCGGGCATTCTAACATGATGCTTTTTTGGCGCCAGCGCTGGCAGGCGGCCATGCCCCGATGAGGTGCAGACGGGGTTATTAGACGATTGTCGACAATGTGTATTTATTCTTTGACTAATAGGGGCTGATTGGCTAGTTTTTGCCACATTGCTTTTAAAGGTGTCGACAATATGCTGGATCAGCTGGAAACCCCAGTGGTGGCGCAAGACGATTCCCAGACCATGTCCGAGAACGTCTTCCGGCGTATCCAGGCCGCGATCGTCAAGGGCGAGATCGCCCCCGGCAGCAAGATTTCCGAGCCGGAGTTGGCGCGCACCTACGGCATCAGCCGCGGGCCGTTGCGCGAAGCGATCCACCGCCTGGAAGGCCAGCGCCTGCTGGTGCGCGTGCCTCACGTTGGCGCGCGAGTGGTGTCCTTGAGCCACGCCGAGCTGATCGAGCTCTATGAAATCCGCGAATCCCTGGAAGGCATGGCCTGCCGTTTGGCCGCCGAGCGCATGACCGACGCGGAAATCGAAGAGCTGCGCCAGGTGTTGCACACCCACGAACGTGACGAAGCGTTCCAAGCCGGCCTGGGCTACTACCAGCAGGAAGGCGACTTCGATTTTCATTACCGGATAATTCAAGGCGCCGGTAATCGCACCCTGACCCAAATGCTTTGCGGTGAGCTGTACCAATTGGTGCGCATGTACCGCATCCAGTTCTCCGCCACCCCTAATCGTCCACGCCAGGCCTTTGCCGAGCATCACCGCATTCTTGACGCGATCGCCGATCGCGACGGTGAACTGGCCGAACTGTTGATGCGCCGCCATATCGGCGCCTCCAAACGCAATATCGCCCGTCACTTCCCGGACGGTGCCCCCCAGACAGCCACTCAGCGAGGTGAGTCATGAGTTCCAACAATAAAACCACTCCAGGCCAGCGTTTCCGTGATGCAGTCGCCAGCGAACATCCATTGCAAGTGGTGGGCGCGATCAACGCCAACCACGCGCTGCTGGCCAAACGCGCCGGTTTCAAGGCGATTTATCTGTCGGGTGGCGGTGTAGCCGCGGGTTCCCTCGGCGTGCCGGACTTGGGGATTACCGGCCTGGATGACGTACTCACCGACGTGCGCCGCATCACCGACGTGTGCGACCTGCCGCTGCTGGTGGACGTGGACACCGGCTTCGGCTCCTCGGCCTTCAACGTGGCGCGCACGGTCAAGTCGATGATCAAGTTCGGCGCCGCCGCCATTCATATCGAAGACCAGGTCGGCGCCAAGCGCTGCGGTCATCGCCCGAACAAAGAAATCGTGTCCCAGCAGGAAATGGTCGACCGCATCAAGGCCGCCGTGGATGCGCGCACCGATGACAGCTTCGTGATCATGGCTCGCACCGACGCCCTCGCCGTCGAAGGCCTGGAGTCCGCCCTGGAACGCGCCGCCGCCTGCATCGAAGCCGGCGCCGACATGGTCTTTCCGGAAGCCATCACTGAGCTGGAGATGTACAAACTCTTCGCCTCCCGCGTGAAGGCGCCGATCCTGGCCAACATCACCGAATTCGGCGCGACCCCGCTGTACACCACCGAACAGTTGAAATCTGCCGATGTTTCCATCGTGCTGTACCCGCTCTCGGCCTTTCGCGCCATGAACAAGGCCGCCGAGAACGTCTACACCGCGATCCGTCGCGACGGCACCCAGCAGAACGTGATCGACACCATGCAAACCCGCATGGAGCTTTACGATCGCATCGACTACCACACCTTCGAGCAGAAGCTCGACGCGCTGTTCGCCGCGAAAAAGTAAAGAACGGCTTCCCTGAATAACTACAAAATTGGAGAAGAACCATGGCTGAAGCAAAAGTATTGAGTGGTGCCGGCCTGCGTGGCCAGGTGGCCGGGCAGACCGCACTGTCGACCGTGGGCCAGGCCGGTGCCGGCCTGACCTATCGTGGTTATGATGTGCGCGAACTCGCCGCCGATGCGCAATTTGAAGAAGTCGCCTACCTGCTGCTCTACGGCGAGCTGCCGACCAAAGCCGAACTGGCCGCCTACAGCAACAAGCTGAGCAAACTGCGCGACCTGCCCCAGGCGCTGAAAGAAGTGCTGGAACGCATCCCTGCCGACGCCCACCCGATGGACGTAATGCGCACCGGTTGTTCGTTCTTGGGCAATATCGAGCCCGAGAAAGACTTCAGCGTGCAACGTGATGTCACCGACCGCCTGCTCGCCGCCTTCCCGGCGATCATGTGCTACTGGTACCGCTTCAGCCACGACGGCCAGCGCATCGACTGCGTGACCGACGAGCCGAGCATCGGCGGCCACTTCCTGCACCTGCTGCATGGCAAGAAGCCGAGCGAGCTGCACGAGAAGGTCATGAACGTGTCGCTGATTCTCTATGCCGAGCACGAATTCAACGCATCGACCTTTACCGCTCGCGTGTGTGCCTCGACCCTGTCCGACCTGTATTCCTGCGTCACCGCCGCCATCGGCTCGCTGCGCGGCCCGCTGCACGGCGGCGCCAACGAGGCGGCGATGGAAATGATCGAGCGTTTCGGCTCGGCTGAAGAAGCCGTCGAAGGCACCCTCGGCATGCTGGCGCGCAAAGACAAGATCATGGGCTTCGGCCATGCGATCTACAAAGACAACGACCCGCGTAATGAAGTGATCAAGGGCTGGTCGAAAAAGCTCGCTGACGAAGTGGGCGACACGGTGCTGTTCCCGGTCTCGGAAGCCATCGACAAGACCCTGTGGGAGCAGAAGAAACTGTTCCCCAACGCTGACTTCTACCATGCCTCGGCGTACCACTTCATGGGCATCCCGACCAAGCTGTTCACACCGATCTTCGTGTGTTCGCGCCTCACTGGCTGGGCCGCGCATGTGTTCGAACAGCGCGCCAACAACCGCATCATCCGTCCAAGCGCCGAGTACATCGGCGTAGAGCAGCGCAAGTTCGTGCCAATCGAACGTCGCTGAATGGGATGAGCTGAGCACTTTGGCAAATGTGCTGTTCTGTGGGAGCTGGCTTGCCTGCGATCGAATCACCCAGGTGTACCTGTCACACCGCAGTGATGCCATCGCAGGCAAGCCAGCTCCCACAGAAAGCCAGGCCAGTGTCGACAGTCCACCCTGTGAACCTACCGTGACCGAGTCCTGACGATGAACACTGAATTTCGCAAATCGCTCCCCGGCAGCCGCCTGGATTTCTTCGACGCCCGTGCGGCTGTCGATGCAATCACCCCAGGCGCCTACGCCACCTTGCCTTACACCTCACGCGTACTCGCGGAGAACCTGGTGCGCCGCTGCGACCCGGCCACGCTCAATGCGTCCCTGAGCCAACTGATCGACCGCAAGCGCGACCTCGACTTCCCATGGTTTCCGGCGCGCGTGGTGTGCCACGACATCCTCGGCCAGACCGCATTGGTCGACCTCGCCGGCCTGCGTGATGCCATCGCCCTGCAAGGCGGTGACCCGGCCCAGGTCAACCCGGTGGTGCCGACCCAACTGATCGTCGACCACTCCCTGGCCGTCGAAGCCGGTGGTTTTGACCCCGACGCGTTCGAGAAAAACCGCGCCATCGAAGACCGTCGCAACGAAGACCGTTTCCACTTTATCGAGTGGACCAAAAAGGCCTTCAAGAACGTCGACGTGATCCCACCGGGCAACGGCATCATGCACCAGATCAACCTGGAGAAAATGTCCCCGGTGATCCAGGTGCGCGATGGCGTGGCCTTCCCTGATACTTGCGTCGGCACCGACAGCCACACGCCGCACGTAGACGCCCTGGGCGTGATCGCCATCGGCGTCGGCGGCCTCGAAGCTGAGAGCGTGATGCTCGGCCGTGCCTCGTGGATGCGCCTGCCGGAAATCATCGGCGTGGAGCTCACCGGCAAGCTGTTGCCCGGCATCACCGCCACCGACATGGTGCTGGCGCTGACCGAGTTCCTGCGTAAACAAAAAGTGGTCGGCGCGTGGCTGGAGTTCTTCGGCGAAGGCGCCTCCAAACTGACCCTGGGCGACCGCGCGACCATCTCCAACATGGCCCCGGAATACGGCGCCACGGCGGCGATGTTCTACATCGACCCGCAGACTATCGCCTACCTGAAACTCACTGGCCGCGAAGACGAACAAGTCACCCTGGTGGAGCAATACGCGCGTCACACCGGCCTGTGGGCGGATGACCTCAAGGGCGCGCAGTACGAGCGTGGCCTGACCTTCGACCTGTCCAGCGTCGTGCGCAACATGGCGGGGCCGAGCAACCCGCACGCCCGCGTCGCCACCAGCGACCTGGCGGCCAAGGGCATCAGCGGCCAGTGGGACGAAGTGCCGGGGCAAATGCCCGACGGCGCGGTGATCATTGCCGCCATCACCAGCTGCACCAACACCAGTAACCCGCGCAACGTGATCGCTGCCGGCCTGCTGGCGCGTAACGCCAACAAGCTTGGGCTGACGCGCAAGCCGTGGGTCAAATCCTCGCTGGCACCGGGTTCGAAAACCGTGGCGATGTACCTCGACGAAGCGGGCTTGACCCACGAGTTGGAGCAGCTGGGTTTTGGTGTCGTGGCATTCGCCTGCACCACCTGCAACGGCATGTCCGGCGCACTCGACCCGGTGATCCAACAAGAAATCATCGACCGCGACCTGTACGCCACCGCCGTGTTGTCGGGTAACCGCAACTTCGACGGACGCATTCACCCGTACGCCAAGCAAGCGTTCCTCGCTTCGCCGCCATTGGTGGTGGCCTACGCGATTGCCGGCACCATCCGTTTCGACATCGAAAAAGACGTGCTTGGCCTCGACGCCAACGGCAAGGAAATCCGCCTGCAAGATATCTGGCCGAGCGACGAAGAGATCGACGCGGTGGTCAAGGCCTCGGTCAAGCCGGAGCAGTTCCGCGCGGTCTACATCCCGATGTTCGCGATCCACGAAGACACCGGCCCCAAAGTCGCGCCACTGTACGACTGGCGCCCGCAAAGCACCTACATCCGCCGCCCGCCGTACTGGGAAGGCGCGTTGGCCGGTGCGCGCCCGCTCAAGGGCATGCGCCCGCTGGCGGTGCTGCCGGACAACATCACCACCGACCACCTGTCGCCGTCCAACGCGATCATGCCGGGCAGCGCTGCCGGTGAATACCTGGCGAAAATGGGCCTGCCGGAGGTCGACTTTAACTCCTATGCGACCCACCGTGGCGACCACTTGACCGCGCAGCGCGCGACCTTTGCCAACCCGAAACTGTTCAACGAAATGGTCCAGGAAAACGGCAAGGTCAAGCAGGGTTCCCTGGCGCGTATCGAGCCGGAAGGCCAGGTCACGCGCATGTGGGAAGCCATCGAAACCTACATGGAGCGCAAGCAGCCGCTGATCATCATTGCCGGCGCCGACTACGGCCAGGGTTCGTCCCGCGACTGGGCGGCCAAGGGCGTACGCCTGGCCGGTGTGGAGGCGATTGCCGCCGAAGGTTTTGAGCGTATTCACCGCACCAACCTGGTGGGCATGGGCGTGTTGCCGCTGGAGTTCCTGCCGGGTACCGACCGTCACACACTGAACATCGATGGCAGCGAAACCTATGACGTGGTCGGCCAACGCACCCCGCATGCGCAGCTGACCTTGGTGATCAACCGCAAGAATGGCGAACGTGTCGAGGTGCCGGTGACGTGCCGCCTGGACACCGCCGAAGAAGTGTCGATCTACGAGGCGGGCGGCGTGTTGCAACGTTTTGCCCAGGACTTCCTGGAATCGGCGGCGACCGCCTGAGAGGTTAACCATGGCACATGCAGCGCAAATTAAGATCCCCGCCACCTACATGCGTGGCGGCACCAGCAAGGGCGTGTTTTTCAGCCTCAAGGACCTGCCCGCTGCCGCGCAGGTGCCGGGTGCCGCGCGCGATGCCTTGCTGTTGCGGGTGATTGGCAGCCCCGACCCCTACGACAAGCAAATCGACGGCATGGGCGGCGCCACTTCGAGCACCAGCAAAACCGTGATCCTGGCCAAGAGCACCCGCGCCGATCATGACGTGGACTACCTGTTTGGCCAGGTCTCGATCGACAAGCCTTTTGTCGACTGGAGCGGCAACTGCGGCAACCTGTCGGCAGCGGTGGGGTCGTTCGCCATCAGCGCCGGCCTGGTCGACCCGGCCCGAGTGCCCCGCAACGGCGTGGCCGTGGTGCGGGTCTGGCAGGCGAATATCGGCAAGACCATCATTGCTCACGTGCCGATCACCGACGGCACGGTGCAGGAAACCGGCGACTTCGAACTCGACGGCGTGACCTTTCCCGCCGCCGAAGTGCAGCTGGAGTTCATGGACCCGGCGGCGGAAGAAGAGGGCGGCGGTGGCTCGATGTTTCCCACTGGCAACCTGGTCGATGACCTTGAAGTGCCCGGTGTCGGCACCTTCAAGGCGACGCTGATCAACGCCGGCATTCCGACGATTTTCATCAACGCTGAAGACCTCGGCTACACCGGCACCGAGCTGCAAGGCGCAATCAACAGCGACCCCAAAGCCCTGGCGATGTTCGAGACTGTGCGGGCCTATGGCGCATTGCGCATGGGCCTGATCAAGCACCTCGACGAAGCCGCCCAGCGTCAGCACACGCCGAAGGTCGCGTTTGTGGCCAAACCTGCCGATTACGTGGCGTCCAGTGGCAAGGCGATCAAGGCCGGTGATGTGGATTTGCTGGTGCGCGCGCTGTCCATGGGCAAGTTGCACCACGCCATGATGGGCACGGCGGCGGTGGCGATTGGCACAGCGGCGGCGATATCCGGCACCTTGGTGAACCTCGCCGCCGGTGGTGTTGAGCGCAATGCGGTGCGCTTCGGGCATCCGTCGGGCACCTTGCGTGTCGGTGCTGAAGCGACTCAAGTGAACGGTGAATGGGTCGTTAAAAAAGCCATCATGAGCCGCAGCGCGCGAGTCCTTATGGAAGGCTTCGTCCGCGTCCCAGGCGACGCCTTCTAACAGCTTGCACCGACCCCATGTGGGAGCGGGCTTGCCCGCGAATGCGGTGGACCAGTCACCTTATGTGCGACTGACAGATCGCCATCGCGGGCAAGCCCGCTCCCACACGCAATGGTGGTATCCGCACGACCAAGGCAGGCAATCAGACCTGCCACACCACGATCAACCCTGACCCTGAGGATGGAACAACCCCTAACTGTTTGGAGAACTGCCATGAGCGCCAACGTCGACCAGAACAACCGCCCCGACTACGACCAGGTCCTGCAGGACATCGCCGATTACGTCCTCAATTACCGCATCGAGTCCCGGGACGCCTTGGACACTGCCCGCAACTGCCTGATGGACACCCTCGGCTGTGGCCTGCTGGCCCTGCGTTTCCCGGAGTGCACCAAGCACCTGGGGCCGATCGTCGAGGGCACCGTCGTCCCGTTCGGCGCGCGCGTGCCCGGCACCTCGTTCCGCCTGGACCCGGTCAAAGCCGCGTGGGACATCGGCTGCATTGTGCGTTGGCTCGACTACAACGACACCTGGCTCGCCGCCGAATGGGGTCACCCTTCGGATAACCTCGGTGGCATCCTCGCCGTGGCTGATCATCTTTCGCAAAAGCGTGTGGCCAATGGCGACGCACCGCTGACCGTGCGCGCGGTGCTGGAAGCGATGATCATGGCCCACGAAATCCAAGGTGTGATTGCCCTGGAAAACGCCTTCAACCGCGTCGGCCTTGACCATGTGCTGCTGGTGAAAGTCGCCTCCACGGCGGTCACGGCCAAGCTGATGGGCGCCAACCGCGAGCAGTTGCTGGCTGCGTTGTCCCACGCGTTTGTCGATGGCCAGGCACTGCGTACTTATCGGCATGCGCCGAACGCCGGCTCGCGCAAATCCTGGGCGGCAGGCGATGCATCCAGCCGTGGCGTGCGCCTCGCGGATATCGCCCTGCGCGGCGAGATGGGCATTCCTGGTGTGTTGAGCGCGCCGCAGTGGGGTTTCTACGACGTGCTGTTCAGCCACACCAACAAGGACCTGGCGCTCAAGCCTGAAGACAAACGCGCGTTCAGCCTGTCCCAGCCCTACGGCACCTACGTGATGGAAAACGTGCTGTTCAAGATCAGCTTTCCCGCCGAGTTCCATGCACAAACCGCCTGCGAAGCGGCGGTGACGTTGCACCCACAGGTCAAAGATCGCCTGGCTGACATCGAACGCATCGAGATCACCACCCACGAGTCGGCGATTCGCATCATTTCAAAGGTCGGGCCACTGGCCAACGCCGCCGACCGCGACCACTGCCTGCAATACATGACCGCCGTACCGCTGGCCTTTGGCAATCTGGTGGCCGAGCAGTACGAGGATGAATTCCACGCCGCGTATCCGATCATTGATGAGTTGCGCGACAAGATGGTCATCGTCGAAGACCCGCGCTACAGCCGCGAATATCTGGAGGCGGACAAGCGCTCTATCGCCAACGCGGTGCAGGTGTTTTTCAAGGATGGCACTCACACCGAGCAGGTCGCGGTGGAGTACCCGATTGGGCATCGTCGGCGTCGGGTGGACGGCATTCCGTTGCTGGAAGACAAGTTCAAGGCCAACCTGGCCACGCGGTTTACCGCGCAGCGCAGTGGGGAGATTTTTGCGTTGTGCAAGGATCAGGCGCGGCTTGAGGCCACGCCGGTTAACCGGTTTGTAGATCTGTTCGTTATTTAGAAGGCACTACAAAACTAATGTGGGAGCGGGCTTGCTCGCGAAAGCGGAGTGTCAGGCAATTCTGAAGTGCGCAAGCCACACAAGCCTGTTCCCACCTTTGGATGGGTGGTGGCCTCAGGTAATTACATACTGCCTTCCACATCATCCAGGCTAAATGTCTCGGTGTGGTCGTCATACGAAAAAATCTCCGCATACCGCCCCCACGCCACCACGCTTTCCAGGGTTTTTTCCACAAAAGCTTCGGTCATCGAGTCTTCCAATTCCTGCTCGAAGCGTACCCGTGGCGCCCGATGCCCGCTGCGTTCCAGCAGCACGTGATGAATGCGCGCGGCCAACGGCACGTGCCGGATCAAGTGCTCGGCAAACAGGGTTTTGCGTTCCTGGGTGCCGTAGTCGGCGAACAGCTTGCCGGCGTCGGTGAGGGTGATGTCGGCGCCCTTGAGTTCGGCAAACCCCAAATGCTCAAGCATCTCCGCCACTGGGAACAGGTCGTCCACTTCCAGCAGGCGCCGTTCGGCAACCGTCGGCAAACCGGCGTGGCCGTTGTAAGGCTCGGCGGCCAGGGTTTCGATCAGGCCGGCCATCAGGTTGGTGGACACTTCCGGCAGCAGGCTGCCCATTTTCAACTCGGGTATGCCTTTGGCATCTGCGCTGCGCCGGTCGGTCATCAGCGCATAGATGTCATCGACCATTTGCCGGAAGGTCGGGTCCAGGCGGTTGCGCGGGTGCGCGAACGGCACTTTGATTTCGGCGACCACACGGCCGGGGTTGGACGACAACACCAGGATGCGGTCGCACATCAGCACCGCTTCTTCGATGTTGTGGGTCACGATCAGGATGGACTTGATCGGCAGCTGTTTGCCGCTCCATAAATCCAGCAAGTCGGTACGCAGGGTTTCGGCGGTGAGCACGTCCAGGGCGGAGAAGGGTTCGTCCATCAGCAGCAAGGTCGGGTTCACCACCAGGCCGCGGGCAAACCCCACGCGCTGGCGCATGCCGCCGGACAACTCACGCGGGTAGGCGTTTTCAAAGCCGTCTAGGCCGATCAGGTCGATGGCGGCCAGGGCGCGGCGGCGGCTTTCCTTGCGTTCGACCTGCAAGGCTTGCAGGCCGGCCTCGACGTTTTCCAGCACGGTCAGCCAGGGGAACAGCGCAAAGGTCTGGAACACCATGGCCACGCCTTCGGCCGGGCCGTGCAATGGCACGCCGTTATAGAGGACTTCGCCCGACGACGGCTGAATCAGCCCGGCGATGATGCGCAACAGCGTGGACTTGCCTGAGCCGGAGCGGCCGAGCATGCCGACGATCTCGCCTTCGTGCAGGCTCAAATCCACGCCGCTGAGTACTTGCAGTTCGTCTTTGCCTTTGCCGAAGACGCGGTTGACGTTTTTCAGCGAGTAGATTTTCGGCGTATCAGCAGCGTGTTCGGTAGAGGTATTCATCACAGCGAATCCCATCAATTCAGACGAAGTTTGTTTTCAGCCAAGGCGTACATCGGCCGCCACACGGCGCGGTTGAAGGCCACCACGAAGATCGACATCACCACCACGCCCAAGGCGATCTTGGGGAAGTCGCCGGCGGCGGTGGTCTGTGCGATGTAGGCACCCAACCCGTGGGCGACCACGTTGTCCTGGCCCCAAGACACGTACTCGGAAACGATACTGGCGTTCCACGCGCCGCCCGAGGCGGTAATGGCACCGGTGACGTAGTAGGGGAAGATCCCCGGCAGCATCACCTTGCGCCACCACAGCCAGCCGCGAATGCGGAAGTTGGCGGCGGCTTCCTTGAAGTCATTCGGGAACGCGCTGGCCCCGGCGATCACGTTGAACAGGATGTACCACTGGGTGCCCAGCACGATCAGCGGGCTCAGCCAGATGTCGGGGTTGAGCTTGTAGTGCAGGATCACGATGACGAACACCGGGAACAGCAGGTTCGCCGGGAACGCGGCAAGGAACTGCGCCAGCGGCTGGATTTTTTCCGCAAGGCTTGGGCGCAAACCGATCATTACACCCAAAGGCACCCAGATCAGCGAAGCGATCAGGATCAACCCGGTGACCCGCAGCAGCGTGATCAAGCCCAGTACAAACACGTGGCCGACCTCGGCGAAGGTCACCTCGGTGCCGACGTACAGCACGATGTGGTACAGCGCATAGGCGGCCATCAGCGCAATCAGTGTGCCCCACACCCAATCGATCACTTTCGAGGTTGCCGGTGTTTGCGCCGGCAGCGCCTTGAGTGCACCGCCCGCGAGGCTGAAGCGTTTGTTGCCGAGGCGGCTGATGGCGCGCGTGATCGGGCGCAGGATGCGCTGGACCACGCGCGTGCGTTGGATCAGGTTCAGCACCCAAGACTGCGGCGCGGCGCCCTGGGAGGCGGTGTTTTCCATGCGGAATTTGTCCGCCCAGGCCACCAAGGGGCGAAACAGGAACTGGTCGTACAGCAGGATCACCACCACCATCGCCAGAATCACATACCCCACGGCGTGCAGGTCTTTCTGGGCAATCGCCAGGGCCAGGTACGAACCCACGCCCGGCAAGGTGATGGTCTTGTCGCCGACGGTGATGGCTTCGGAGGCGACCACAAAAAACCAGCCGCCGGACATGCTCATCATCATGTTCCACACCAGCCCAGGCATGGCGAACGGCACGTCGAGCTTCCAGAACTTTTGCCAACCGGAGAGGCGCAGGTTGGTCGACACTTCCACCAGGTCATGGGGCAGCATGCGCAGCGACTGGTAGAAGCTGAACGTCATGTTCCAGGCCTGGCTGGTAAAAATCGCAAAGATCGCCGCGAACTCGGCGCCCAATACACGCCCGGGAAACAGCAGCAGGAAAAACGTCACAGTAAAGGAGATGTAACCCAGCACCGGCACTGATTGCAGGATGTCGAGCACCGGCACCAGCAGCTTCTCGGCGCGCCGGCTTTTGGCCGCCAGGGTGCCGTACAACAGCGTAAAGATCAGCGCCGCGACCATCGCCGCGAGCATGCGCAACGTGGTGCGCATCGCGTACTCCGGCAGGTTGGCCGGGTCGAGGGAAATGACTTCACTTTGCAAGGTGGCGATAGGCGCCCAAGTCTCGCGGGCGGTGATGGAAAAAAACAGTAGAAAGCCGATCACCAGGGGCAGGGCGACCAAGTCCCAGCGGTTGGGCAGCAAGCGCAGCGTGGACGCCGGTAAATAGTGACGGAACACTCTGTTCATAGGCAGTCAGTCCTGCAGCGTTCAGGTTCAGGGGCGTGGTGGGGAGTGAGCTTAGCTGCCGCACGAATGCCCCACCGAGAAGGATGGGCGCTGTTTTCGTGAGTCAGGGGCAACGCGGCGTTGCTGGCGGGATTGTACGTTTCTGAATGTTACAAGCACATAAATTTGCTGTCAGTTCCCTGTACGAACTGCGTCTAAGGCGTGGGTGTTTCAGCTGCGCGCCCGTTACGCAAGCCGCCAGACATAGCCGTTTTTTTGCCTATGAAACAAATAGCTACTCACACTTCCTACAGCCTCGGAACCCTCTTTCAGATATATGCCAATCAGGTAAGCAGACGGCTTGCAACTGCAGGCCTCTGGTAATCGGCAATTGCGAATTCACCCGAGCAATGAGCCAGAAGCGTCTGCTCCTCGCGGTATTGAAGAACTCATGCAGGAGAACGTACAGCTTCAGGCCGGGCTTGATCAGATGGACGTTCAGTTCAAAGCAGTGGTTTCGCAGCTCCAAGAGCAGATCAAGGCGTTGAGTAAGAAAATCAGCGAGCAGAAGTAGTAGGGCTTGGCATCGCATCAGCCAGCATGGGGCACCCTCCCCATGCTTGAGCGTGCTGGCATCAAGCTTTCACTCAAACCGCAGAATCACCCGGCGGTTGTGTTTGCTCTTCTTCTCGATCTTCTCGCAGAACACTCGGCCGATTTCCTCGGTATTGATCACATGGGTGCCGCCGCAGGGTTGGATATCAATCCCGGTAATGTCGATCACCCGTACCGAGCCTTGGATCACCGGCGGTGCAACTGCCTGGGTGCGCGTGATCTGCAACAGGGTTGAATACTCCGAGGCCGGCATCGACAGCGTTTTTACTGCGTGGGCCTGTTCGATCAATGCATTGAGGTCGCGGGTGATGCTGTCTTTGTCGAGGGTCATTTCCGGTAGGTCGAAATCCAGTCGACCCTTGTCCGCGCTGATGCTGCAGCCGGTGACGGGCGCATCAATGATCGAGCACAGCAAGTGCAGGCAGGTGTGCATCTTCATGTGCTGGTAGCGGCGCTCCCAGTCCAGGCTCGCATCCACCTGCACCCCGGCGGTCAACTGCTCAGGGCAATGTTCCACCTGATGCCAGATGATTGAGCGCAGCACCGGGTCGCGCACGGTGCCGACCACCTCGACACGCGTGCCATCGGCCAGGGTGAGGTAGCCGGTGTCTCCCGGCTGGCCGCCGCCGGTGGGGTAAAACAGCGTGTGCTCTAGGGCGATGCCGTGTTCGCTGATGGCAATCACCCGGGCGCTGAAGGCGTTCTGGTAGGGCGCGCTGTCGAACAGCGCCAGGGTTTCCATGGTGTGCACGGACATGTTCAACCTCCGACAATCAGTGGGCTGGCTTGCAGCAGGTGGCGCACCATCGCGCTCAAGCCAGGGGGGGAGAGCAGGGTGATTTCAAATTCCGGCCCGCAGACTTTCAGGTTCAGCGGCAGGCGTGGCAGCTGTTCGCCGATGTCGAGGCGACACAGGCGAAATTGCAGGTGGTGGCGCTCTTTCACCGTGGGTTCGAGCATCAGCCCCTTCAAAGGGTGAAAGTCGGCGTCCAGCACCGTGACCTTGTGGCTGGCGCTGACTTCGCCGACTACGTGCAAACGCTCATCCAGGGCGAAGGCGCCGAGGTAGTTGCTGTGGTCGGTTTCGGCGTTTTTCTGCAGCTGGACCTGGTTGACCACCTTGACCTTGGTGCCTGCCGGCACGTCCTGGGTGATGACACACGAGGGGCTGATAAAGACGTTGTCGCCGATCAGCACATACCCCAGCACCCGGGCGCCGGAGCCGACTTCGACATTGTTGCCCAAGCGAGGGTGGCGTTTGCCGTCCGGGTTGTTGGCAATGCCCCGGGCGCCGAGGGTGACGCCGCAGAGGATGTAGCAGTCGTTGCCGATCTCGCAGGTTTCGCCGATCACCGTGCCGTAGCCATGGTCCAGCACAAAGCGCCGGCCGATACGCGCTGCGGGGTGAATCTCGGCGCCGGAATGGATTTTGCCCTGGTTGCTGAGCTTGAGGGCGATGCGCGAAAACACGCCGTTGGTCTGGTCAGGAAAATTCCACACCAAGTGCGCGAGGCGGTAAAACAGCACCGCCTTGAACGAGGCGTAGGATTCCAGGATCAACTCGCCGCGCCCGCGTGATGCCGGGTCGCGATAGGCGTAGGCGATCAAGTCTTCAGCCACCGCTTGGGCGGCGTTCTGGATCAGCGGCGCCAAGTGCGGTTCCAACTGCTTCATCTGCGCCGGCGTCAGGGTCTTGATGAGGTGGGTGAGCAACTCATCGTGCAGCTGTTGCATGTCGATAAAGCCTCCCATGGAGGCACCCCCGCATTCTGGATGGTTGGGAAACCGGTTATTCGAAACTGGGCAGGTAGCTGTCAGCATTGTCATAGACCATGGTCAACACCACCGTTTCGGGCGGCAGTTCGGGGGCGAGTTGGGCGATGGCGACCATGTTGGCGGCCGAGGACAAGCCCAGGCTGATGGCGTCGGTACGCATGATGCGTTTCATCATGTCGATGCACGCCTGGCGCGAGACCTTGAGCATGCCGTCGATCACGTTCACGTTGAGAATGCTCGGGATCAAGCCAATCGACAGGCCCTGGATATGGTGCGGCGCGTGCTGGTCTTTCAGCAGGTCGCACTCCTCTGGCTCCACGCCCATGACGCGCATGGCCGGCCAGGCGGCCTTGAGGGTTTCGCCTATCCCGGTGATGTGGCCGCCGGTGCCGATGCCGCTGACGAAGTAGTCCACGCGCCGCTCACCGAAGGCGCTGAGGATCTCCGGTGCGGTGGTGTCGCGGTGGGTTTGCGGGTTGGCGCGGTTGCGTTGCTGGTTGAGCATCACGTAGCTGGGGTTTTCCAGCTGCAGTTCCATGCACTTTTCGCCGTGGGAGTTGTTCCCCAGGCGGCTGTCCGACAGCACCACCTTGGCGCCGTACAGGCGCAGCAGTTTCTGCTTTTCGGGGCTGTAGTTGTCGGGGATCACCAGTACCACTTTGTAGCCCAGTACGTTACCGGCCATCACTAGGCCGATACCGGTGTTGCCACCGCTGGGTTCGATGATGGTTTGCCCGGAATCACGCATCAACACGCCCCGGCGCTCGGCGTCGAGGATCATGCCCAGAGCGATGCGCGCCTTGTGGCTGCCTCCGGGGTTGAGGGATTCCAGCTTGGCGTAGACCTCGATGCCGAGGTCTTCGGAAAACTGCGCCAGACGCACAATCGGCGTATGGCCGATGACGTCGAGAATGGAGTTATGCAACATCGGTCAGCCCTCGGCTCAGTACAACGGCATGTCGGGTTCGACGTCGCGAACCCAATGTTTCATGCCACCCTGCAGGACCTTGGTGTTGGCAAAACCGGCGGCCAGTAAGGTACTTGCGGCTTGCTCGGCACGGGTGCCGGCGTAGCAGATCAGGTAGTGGGTGTTGTCGCGGCTGAGGCTGTCGAGTTGCCCATCCAGTTCGGCCAGGGGGATATGCACCACGCCCGGCAATTTGCACACTTCCAGTTCGCTGGCATCGCGCACATCCAGCAACACGTCGGCGCTGCGGTGGTGGTCGAGCACTTGCTTGAGCACGCGGGGCTTGATGTAGCGTTCTTCGGCCAGGGTAGGTTGGCTCGGGATGGCATCGGCGCAGACCGCTGGCGCCACGGTTTCGCTGTGGCGCAGCTCCGAGCAGCACGGGCAGTCGGCGCGGCGCTTGAAGCGCACTTCGCTGAACTTCATCGCCAGTGCATCAAAGCGCATCAGCCGACCGGACAACGGCTCGCCAATACCGATCAGCAACTTGATGGCTTCGGTGGCCTGGATCATCCCGACCACGCCCGGCAATACGCCGATCACGCCACCGGCGCTGCAGTTGGGCGCCAGTTCGGCCGGCGGCGCTGATGGGAACAGGCAGCGGTAGCACGGCCCACCCTTATAGTTGAGCACGCTGATCTGCCCGTCGAAGCGGTAGATGGCGCCGTATACCAAGGGCTTGCCGAGTTGTACGCAGGCGTCGTTGACCCGATAACGGGTGTCGAAATTGTCGGTGCCGTCGATCACCAGATCGTAGGCGCCGACCAATTCCAGGGCGTTGTCGGCATTGAGCGCGGTGTTGTGCGCGTTGATCTGGATGTGCGGGTTGAGGTCTTGCAGGCGCTGCTTGGCGGACTCGACCTTGGGCATGCCCAGGGTGCTGTTGCCGTGGACGATCTGGCGTTGCAGGTTGCTGCTTTCCACCACATCAAAGTCCACCAGGCCCAGGGTGCCGATGCCGGCCGCCGCCAGGTACAAGCTGATGGGCGAGCCCAGGCCGCCGGTGCCGATGATCAATACCTTGGCTTTTTTCAGGTTCAACTGACCTTCGCGGCCAACACCTGGCAGGGTGATGTGGCGTACGTAGCGTTGTACCTCTTCGTTGCTAAGCCCGTTCGCCGGAGGTAGCGAGCAGCACTTCGATTTTGGCCTTTGCCGGCAAGGGCTCGTCGGCGCCGATCAGTTCTTCCTCGGCAGTGAACAGGAAGTGTTCCTTGAGCTGGTTGTTCTTCTCGTGAAACAGATGGGCTCGTAACTGTGGGTGGCTGCTGCAGAGGTTTTCAATGACTTCGCGCAATGTCGATCCGGTGCTCTCAAGGGTCGATTCCGGCAGCTTGGCCACGCGAACCAGAATATCGGGGAAAGAGACAGCGTTCATGGACAACTCCGTGTGCAGGTCGTTGAAGGGTTGAGGAGCGAAATGCTTGCCATCCCAGGCAAACAGCTTTGAGCCCAGGGCGTGGCCCTGGCGAACGTCCACCACCAAATAGCTGACGGGGTAGATCGGCTCACCCAGGAACAGTGCCTTGTCCTGGTCTTCGTCACTGAAATAGGCGCCCACATCCGGGTGCGAGTGATAGATCACCATCACCGGGTTCTCACTGCGAAACGCCTTGTTCATCAGTAGGGTGTCAGCCACGGAAAAGGTGTAGCCGTTGGCCGCGCTGCGCGGGTACATCTCGGGGTTCTTGCGGTGCAGCTCGTTCTGAATATTGCTGCCCAGGTACACGCTGCCGTCGGCGAAGACAAAACCACAGCACTCCTCGGGGTAGCTGCGGCTGGCGTGGGCGTAGATCTGTTCCAGGGCTTCGGGGCGGAGGACGTCCATGTTTCTCTCGCGTTGCTGGGTGAGGGGTGAAAGGGTCAATTTTTCTTGGCCAGGAGTTTTTCAACCGGCAACTTGGTGATCGCAAAGCCGGCCAGCAGGATGGCCGAGTACAGCATCAAGTCGCGGGAAATTTCCACGCCTTCGTACCAGGCGCCGATGATCACCGCGAACACCGGGAAGATGATGAATACGAACGACAGAATGATCGGGCTCAAGCGCTTGAGGAGCATGAAGTACACGATAAAGCCGCCCACCGATGCCACCAGCCCCAGGTAGAACAACGCGCTCCAGGACCGCAGGGTGATGTTTTCGAAGGTCGGCGTTTCAAACCACAGGCCGGCCACGAACAGCATCAACCCGGCAATGCCGATGGGCAGGGTGTTGTAGGTGATCACGCTGATGGCGCTGCCTTTTTGCTTGGTGATGACATAGCACAAGGCATGCATGATCGCGGCGGTCAGAATCGCCAGTACTCCGAAGAACTCGGCGTGGTCCAGGTGCAGGCCCTGGCTCTTGATGATCATGTAAAGGCTGCCGAAACCGATGCCGATGCCGACCACCTGGGAAAAGTAGATGCGCTCACGCAGGAACAGCGCGGAAAAGATCAGGATGAACACCGGCATGCAGCTGAACAGCAGCGCAGTCAGGCCGGACGAGACATGCATCTCGCCGTAGTTGAGCAGGTAATAAGGAACGCTGAAGTAGGAAAGGGTCACGAAGACGAAAAACCAGCGGCTTTCTCGCGGGAACAGAATCGGCTCGCGTCGCACCAGGGCAAAACACAGGAATAGCGGGAAGGCGATCAAGAAACGCAGGCCCGCCGATGTCAGCGGTGGCACGCTTTCGACGGCGATCTTGATCCCCAGCCACGTGGTACCCCAACTCAGGCACACGATAAGAAACATCATGCTGGTGACCAAGCCGGCCAACCACTGTTTCTGAGTTTTTGTTTTTGTTGTGTTTTCAAGAACGGCGGACATTGGCATCGTTTATTGCTTCCCTGAGCCGGAATTGAACTCTATATTGACTGTGTATTAAGTTGTTTCATTCGGTGATTGAACCCGTAAAAGCACACTATTAGGGCGAATGATGACTGTCAAAACAAATATTGACATGGTGTCAATTATGCGTGAGGGGTTGTCCAGCGGTCAGGGCGTGAAGTACAAGCGCCTGTCCGATGTGATGGAGCGGGGCATCCTCGAAGGCTTGATTGAACCCGGACGAAAACTGCCGCCCCACCGGGTGCTTTCCGACAATCTGGGTGTGACCATTGGCACCATCAGCCGCGCCTACGGTGAGTTGGAACGCCTGGGGTTGGTGGTGGCGCGGGTGGGTGACGGCACATTCGTGCGCAAGCGTGGGATGGAGCGCCAACGCGATGAAGGCTTTCGCAACGTCAGCGAGGAGCCACGCCATTACTTCGACATGAGCCGTAACATGCATATTCCTGGGCTGGAGACGGTGTTTCTGGCCCAGAGCTTCCAAACCTTGTCGACCAATACCAAGTTCCTCCAGGACATCAGCGCCTACACCCCGGATGCCGGGTTGCCGCGCTACCGTGAGGCTGGGGCGCAATGGCTGGTACAGCGTGATTTTCATCCGATTCCGGAGCAGGTTATCTGCGTCAATGGCGGCCAGCATGGCTTGCTCTGCGCGATGATGGCGTTGCTGCGGGCGGGCGATACGGTGGTGACCGAGCAGCTTACCTATCCTGGGCTGATCACGGCTGCGCGCATGCTCGGCGTGCGGCTGATCGGCCTGGAGATGGATGACGAAGGCGTGCTGCCGGGCGCGCTCGATGAAGTCTGTCGTAATCATCGGGTGTCGGCGTTGTACTGCACGCCTACCATCCAGAACCCGACCACGGCCGTATTGTCGGTCGCGCGCCGGGAAGCCCTGGTTAAAGTGTGCCGCGAGCACAACCTGCTGATTCTTGAGGATGAAGCCCACGGCGTATTGGTAGAAGACCGGCCGCCGCCCCTCAGCCATTTCGCGCCTGAGCGTACGATTTTGATCAGCAGCCTGAGCAAGGCAGTGTCCGCCGGCTTGCGGGTGGGCTATGTGCATGCGCCACCGGCGCTGGTCAGCCGCATTTCGGCGGCCTTGCGCTCGACCTGTTGGATGGCCACGCCGGTCACCCTGGAACTGGCGACCCAGTGGATCGAAAACGGCACGGCAGAGTACCTGCTACGCCAGCAGATCAGCGAAATCAGCCGCCGTAAAATCTTGGTGCAGGACCTGTTGGCGGGCCTGGAATACCGCACTCACCTTAATAGCCCGCACTTCTGGATTGAAGTACCGGAGCCTTGGCGCGCGTCGGAAATCGAGGCGGAGCTCAAGCAGAATAATTACCTGATCGCCACCGCCGAAGCGTTTGCCGTAGGGCAGACGGCAGTGCCGCAATTTATTCGGGCGAGTATCTGTAATACGTCGGGGGATGATCAGTTGTTGCGGGCGGGGTTTGATGCGCTGGCGACGGCGTTGGGGCAGGGTGGGGACAGGTTTCACCTGTAGACGCTGGCTCTTTGTGACGAACGGGCTTGTCGTGGCAAGCCCGCGGGCCACAAATAAGTTGCTCAGCCCGCTTGCCACAGGAAATTCATAGTCGTTGGCTTATTTGAAGCGCCGCTCCACGCCTTTCTCCACCAAAATCTTCGCCGAAATCTCTTCCACCGAAAAATGCGTGGAATTGATGTGCGCAATATTCTCGCGACGGAACAGATTTTCCACCTCGCGTACTTCGAACTCGCACTGGGCGTAGCTCGAATAGCGGCTGTTGGGCTTGCGCTCGTTACGGATGGCGGTGAGGCGGTCCGGGTCGATGGTCAGGCCGAACAGCTTATGCTGGTGCGCGCGCAGGGCGGCCGGCAGCGTCAGGTGTTCCATGTCGTCCTCGGTCAGCGGGTAGTTGGCCGCGCGAATGCCAAACTGCATGGCCATGTACAGGCACGTCGGCGTCTTGCCGCAGCGGGACACGCCCACCAGGATCAAATCGGCTTTGTCGTAGTAGTGAGTGCGGGCGCCGTCATCATTGTCGAGGGCGAAGTTCACCGCCTCGATACGCTCCATATAGTTGGAGTTGTGCCCTATGGAATGGGACTTTCCTACGGAATAGGAGGAGTGTTCACTCAGCTCCTGTTCCAGCGGCGCCAGGAACGTGGAGAAAATGTCGATCATGAAACCATTGGAGGTTGCAAGGATCTCACGGATGTCTTGATTGACGATGGTGTCGAAAATGATCGGTCGAAAACCGTCTTTTTCAGCCGCCAGATTGATTTGTTGTACCATGGCCCGCGCTTTATCCACGTTGTCGATATAGGGCCGCGTGAATTTGGCGAAGGTAATGTTTTCGAACTGTGCGAGCAGGCTCTGACCCAATGTTTCGGCTGTGATGCCGGTGCCGTCGGAGATAAAGAAAGCAGATCGTTTCATTTGAGCCCTAGGCCTTAAGCTGATGGCGAATCTTGGATATGATAGGCGCGATTTTGCCGTCCCGCAGTGGGCCGCATTCTCACTTATTTTCCAGGTCCAGGCCACAAGCGCTGGCGTTTGCTCCTACTGAGCCGCCGGCGTCCTGAGCTTTTCCAACACAGAAAGTGGAGAGATCACCTTGGTAGAGTACGTAGTTTCCCTCGATAAGCTCGGCGTCCATGATGTAGAGCATGTGGGGGGCAAGAACGCATCCCTCGGCGAGATGATCAGTAATCTTGCAGGCGCTGGTGTCTCGGTGCCTGGTGGTTTCGCCACCACGGCTCAGGCTTACCGCGATTTCCTCGAACTCAGCGGCCTCAATGCTCAGATCCACGCCGCGCTGGACGCCCTGGACGTCGATGACGTCAATGCCCTGGCCAAGACCGGTGCCCAGATCCGTAAATGGATCATGGACGCCGAGTTCCCCGAGAAGCTCAACGAAGAAATCCGCACCGCCTTCGCCACGCTGTCGGCCGGTAACCCGGACATGGCCGTCGCCGTGCGCTCCTCGGCCACAGCCGAAGACTTGCCGGACGCCTCTTTTGCCGGCCAGCAAGAAACCTTCCTGAATATCCGTGGCGTCGAAAACGTAATCCGCGCCGCCAAGGAAGTGTTTGCCTCGCTGTTCAACGACCGCGCCATTTCCTACCGCGTACACCAAGGTTTCGACCACAAACTGGTGGCTTTGTCTGCCGGCGTGCAGCGCATGGTGCGTTCGGAAACCGGCACCGCCGGCGTGATGTTCACCCTGGACACCGAATCGGGCTTCCGTGACGTGGTATTCATCACCGGCGCCTACGGCCTGGGCGAAACCGTCGTACAAGGCGCGGTCAACCCGGACGAATTCTACGTCCATAAACACACCCTTGAGGCTGGCCGCCCGGCCATCCTGCGCCGCAACCTGGGCAGCAAAGCCATCAAGATGATCTACGGCGACGAGGCCAAGGCCGGTCGCTCGGTTAAAACCGTTGAAGTCGACAAGGCCGAGCGCGCGCGTTTCTGCCTGACTGACGCTGAAGTCAGCGAATTGGCCAAACAAGCGATGATCATCGAAAAGCACTACAAGTGCCCGATGGACATCGAGTGGGCCAAGGACGGTGACGACGGCAAGCTGTACATCGTGCAGGCGCGGCCTGAAACCGTGAAAAGCCGCACCTCGGCCAATGTCATGGAACGTTACTTATTGAAAGAAACCGGCACCGTGCTGGTGGAAGGCCGTGCCATCGGCCAGCGCATCGGCGCCGGCAAGGTGCGGATCATCAAGGACGTGTCCGAAATGGACAAAGTCCAGCCAGGCGACGTGCTGGTCTCCGACATGACCGACCCGGACTGGGAACCCGTGATGAAACGCGCCAGCGCCATCGTCACCAACCGTGGCGGGCGTACGTGTCACGCGGCGATCATCGCCCGTGAGCTGGGCATTCCGGCGGTCGTCGGTTGCGGCAATGCCACCCAGCTGTTGAAAGATGGCCAGGGCGTGACGGTATCCTGCGCTGAAGGCGACACCGGTTTCATCTTTGAGGGTGAACTGGGCTTCGACATCAAGCAAAACTCCATCGATGCCATGCCTGACCTGCCGTTCAAGATCATGATGAACGTCGGTAACCCGGACCGTGCCTTCGATTTCGCGCAGTTGCCGAACGCTGGTGTGGGCCTGGCCCGTCTGGAGTTCATCATCAACCGCATGATCGGCGTGCACCCCAAGGCCCTGCTGAACTACGACGGCCTGCCGCCGGACATCAAGGAAAGCGTCGACAAGCGCATCGCCGGTTACAACGACCCGGTGGGCTTCTACGTCGAGAAACTGGTGGAAGGCATCAGTACCCTGGCGGCGGCGTTCTACCCGAAAAAGGTCATCGTGCGCCTGTCGGACTTTAAGTCCAACGAATACGCTAACCTGATCGGCGGCAAGCTTTACGAGCCGGAAGAAGAAAACCCGATGCTGGGCTTCCGGGGCGCCTCGCGTTACATCAGCGAAGCCTTCCGCGATTGCTTCGAGCTTGAGTGCCGTGCCCTCAAACGCGTGCGCAATGAAATGGGCCTGACCAACGTCGAAATCATGGTGCCGTTCGTACGCACCCTGGGCGAAGCGAGCCAGGTGGTCGACCTGTTGGCGGAAAACGGCCTGAGCCGTGGCGAAAACGGCCTGCGCGTAATCATGATGTGCGAACTGCCGTCCAACGCCATCCTGGCCGAGGAGTTCCTGGAATTCTTCGACGGCTTCTCCATCGGCTCCAACGACCTGACCCAGCTGACCCTGGGCCTGGACCGTGACTCAGGAATCATCGCCCACCTGTTTGATGAGCGTAACCCTGCGGTCAAGAAGCTGCTGGCCAACGCCATCCAGGCCTGTAACAAGGCCGGCAAGTACATCGGTATCTGCGGCCAAGGCCCTTCCGACCACCCTGACCTGGCCAAATGGCTGATGGAGCAGGGCATCGAAAGCGTCTCGCTGAACCCCGACTCCGTACTGGAAACCTGGTTCTTCCTCGCAGAAGGCCAAGCGTCCGCCTAAGGTCGACGCGTCAAAAGTGCCGGTCACTCGCCAAGGGTGACCGGCATTCTTATCTGTACTGGGCGGAACTCCTTACGGACGCCGCCCTTTTTTGTGCAAGAGCATTATGCAAAGCAGCAGCAACCTGTTTCCCGTCGCCCTGATCAGTGCTGAACGTCGCGGCGACCTGAGTGAAGATGTTTACCGCCTCAAACCCGGTAACAGCCCAGACGGCACCGTCGAGTTGGCCGTGACCCGTTTGGGCCTGGCCGATGTCCCGGAAAACCGGGGCGCGCCGGTCATTTTGTTGCACGGCAGTTTTTCCAATCGGCGTTTCTGGTACTCGCCCAAAGGCATCGGCCTGGGCGCTTACCTGGCGCGCCAGGGGTTTGATGTGTGGATCCCGGAAATGCGCGGGCATGGTCTTTCCAAGCGTAACAAGGACTACGCCAGAAATCGTGTCGCCGACTACGCGCGTTACGATTTACCGGCGATTGGTGCGTTTGTGCGTGAGCAAAGTGCGCAAATTCCGCATTGGATCGGGCATTCCCTGGGCGGCACCGCCTTGGCGGCGGCCCTCGGTGGTCAACACCTTGGCGCGCCGGCAGTGGCCTCGGTGGCGTTGTTTGGCTGCCAGGTCAGCCGTACCCATTGGCCGTTGAAAATTCCACCGGTGGAGTGGACCAGCCGTTTGCTCTTGAAACGCTTTGGCGAAGTGTCGGGCACGCGGCTTAAGCGCGGTCCCGAGGACGAGCCGGCGGGCGTGATGATTGAAGCCATGCGCTGGAATGGCCTGTTCGGTCGCTTTGGCGATGGAAAGCAAGATTGGTGGAAAGGCCTGGCCGACGTCGACGTGCCGCTGTTGGCGGTGAGCGCGGCGGGCGACCGGCAGGATCCGGATTGGGCGTGCCGCAAGTTGTTTGAGCAGGTCGGTTCCGAGCATCGCCAATACCTGTGCCTGGGGCGCCAGCAGGGCTTTAGCGGTGATTTCGGGCATGTCGAGATGCTGGTCAGCAAAGCCGCCCAAGCTGAGGTGTGGCCGATGGTGGCGCGATGGTTGAAAGATCCGCTGACACCTTTAACCGGGGCACACGCCGAAGTACTTGCAGGGGTTTGAACAAGCGCTCTACCAAGGGCGTTTCACTCGGGAGTGGTTGCGGCTAAGATATGACGCGTTAAACGCTTCTGGTCATATTTAGTCGCGCAGTGCCTATTGCGTTGCGCCGAGGTGAGTCTGATCATGGCGGCCGCCAACGGGTGAACCCTTAAAGAATGCCTGTTGCGCCACGTTTTTCTGATGTACACCGTGGGATGTTCGACCTCTTTTTTGACGACAGGAGTTTCTCGATGAACCATTACGTGACGCCCGACTTGTGCGACGCCTACCCCGATCTGGTGCAGGTGCTTGAGCCGATGTTCAGTAATTTCGGCGGCCGAGACTCCTTTGGCGGCGAAATCGTCACCATCAAATGCTTCGAGGACAACTCCCTGGTCAAGGAGCAGGCCGACCAGCCGGGCGCAGGCAAGGTGCTGGTGGTCGATGGCGGTGGTTCCCTGCGTCGCGCGTTGCTGGGCGACATGATCGCCGAGAAAGCCGCCAAAAACGGTTGGGAAGGGCTGGTGATCTACGGTTGCATCCGTGATGTCGATGTCATTGCCCAGACCGACCTGGGTGTGCAAGCGCTGGCGACGCACCCGATGAAAACCGACAAGCGCGGTATTGGTGATTTGAACGTGGTAGTGACCTTTGCCGGCGTGACTTTCCGCCCGGGTGAGTACATCTACGCCGACAATAATGGCGTGATCGTCTCGCCAAGCCCGCTGAAAATGCCTGAATAAACCGCAGTAACCGATAGGGGTGAGGATGTTCGAGGAAGAAAACGCGCAATGGGGGCTGGTGCATGCCCTGGTGCTGGACGGTAAAGGCGGTGCGCGTTCGATTGCCCGGACTGAGCTCGACGACTTGCAACTGCAGCCCCAGGAAAGCCTGTGGCTGCATTGGGATCGCAGCCATCCTCAGACCCAGACCTGGCTGCGCAAATCCAGTGGCTTGAGTGAATTCGCTTGCGACTTGCTGCTGGAGGAAAACACCCGCCCGCGCCTGTTGCCGCTGCCGGATGCGCAATTGCTGCTGTTTTTGCGTGGGGTCAACCTCAACCCGGGCGCCGAGCCCGAAGACATGGTTTCGGTGCGTATCTTTGCTGCGGCCAGTCGCGTGATTTCTCTGCGCTTGCGCCCGCTGCGCGCCACTGATGAGCTGCTGGTGCAACTGGCAGACGGCAAGGGGCCAAAAACCGCGTCGGAACTCATCCTTTATATGGCGCAGTACCTGACCAACAAAGTGCAGGATCTGGTCACTGATTTATCCGAAATCGTCGATTTTGAGGAAGAAAAAATTGATACCGACGAACGGTATACTCCGGAGCATGGCAGCGTTTTGCAGATCCGTCGGCGAGCGGCGGGCCTCAAGCGTTTCCTGGCGCCACAGCGGGATATTTTTGCCCAACTGACGCGGATCAAATTGCCGTGGTTCTGTGACGACGATGCCGACTATTGGAATGAATTACACAACAGCCTGACCCGCTACCTGGAAGAGCTCGAATTGGCTCGGGAGCGCGTGGGGCTTGTACTTGAGGCCGAAGACCGGCGCTTGAGCGTGCGCATGAATCGCACCATGTACCGCTTCGGGATCATCACTGGGATCTTCCTGCCGATGAGTTTTCTCACCGGTTTGCTGGGTATAAATGTGGGCGGTATTCCGTTCTCCGCCAGCCCGTATGGCTTCGTGATTGCGTGCCTGATGATGGTGGCCGTTGCGTTGGGGCAGTGGTGGTTATTTCGACGATTGCGCTGGGTTTGACCTGAATGTGAGCTGAACGTACCAAGGGGCCCATGTGACCCCAAGAATTTAACCCTCGTCTTTTAAATCACTTGCGAGAGGTCTTTATGCACGATCCGTTCGAACAGTCTTTGCGTGACATGCTGAATGCTTCGCCGTCCAACCGGGACGACGATGCCTGCCTGGGCCGCGTGTTGAAAACCGCCAACCGTCAGGTAGGGGCGGGAGACCTGTTCGGTCTGCTCGGTCGTTGGTTGCCGGCGTTGATGATGGCCCTGAACAATGGTTCGGCCCACGTTTCGCCGGTTTCCCGTCGTAAACCTCTTGCTCGCACTGCTGATAAGGCTGATTGAATATGGAACTTGATCTCTGGACCCAGAGCCTGGTCACTGCGATGACCGCATTGTGGACCAAGGTGGCGAATTTCATTCCAAACCTGTTTGGTGCTCTAGTCTTGGTATTGCTGGGCTTTGTCGTGGCCAAGTTGCTCGACACCCTGCTGTCCAAATTACTCGCCAAACTCGGTCTGGACCGCTTGATGGCAGGCACCGGCCTGACCAAGTTGTTGGGCCGTGCCGGGTTGCAAGTGCCGATCTCGACCCTGATCGGGAAGATCGTCTACTGGTTCGTTCTACTTATTTTTCTGGTTTCTGCGGCTCAGTCCCTTGGACTTGAGCGAGTTTCAGCTACGCTCGATATGCTGGCGCTGTATTTGCCGAAAGTGTTCGGCGGCGCGCTGGTGTTGCTGGTAGGCGTTTTACTGGCGCAATTAGCCAATGGGCTGGTGCGCGGGGCGGCTGAAGGCGTGGGTCTGGACTATGCTGCGGGCCTGGGGCGAATCGCCCAGGGGCTGGTGATCATCATCAGTATTTCCGTCGCGATCAGCCAGTTGGAGGTCAAAACTGACCTGCTCAACCACGTGATTGTGATTGTTTTGATTACCGTTGGTCTGGCCGTTGCGTTGGCCATGGGGTTGGGAAGCCGGGAAATTGCCGGTCAGATTCTTGCGGGAATCTATGTGCGTGAGCTGTATCAGGTTGGGCAACAGGTGCGTGTGGGCGAGGTCGAAGGGCAAATCGAAGAGATCGGTACCGTGAAGACAACGGTGCTGACCGATGACGGTGACCTGGTGTCACTGTCCAACCGGATTCTCCTCGAGCAGCAGGTCAGTAGCCGCTAACCCGGAAAATCCTGCTAATGTACGCCGCCGCAAACCCGGGTGACCGGGCTGTAGCGGACATTGACCTGACTGTCGGCACGACTTGTTTTGAATAAAGCCCAAACGCTGTCCACGCGCTATGACCCCCGTGAGCTCTCTGATGAGGAGTTGGTCGCGCGCGCGCACACGGAGCTGTTTCACGTAACACGCGCGTACGAAGAATTGATGCGCAGATATCAACGCACTCTGTTCAACGTTTGTTCAAGGTATTTAGGGAACGATAGAGATGCGGATGATGTCTGTCAGGAAGTGATGCTCAAGGTGCTGTACGGCCTGAAGAACTTCGAGGGCAAATCGAAGTTCAAAACATGGCTCTATAGCATCACGTACAACGAGTGCATCACGCAGTATCGTAAGGAACGGCGAAAGCGTCGCTTGATGGACGCTTTGAGTCTGGACCCCCTTGAGGAAGCGTCTGAAGAAAAGGCGCCGACACCCGAGGAAAAGGGCGGACTTGATCGCTGGTTGGTGCATGTGAATCCGATTGACCGTGAAATTCTAGTGCTACGATTCGTCGCAGAGCTGGAGTTTCAGGAAATTGCTGACATCATGCGCATGGGTTTGAGTGCTACAAAAATGCGTTACAAACGTGCTCTTGATAAATTACGTGAGAAATTTGCGGGCGAGACTGAAACTTAGTGCGTGGCAAATATCTCTTACGTGTAGGCAAGTTCTGTTAGACTTGTCGCCGAGTTGTCCCCCGGTTTGTGGGACTGCTTTACAATCACCAGATGGGGATTTAACGGATGAAACTGAAAAACACCTTGGGCTTGGCCATTGGTACTCTTATTGCCGCTACTTCTTTCGGCGCACTGGCACAAGGCCAAGGCGCAGTTGAAGGCCAGCTGTTCTACAAAAAGCAGTTCAACGATAGCGTCAAGCACATCGAAGACGGCTACAACCCTGGCGCCAGCATCGGTTACTTCATTACCGACGACGTGTCGGTTAACCTGAACTACGACACCACCAACCACACCCGTTCGAACGACGGTACTGGTAACCAGAAGATCAAAGGTGACACTGGCAGCGTGACTGCTCAGTACCACTTCGGTCAGGCCGGTGTTGACTCCCTGCGTCCATACGTAGAAGGTGGTTTCGGTCACCAGAGCCGTACCAACGTTAAGGTCGACGGCCACAGCGGTCGCGATCAGTCGACCCTGGCTATCGCTGGCGCTGGTGTGAAGTACTACTTCACCAACAACCTGTTCGCACGTGCTGGCGTTGAGTCTGACTACAACCTGGACAACGGCAAGTGGGATTACTCCGCACTGGTCGGCCTGGGCGTAAACTTCGGCGGTAACGCTGGCGCAGTTGCTCCAGCTCCTACCCCAGCACCAGCTCCAGAGCCAGTTCCAGAGCCAGAAGCTCCGGTTGCTCAGGTTGTTCGTGTTGAGCTGGACGTTAAGTTCGACTTCGACAAGTCGGTTGTTAAGCCTAACAGCTACGGCGACGTGAAAAACCTGGCCGACTTCATGGCTCAGTACCCAACTACCAACGTAGAAGTTGCTGGTCACACTGACTCCATCGGTCCAGACGCCTACAACCAGAAGCTGTCCCAGCGTCGTGCTGACGCTGTTAAGCAAGTCCTGGTTAAAGACGGCGTAGCTCCTAGCCGTGTTACTGCGGTAGGTTACGGCGAATCCCGCCCAGTTGCTGATAACGCAACTGAAGCTGGCCGCGCTGTT
Source organism: Pseudomonas sp. IB20 (assembly GCF_009707325.1). NCBI lineage: Bacteria > Pseudomonadati > Pseudomonadota > Gammaproteobacteria > Pseudomonadales > Pseudomonadaceae > Pseudomonas > Pseudomonas gelidaquae. The sequence continues at coordinate 3,756,781 of NZ_CP046103.1, read as the reverse complement.
AACCGTCGCGTAGAAGCGTCGGTTGAAGCTCAAGCTCAGTAATTACTGAGTGGTAGAAAAAAGCCCGGCTTAGGCCGGGCTTTTTTTCGTCTGCAATTTGTCTCAAGCGCTGGCTGACACCGCAACCCGGGCCGCCTGATCAGTGGCGGCCACACGGCCGATCACCAGGATAGCCGGGCTCTTCAAGGCAAACGCCTGCGCATCCGTATGCATGTGTGCCAGTGTGCTGCGGCATTCGCGCTGCTGGGGCAGCGATGCATTTTCGATCATCGCCACCGGCATATCCGCTGCCATTGCGCCATCGAGCAGTTGCTGACGAATCTCCTCAAGCTTCGCCACGCCCATATACACCACCACCTTCGTTCCGCCCTCGGCCAGTGCACGCCAGTTCAGGCTGCTGTCGTCTTGGGTATGTGCCGTGACCAGCGTTACGCCTCGGCTGATACCGCGCAACGTCAGTGGAATGTCGCAATTTGTGGCCCCCGCCAGGCCCACCGTAATCCCGTTGACCCACTCCACCGACACACCGCGTTCGCGCAGCCACATGGCCTCTTCGCCACCACCAGGCCGCGCTGCTGAGTGGTCAAGTGCAGGTCGGCGGCAATCTGCACCGCCAGTGGGCCCACGCAACGTCAGTGGAATGTCGCAATTTGTGGCCCCCGCCAGGCCCACCGTAATCCCGTTGACCCACTCCACCGACACACCGCGTTCGCGCAGCCACATGGCCTCTTCGCCACCACCAGGCCGCGCTGCTGAGTGGTCAAGTGCAGGTCGGCGGCAATCTGCACCGCCAGTGGGCCCAACAGGTACCAGACCATGAAGCTCAGGTCGAAATACAGGAACTCGGCAAACAGGGTCGGGGTGTGCCCGGATTTCCAGAAGCTTGATTTCATCACGCACCTCAACGGTTGGGAGTCTTGTAAGAAGGCCGGCTGATGGAACCGCCGGTTCAGGCCGCCCCACCGGCCCCATGCGCTGGGGCCAAAACGAAAAAACGCCGCCACCGGGTTTGCGGGGGCAAACCGGATGGGCGACGTCTTTGTCGTAGAAGGGGCAACCGCCGTTGGTTACCTGTGGTGAATGTGGCTGCGCCAGATCAGCCTAGCAACTCACTCATGGCGATAATCTGCTCCGCCACCTGGATCAGTTTCTGTTGGCGGCTCATGGCCTAGCGGCGCATCAGCGTGTAGGTTTCTTCTTCATTGCAGTGCTTCATTTTCATCAGCATGCCTTTGGCCTGCTCGATGCGTTTGCGCTCGGCGAGTTGCTGATCACGGGCCTGGAGCTGGGCGCGCAGAGCCTGGTCGCTTTCAAAGCGGGCCATGGCCACGTCCAGGATCGGCTGCAGACGCTGGGCCTGGATGCCTTCGAGGATGTAGGCACTGACGCCGGACTTGATCGCCCGGCGCTTTACGTTCGGGTCGTGCTCGTCGGTAAACATCACGATCGGCCGTGGTTGATCGCGGCTGACCAGCACCACTTGCTCCATGACGTCGCGCCCGGGTGACTCGGTATCGATCAGGATCACGTCCGGATGCACCGTTTCGACGTGCGCGGGCAGGTCGATGGTCAGGCCGGACTCATCGATGACCTCGAACCCGGCCTCGGTCAGCGCGGCTTTGAGGCGTCCGACTTTGCGCGGGGTATCGTTGATCAACAGGATTCGCAACATATCATTCTTCCTGTCAGCGCAGCGCCTGGCGGTTGGCGTGGTCCGCCATGGCGTGCAGGCGGAAGCTGCGGGCGTAGGCGGCAGGGTTGGAGCCGTCCCAAATTTCGCCGTCGATCAACTGGCTGCTGCGCATGTCCTGGGCGTTTGCTGCAACCCCGACGGCGGCGGCTTGGCGATACAGGTCCAGTTGCTGCACCTGACGCGCGACGCCCAGGTAGTCCGGGTCTTCGCGCAGCAAGCCCCAACGTCGAAACTGGGTCATGAACCACATGCCGTCGCAGAGGTAAGGCAGGTTCACCTCGCCATCACCGAAAAACCTCAGCGCGTGCGGGTCTTGCCACTGGTTGCCGAGGCCGTCGTCATAGGCGCCCAACAGGCGTGGCTCGATGCAGTCGAGCGGCGCATCGAGGTAGTCGCGGGCGCTGAGTAATTGCGCGGTGGAGCGCCGGTTCTCCTGGCTTTCTTCGATAAAACGGCTGGCTTCGAGAATCGCCATTACCAACACGCGCGCGGTGTTTGGGTATTGATCGACGAAGGCCTGGGTGCAGCCTAGAACCTTTTCCGGATGGTTCGGCCAGATCGCCTGGGTGGTCGCCAGCGTGAACCCTTGGTTTTGCTTGACCGCGCTGGCACACCAAGGCTCGCCGACACAAAACCCGTCGATGCGCCCGGCTTGCAGGTGCGCGACCATCTGCGGTGGCGGCACCACCACGCTGTCGACGTCCTGCAAGGGGTGAATGCCTTGGCTCGCCAGCCAGTAATACAGCCACATGGCGTGGGTGCCTGTGGGAAATGTCTGGGCGAACGTCAGTTTTGTTCGGCTTTGGTGCACGTGGCGGTCCAATGCCTCAGGAGTGGTCACGCCTTGCTGTTGCAGGCCGTGGGACAGGTGATGCTCTGGCCGTTCTGGTTGAGCCCCATCAGCACGGCCATGTCGGTCGGCGCAACGCCGCCGATGCCCAGGTGCACGGCATAAACCAAGCCATACAGGCTGTGGGCGGCGTCCAGTTCACCGCTGACCAGTTTGTCGCGCAGGTTGGCCCAGGAGGATTGGCGCTCGAGGTTCAGTGTCAGCCCGTAGGGTTGCGCGAAGCCTTGGGTGGCGGCGACCACCAGTGAGGCGCAGTCGGTCAGCGCCATGAAACCCAGGTCGAGGCTGCTCTTTTCCGGGGCGTCACTGCCGTTTACCCAGGCCAGCGGATTATTCACCGGGCTGTTGCCGACCGAATCGTTCATCAACACCTACCGTTTCTCAAAAAAAAGCGTCGTTACCGTTGATGGGCTGCGCTGGGATAGCGATGCAGGCCATTGCAGGGTACGACGCCTTTGTCTGTAGGCCTGCTTCGAGGTTGATGCAGGCTTTGATACTGAGTCCGTAGCAAAGCACATGCCACGGGCAGGCTGGCGCGGGCTGCCGTCAACTTTCCATCAAGATTGAAACTCGGCTGCCTCCCAGTATGGCCGCCTCTTTGCGCCAGACTGTCAGGAACACCCACGGTGTCTATCGATTCTACAGCCATGATCAGCTACCACGGGTTGCATCGCTGGTTGCTGTGTTTGGCACTGTTGTTGGCAATCACGCCCGCGTTGGGGGAGAACTACCAGGCGCGGGATGAGAGCTTGCACACCTTTTTCACTGCGCTGTCGGTGCCTTTGGGCGTACCCATCGTGGTCAGTCGCGAGGTGGCGCGTAGAACCCTCTCCGGGTCATTCGACCTGGAGGCGGCGCAGCAGACCCTGGAGGCGGTCGCCGAGCAGCAAGGCCTGATTTGGTACAGCGACGGGCAGGTGCTTTACCTCTATGGCGCCGGCGAGGCAAAAAGCACGGCGGTGGCGCTGCGGCATATCTCGGTCGACAGGTTGCGTGGGTTCATGCGCCGTTCGGGCCTTGATGAATCACGCTACCCGCTCAGGGAGAGCGGGGCGCGGACGTTCTATGTGTCCGGGCCACCGAACTATGTGGACCAAGTACTGCACCTGGCTCAACTGATGGACAAGCAGCGCGCGCAGATGCGCGTCGGCAAACAAACCTTCGGCGTGGTGCAGGTATTCAACACCCATGTGGCAGATCGTCAGTACGCCATGGGCGGCGACAAGGTCAATGTACCGGGCATGGCCTCGATGATCGAAACCGTGTTAGCCAGTGAGCAGAAAAATGACAAACAACGCCCGCCAAGCCTGCTGGCCGACAAAAGCTTGGTGGTGATGGCTTACCCTGACTCAAACAGCCTGTTGATCAAGGGAAAACCTGACCAGGTGAAGGTCATTGAGGAGCTGGTGGCGGAGCTCGACAAGCCGAAGCGCCCGATTGAGGTGTCGTTATGGCAGGTCGATGTTTACCGTAGCGAATTCGAGAAGATGGGCGCGGCCTGGGCTCAGGAAACCAACACCGGTGCTTCGGTAACGCGCGTTATGGAACCGTTGGACGATAACCGCTTGATGGCACAGCTCGGTGTGCTGGAGCGCCGGCGCAAAGCCAGGGTTACGGCGTTTCCCGTGACCCTGACCCAAGAGAATGTCCCGGCGGTTTTCCAGGATAACCATACGTTTTACCTGCCTGGGCCTGGAGAAAAAAGCGCTGAATGGCAGCCTTTACGTTATGGCACCGAAGCCAGTGTGCTACCGCGTTTTGCCGAAGCGAATCAGATCGAAATGCAGCTGACCATCAAGGATGACCGTCAGTTGGACCGCAAGCTCAAGCCCGGCTCAGCAGGGGCGGTGGGGCGAGTGGGAATCAGCACGGTGGTTCGTGTGCCTCCGGGCAGGCGTCTTTGGCTGGGTGGTTTTCGACGAGGGGACGAGGTGGCCAGCGGCAGTCGACGCGCTGAGGTGCGGCTGTTTGTGATCCAGGCACGGGCGATTGGGAGCGAATTGAAGATGCTCGCCGGCGCCGTCGGGCCGCCGCCATTGACGCAGAGCCAGTACGAGCGTGTGCAACGTGCGTTTGTGGTGAAACCTTGAGCCGCTTCTGAACGATTTCCTGAGCCCTTGTTGTTTCTGGTGATGAAAAATCCTACGCGGTGCGTGCCGAAAGCCTCGATTACATCGGCCTTTTCCTACCGCCGTTTGCGGCTCTGGTTTTTATAGTCGTGAGGTTGCCGTATCGGCCGTTTCTGGAAACAGGGAATTCAATGTCAGTAGTCGGATGCAGAGGTGTGTATGACCCTCGTGAATGATGGGCCGACGGCCTCACGGGTTTTTGCCGGATGGACCTTGTATGGCGATGGCCGGTTGACCGGTGAAGGCGTGGATACTCAGTTGCCGCCCAAGGAGTGGCATGTGTTGCGGCTGCTGTTGGCGTCCGATGGCGTACTGATGACCAAGGATCGTTTGCTTGAGTTGGGCTGGCCTCGTGGGGATGTCGCAGAGGAGTCACTCACTCGCTGCATCTATGCGCTGCGTAAGCACCTTAGGAAGGACAAGGACTTTATCAAGACGATCTATGGCAGAGGCTATCGCTTTACGTGTGCCGTGAAAGTCGAGCAGCACGAACCGCACCAGTCTGAACGGGCGCGCGCGCAGTACATCTGTTCGGCGTGTGGCCAGGTGGCCCATGATTAAGCGATTGGGCAAAGGGTTACTGTTGAGTGTGCTGGTGGGCAGCCATCAAGCCTGGGCCAGTTGCTGGGATGAGGTGGCCAGCCGCTACGACATCGAGCCGGAGCTGTTACAAGCCATCGCTGTCGTGGAGTCGGGCGCTCGTGCGCAGGCGATCAACCATGGCAACAGCGATGGCTCCCGAGATATCGGCCTGATGCAGATCAACAGCATGCACCTGCCCCGTCTGGCCAAACAGGGCATTACCGAGGAGCGGCTGCTGAGTGAGCCGTGTTTATCGGTCGAAGTGGGCGCCTCGATCCTTGCCGAGTTTATCCAGCGCTTCGGTTACAACTGGACAGCCGTAGGCTCCTACAACGCGGGGCCGGCACCTGAGCGTGAGGCGCTGCGCCTGCGTTATGCAGAAAAAATCTGGGCGCAGTATGAGGCGTTGGTTGCACAACGGCATTGACGATTGGACGGCGCACCTCGCACCTGGCGCGCCACCCCGGCTATAATCGGCGCCACCTTTCGCCGCCTCCGAGTCTAGCCCGCCCATGTATACCCTGGCCCGCCAGCTGTTGTTCAAACTCTCCCCGGAAACCTCTCACGATCTGTCCCTGGACTTGATCGGTGCCGGTGGCCGCTTGGGGCTCAATGGGCTGGTATGCAAGGCCCCGGCGAAGATGCCGGTGTCGGTGATGGGGCTCGATTTTCCTAACCCCGTCGGGCTGGCTGCCGGCCTGGACAAGAACGGCGCGGCCATCGACGGCTTTGCGCAATTGGGTTTCGGTTTTGTTGAAATTGGCACCGTGACGCCACGGCCGCAGCCCGGCAACCCTAAACCTCGGATCTTCCGCTTGCCGGAAGCCGAGGCGATCATCAACCGCATGGGCTTCAACAACCTGGGCGTCGATCACCTGCTGTCGCGGGTTCACGCCGCGAAATACAAAGGCATTCTGGGCATCAATATCGGCAAGAACTTCGATACACCGGTAGAGCGTGCCGTTGATGACTACCTGATTTGCCTGGACAAGGTCTACGCCCACGCCAGCTACGTTACCGTCAATGTCAGCTCGCCGAACACCCCGGGCCTGCGCAGCCTGCAGTTTGGCGACTCCCTCAAGCAGTTGCTCGAAGCGTTGCGCCAGCGCCAGGAAGACCTGGCCGTGCGCCATGGCAAGCGTGTGCCGCTGGCTATCAAGATCGCCCCGGACATGAGCGACGAAGAAACCGTGCTGGTCGCCCAGGCCCTGGTGGATTCGGGCATGGACGCGGTGATCGCCACCAATACGACCTTGAGCCGAGTCGGCGTTGAAGGGCTCGCCCATGGTGATGAAGCCGGCGGGCTGTCGGGCGCCCCGGTGCGCGACAAGAGCACCCACACCGTCAAGGTGTTGGCGGCTGAGTTGGCGGGGCGCTTGCCGATCATCGCCGTGGGCGGCATCACCGAAGGCAAGCACGCGGCTGAGAAGATCGCTGCCGGCGCCAGCCTCGTGCAGTTGTACACAGGCTTTATTTACAAAGGCCCGGCGTTGATTCGCGAATCGGTGGACGCGATTGCAGCCTTGCGCTGATTGATCAGCCAATAAAAAGGGCTCCCTAAAGGAGCCCTTGGGCCGAAGCCCGCCGCCCTGATGGGGCGTGCGTGGTTAAGTCGTTACATAATCTTCAAGGTGGTGTGTCGGATTAAGTGCCCTGTATTAGCCGACGGCGTGAAGTTCGTTGAGTCTGTGGATCCCCGCAGTGCCGGTCATACCGTCCCAATTGTCGCCGCGTCCTTCTCGCCAGCCATTGATCCAGGCTTGGCGTACCGACGGTAGAGTAAATGGGCAAAGCTCACGGGACTTTCCATGAACGCCATACTGATATCCGCGTAAAAATGCTCTTTCCAACGGATCACGCTTAAGTCTTCTCATAGGGTGTTTCCCTCACTTGTTGACTGTGTAGATATCCTTCGGCCTCGTCCGAGGCCGGGCAGAGTTTTTCTGCCGTTGGTGGGCTCGCTGCCGGCGTGGCGAGCCTATGTGTCGGCGCCGTTACGGCGCCAACCTGTGTTGAGTTCTAACCAATAGGTCACATGGATTCAATGATCGTTTTGTCATAAGCACGTAACGATAACGATGCTATAGCCATAAGCTGGGATGGCTTTTCGCCCCTTTTATTGGGCAAACCCAGCTATGATGTGCCCTGCAAAGAGGATGGGTTTAATCCTTTAGTGAGAATGCCCGCTCGTTGCAGTCGGTTATTATTCGACGAAGGGTCGGAATATTTCTTTTTGTTGCAACCAATTATTTATCTGCCCCGGAAATTTTGGCCCAAGGGCCCGGCAGCCGGGGTGGAACGGCACATTCGTGCCACGCGAGCACTCTTCAAGAAAAGTGCTTGATTGAAAACCGAGCCGGCGATGCGTCGCCCGTTCATTTATTGCTGAAAAGCCTGGAATGCCCCATGTCGGACCGTTTTGAACTCTTCCTCACCTGCCCCAAGGGCCTCGAAGGCCTGCTGATCGAGGAAGCCGTCGGGCTTGGCCTTGAGGACGCCCGCGAGCACACCTCGGCCGTGCGCGGCATGGCCGACATGGAAACCGCCTACCGCCTGTGCCTCTGGTCGCGCCTGGCCAACCGCGTGTTGCTGGTGCTCAAGCGCTTCCCGATGAAGGACGCCGAAGACCTCTACTACGGCGTGCTGGACATCGAATGGGCCGACCACATGGTCTCGGACGGCAGCCTGGCGGTGGAATTCAGTGGCCATGGCTCGGGCATCGA